>CAVRRT010000015.1:0-33576 GCA_963723305.1 uncultured Pseudomonadota bacterium
GTACCAGTGCAACCATACTTGTACCAGTGCAACTCTACTTGTACCAGTGCAACCCTACTTGTACCAGTGCAACCCTACTTGTACCAGTGCAACCCTACTTGTACCAGTGCAACCATACTTGTACCAGTGCAACCCTACTTGTACCAGTGCAACCCTACTTGTACCAGTGCAACCCTACTTGTACCAGTGCAACCCTACTTGTACCAGTGCAACCCTACTTGTACCAGTGCAACCCTACTTGTACCAGTGCA
The DNA here is from genome assembly GCA_963723305.1 of uncultured Pseudomonadota bacterium. Classification (GTDB taxonomy): domain Bacteria; phylum Myxococcota_A; class Polyangia; order Fen-1088; family Fen-1088; genus JADGRB01. Next base: position 252 of record CAVRRT010000015.1, read on the forward strand.
ACCCTACTTGTACCAGTGCAACCCTACTTGTACCAGTGCAACCCTACTTGTACCAGTGCAACCCTACTTGTACCAGTGCAACCATACTTGTACCAGTGCAACCCTACTTGTACCAGTGCAACCATACTTGTACCAGTGCAACCCTACTTGTACCAGTGCAACCCTACTTGTACCAGTGCAACTCACTACTTGTACCAGTGCAACCCTACTTGTACCAGTGCAACCCTACTTGTACCAGTGCAACCCTACTTGTACCAGTGCAACCCTACTTGTACCAGTGCAACCCTACTTGTACCAGTGCAACCCTACTTGTACCAGTGCAACCCTACTTGTACCAGTGCAACCCTACTTGTACCAGTGCAACCCTACTTGTACCAGTGCAACTCTACTTGTACCAGTGCAACCCTACTTGTACCAGTGCAACCCTACTTGTACCAGTGCAACCATACTTGTACCAGTGCAACCCTACTTGTACCAGTGCAACCATACTTGTACCAGTGCAACCCTACTTGTACCAGTGCAACCCTACTTGTACCAGTGCAACCCTACTTGTACCAGTGCAACCCTACTTGTACCAGTGCAACCCTACTTGTACCAGTGCAACCCTACTTGTACCAGTGCAACCCTACTTGTACCAGTGCAACCCTACTTGTACCAGTGCAACCCTACTTGTACCAGTGCAACCCTACTTGTACCAGTGCAACCCTACTTGTACCAGTGCAACCCTACTTGTACCAGTGCAACCCTACTTGTACCAGTGCAACCATACTTGTACCAGTGCAACCCTACTTGTACCAGTGCAACCCTACTTGTACCAGTGCAACCCTACTTGTACCAGTGCAACCCTACTTGTACCAGTGCAACCCTACTTGTACCAGTGCAACCCTACTTGTACCAGTGCAACCCTACTTGTACCAGTGCAACCCTACTTGTACCAGTGCAACCCTACTTGTACCAGTGCAACCCTACTTGTACCAGTGCAACTCTACTTGTACCAGTGCAACCCTACTTGTACCAGTGCAACCCTACTTGTACCAGTGCAACCCTACTTGTACCAGTGCAACCCTACTTGTACCAGTGCAACCCTACTTGTACCAGTGCAACCCTACTTGTACCAGTGCAACCCTACTTGTACCAGTGCAACCCTACTTGTACCAGTGCAACCCTACTTGTACCAGTGCAACCCTACTTGTACCAGTGCAACCCTACTTGTACCAGTGCAACCCTACTTGTACCAGTGCAACCCTACTTGTACCAGTGCAACCCTACTTGTACCAGTGCAACCATACTTGTACCAGTGCAACCCTACTTGTACCAGTGCAACCCTACTTGTACCAGTGCAACCCTACTTGTACCAGTGCAACCCTACTTGTACCAGTGCAACCCTACTTGTACCAGTGCAACCCTACTTGTACCAGTGCAACCCTACTTGTACCAGTGCAACCCTACTTGTACCAGTGCAACCCTACTTGTACCAGTGCCGGTCAGGGGTTTCGCTTTCACGGGGATCTGCCGCCGGTCGTGCCCGCGCCGTGCTTCAACATCCGAAGCGCCCGCCGCGCATCATCTCGCTCGACGAATACGTCGCGGCCGGCATCATGAGCGAGGCGCAGCGCGAGGCCATCGTGCGCGCGGTGCATGAGCGCAAGAACATCCTGGTCGTGGGCGGCACGAAGACCGGCAAGACCACACTCACCAACGCCATCATCGATGAGCTGCGAGATCTGCATCAGCGCGTCGCGACCATCGAGAAGGTGCTCGAGCTGCAGGTCCGCGCGAAGGAGTGGCACAGCTACCGCGTGATCGAGGGCGTCCACGAGGCCGCGCAGCTCGTCGAGGGCTGCCTTCGGGTTGCCCCCGACCGGATCATCGTGGGCGAGGTGCGCGGCGCCGAGATCAACTGCGATGCTCGAGGCCTGGGGCACGGGCCATCCCGGCGGCATCTGCACGATCCATAGCGACACCGCGACCCCGATTCAGGCCTTGCGGCGCGTCGAGACGCTGATCCGCAAGGCCGGCCAGGTGCCGATCCCCGAGCTCATCGCCGACACGATCAATCTGATCGTGCCCATCCAGGCGATCGACTAGTGCGACCGCGCGAGGCACGCGCTTTCGACGGCTCGTGCCCGAAGTCGTGCGCGTTCGCGGCTTTGAGGACGGCAAGTATGAGCTTGGAGCGTGTCGCATGACTGCCTGTCGCTGCCCTCCGCACTCCACCTCAAGAGGATCTCCCTATGATTTACGATCGAAGCTCCATTCGTCCTTCGCAGCGTCTTCGCACTGGCAAGCTGCATTCGCCTCCTGGCGCTCGCCCTCTCGTAAGTACAGCGCGCAGGCGCGCGCCCGGCATGCCCTGGGAGACGCCCTTGAAGAACTTTCTGAATTCACTGACCGGGCCGGTGGCCAAGATCGCGGGCGTCGCCGCGGTGGTCATCACGGGACTGGGCATGGCGTTCTCGGAAGGCGGGAGCGGCATGCGAAAGCTCGTCACGGTCGCCTTTGGTCTCACCATCGCCTTCGCCGCCACGACCTTCTTTCTGCCGCTGTTCGGCTTTGCCGGCGGCGCGGCGTTTTGAGAGACAGGAGGAGCTCCGATGCGACACCGAAGGTTTTGAAATCCCCATTCATCAGTCGGCGATCAAGCCGCAACTGGTCATGGGCATCCCGCGCCAGCTGGCGCTCGTGCTCTACACGCTCGTGGCGGCGCTCACCTTCCCCTTGGGCACCTGGTACGCGATCCCGCCGGGGTCTTTCCTGCATGTCGTCTTCGTCGCCGCCGCCAAGAAGAGATCCCTCCTTCTGGGATGTGTTCCGGCGAGCTTTCTCTACGGCGCCTTCTACCGGGGCTGAGAGCATGAGCTACCGTGATGCTCCTGTGCTTGTGATCTGGGCGTGGCAATCGCCGCCGTCGGCGCTCATGATCGGACGCGGACGCTATGCGGTCTTCACCCTCTCGGAACACAAAAAGACACCCGGATCGGTTCAGCGATCATCTGCCCTGGGCGATGCTCGTGGCGCCCGGGGTCGTCTTCAACAAGAACGGCTCGTTTCAGACGACGTTTACCTTTCGGGGCCCGGACTTGGACAGCGCCACCGAGGCCGAGCTCGTCATCACGACGGCGCAGATCAACAACACCTTCAAGCGCCTGACGGGCGGCTGGGCGATCTATGCGGATCGCATCGACGGCGCGAGGCGCAGCTATCCGAATGCCCACGTGGCCGGATCCGCTCACGCATCTGCTCGATGAGGAGCGGCGGCTGCTCTTCCAGGGCGATCGCTACTACGACAGCACGCGCTATCTGACGCTCGTGTATCTGCCGGCCCCGGATGTCGCCAACCGCGTCGCGAGGTGGTTCTACGAGGGCGGGCGATGCGGTCTCGAGCTCGTACCAGCGATGCGCTCGCGCACTTCACCAAGACACGCGATGACATCGCCCATCTGCTCGCCGGCGTGCTTGAAGGAGATCCGGATGCTCTCGGATGATGAGACCTGCACGTACCTGCACGCCTGCGTGTCGCCGAAGACTCATCCGCGTGAATGCGCCCGCGGTGCCCATGTATTCTCGACAGCCTGCTCGACCGATACGCCGCTGACCGGTGGCTTTGCGCCCAAGCTCGGCGATTACCACGTCCAGGTGCTCTCGATCGGCGGATTTCCCAACACCTCGACGCCGGGGATTGTTGGATATCCTAAATCGCTTGGATTTTGAATACCGCTGGGTCACGCGGTTCATTTCTTGGACAAAGACCGATGCCGAGAAGCTGCTGCGCGGCTTCTGGCAGCGCTGGCTCTCCGCCCGGCAGTCCTTCGTGGCTCTCATGCGCGAGGCGATCACGGGGCAGGGTTCGGCGATTCAGAACACCGATGCCTTGAATAGATCCGCCGATGCCGATGCGGCGCTGCAGGAGCTCTCGGGCGATCTGGTGGCCTTCGGCTACTTCACGCAGTGCGTCGTGCTCCTGGATACGGACCTCAAGAGCTTGAAGGCCAAGCAAAGCATTCTCGAGCAGGCGATTTCCGGGCGCGGATTCATCACGCTCGATGAGATCGAGAATTTACGGCGACTTCTTCGGGGCGCAGAGCTTTGGCGTGATGCCCTACGAGCAGTACCTCAAGCGGTTCCCGGCCTACCTTCAGCAGCTGACGATGGAGTCGAACGGCAAGCACGTGCGGGTGGACGGAGCCGCGGTCGACTATCAGACCGGCGGCGTCTACTGGGGCGAGCCGGGGACCAACGGGCAACACAGCTTCTACCAGCTGATTCATCAGGGAACGAAGCTCATCCCGCTGGACCTGATCGGGTTCGGCAGGTCGCTCAATCCGCTCGAGGATCACCACGACATCCTGATGTCGAATGTGTTCGCCCAGGCTGAAGCGCTGGCCTTCGGCAAGACGGAGGCGGAGGTGCGCGCCGAGGGGGCCGCGGCGGCGATCATTCCGCACCGGATCATGGAAGGGAACCGACCGACCAACGTGATCTTGGCCGAGGAGCTGACGCCGAAAATTCTGGGGACGCTCGTCGCGCTCTATGAGCAGAGCGTCTTCACCCAGGGCGTGATCTGGGGAATCGACTCCTTCGATCAATGGGGGGTCGAGCTGGGCAAGGCCTTGGCGTCGCGAATCATCCCCGAGCTCGAGAGCAGCGCCGAGCCGCAGCTCTCCCACGACGCGTCGACCAACGCTCTCATCCGCCGCTACCGGGGCTTGAGGACACGACGCTCGTCATGAGGATCGCGGCTTGAACGCCAGCCGCTCGACCGACTCGCCCCGCCCGACGACCCGCCCGATAAGGGCCTCACAGACCATCGTCGGTGGAAAGAGACCATGTTCGACCACGCCCGGAGTGGCCTCCAGCCGGGCGGCGAGAGCCGCCGGATCGTCGAGTGGTCCCCGGTAATCGGCGATGATCCCGCCGTCGGGGCTGCGCGGCACGTCGCGCAGGGTCACGAGCCCCAGCCGCCGCATCGTCGCCGGCAGGCCAAACGGGAGCAGCTCGAGCGGGACCGGACAATGAAGCGCCGGCACGAGCTTGCTCGCGTCGGCGATGACCACGAATCGATCGGTTGCCGCGGCGATGACCTTCTCTCGGGTATGAGCGGCGCCACCGCCTTTGATCAGCCAGCCGTCGGGGGCGATCTGATCGGCGCCGTCGATGACCAGGTCCAACCGGTCGAGCCGCTCGAAGGGTTCGACCTGCAGGCCCAGCTGGCGCGCGATCTCCGCGGTCCTCACCGACGAGGCGACGCAGCGCAGGGAGATCCGGCGGCGCGCCAGCGCCGGGAGGAGGTAGGCAACTGTCGAACCGGTGCCGAGGCCGAGGGTCATTCCCGACTCGACGAGTCCCGCCGCGGCTTCGGCCGCAAGCTGCTTTTCGCGCTCGATGCTCATCGCTGATCTCCTTCCTGCTTGCGCCCGATGCCCGTCGGCCTACCTTATCCTGGGGACCCATCGTGAAGCTGGGATACGACAAGTCGCTCTATCTCGTGGCCTTCGACCATCGGAGCTCGTTTTCGAAGGGTCTGTTCGGCGCGGTGGAGCCGCTCTCTCCCGAAATCCAGGCCAAGGTCACCGACACGAAGGATTCTCATCTTCGAGGCGTTCGAGGGCGCCATCGCGCGCGGCGCGCCACGAGACCTCTCCGGCGTGCTGGTCGACGAACAGTTCGGCGCCGCCGTCGCACGAAGGGCCAAGGCCGCCGGCTTTCCGCTGGCGATGCCGGTGGAGAGATCGGGCCAGGCCGAGTTCCAGTTCGAATACGGGGAAGATTTCGGGCGGCACATCGAGTCCTTCGACCCCGACTTCTCCAAGGTCCTGGTTCGCTATCAGCCCGAGGGCGATCGCGAGCTGAACCTTCGCCAGACGAAGCGCCTGGCGACCCTGTCGGATTGGCTGCACGCCCGCGGCAGGAGGTTCTTGTTCGAACTGCTGGTTCCGGCCACCGCCCTCCAGCTCGATCGGCGCGGGGGTCAGGAGAGCTACGACCGCGAGCTGCGACCAGCGCTGGTGGTCGAGGCGTTGCGCGAGCTGCAGCAGGGTGGCGTGGAGCCGGACATCTGGAAGATCGAGGGCCTCGAGAGCTCGGCCGATTGCGCCAGCGTCGTCGCGCAGGCGAGATCCGGGGCAGGCCGAGAGGAAGTGGTCTGCATCATCCTCGGTCGCGGCGCCTCCATCGAACGCGTCTTGCAGTGGTTGGCGGCCGCCGCCCCCGTCCCGGGCTTCGTCGGCTTCGCAGTCGGGCGGACGGAATGGCAGGAGGCCCTGAAGGGTTACGTGGCCGGCGAGAAATCGCGGAGCGAAACCGCCCGCGAGATCACCGAGCGCTACCTGCGGATGATTGGCGCTTACGTCGCGGATGCGCAGCGCAAGCCGAATGACAGGGGGAACGCATGACCACCCCGCTGCGTTCCGATGCGGTGGTCATCTTCGGCGTCACGGGCGACCTCGCCTACAAGCAGGTTTTCCCGGCGCTGCAAGCGATGGTCCGCAAAGGCAATCTGAACGTGCCCGTCATCGGCGTCGCCAGATCGGTGCGCTCGCTCGAGCAGCTGCGGGCGCGTGCCCGAGACAGCCTCCAGCATCACGGATCTTTCGATCCCGGCGCGTTCGACAAGCTGAGCGCGCTCCTGCGCTACGTCAACGGCGACTACGCCGACGCCGCCACCTTCGAGCGCCTGCGACGCGAGCTGGGGGGAGCCAAGTGCCCACTCTATTACCTGGCGATCGCGCCCAGCGCCTTCGGGGAGGTGGTCGGCGGCCTCGGCGCGTCGGGATGTTCCGTGGGGGCGCGGGTGGTGCTGGAAAAGCCGTTCGGGCGCGATCTCGCCTCGGCGCGCGCGCTCAACGACACGCTCCACAAGATCCTCCCCGAGCCCTCGATCTTTCGGATCGACCACTTCCTGGGAAAAGAGCCGGTGCTGAACCTGCTCTATTTCCGCTTCGCCAACGGGATCCTGGAATCGGTGCTCAACCGCGACCACGTGGACAACGTGCAGATCACCATGGCCGAGAGCTTCGGCGTCCGGGGTCGAGGTCGGTTCTACGAGGAGACAGGCGCGATCCGGGACGTCATCCAGAACCACCTGCTCCAGCTCACCGCGATCTTGGCGATGGACCCCCCGGTCGACAACGAGGTCGAGGCCGTCCGGAACGAAAAGGCGCGCATCCTGAGGGCGGTGGCGCCGCTCGACGCCGGGCACGTCGTGCGCGGCCAGTTTCGCGGCTACCGCGACGAGACGGACGTGGCCCCCGGCTCCACCGTCGAAACCTTCGCGGCCGTCGAGCTGCGGATCGACACCTGGCGGTGGGCCGGCGTGCCGTTCTTCATTCGCGCCGGCAAATGCCTGGCCGCCGACGCCATCGAAGTGCTGGTCCAATTCAAACCACCGCCGCAGGCGGTCTACCCCAGAGATCCTGCCTCGCCGCAGTACCTCCGCTTTCGCGTCGGCCCCGACGTGACCGCCCTGGCACTCGGCCTGCGCGTCAAGCGCCCGGGCGAAGCGATGGTGGGTCGCGAGGTCGAGCTGCTGGTGTCTGAAGACCAAGCCCAGGACATGCTGCCCTATGAGCGCCTGCTGGGCGACGCCATGCGGGGCGACGGCAACCTCTTCGCGGGCGAGGACGCTGTCCTCGAAGAGTGGCGCATCGTCAATCCGGTCCTCGATCTGCCCACCCCGCCCCTTTCGTACGAGCCGGGTTCCTGGGGGCCGGCCGAGGCCGATCGTCTGACGGCTGCGGTGCCGGGGGGATGGCGAAGACCAACCGCCCCGAGCGGACGTCGAGATCCATAAGACGGCGCTGTCACCGCGACCACAGAATGTGTGCCGCTTCCAGCGGAACCGCCACCCCGGGGAAGCTCGGCATCAGCCGCACCGTGTAGTCGGCTGCAGGACGGCCGCCAGGAACCCGCGCACGGTAGCCGAAGACGTTCGCCTCCTGCGGCGCCACGGACTTCATTTCTTGCCGAATGGGCGCGCCGATCCCCGCGCCATCGGCATAGAGCTCGACGCGAATTGCCTGCGGGTCGAGATCGCCCAGATACACCCGCGCGTCGAAGACCTGCCCGTCGTCATCTGCTTCGACCGTCACTCTCACGAAGCGTATCGCGCCCCATCCCTCCTCGAGGGCGCGCCGCCACTGGGAGATGCGACCGCCCAGCGCGCCGTGATCGGCGGTCCGCGCGCGGTAGGCCGCGGCGGCGGGAAGGTAGTGCTCCTCGGTATATTCGCGGACGGCGCGCTCGGCCGAGAACTGTGGCGTCAGGCGCGCCATGCTCTCGCGAACCCTGGCCACCCAGGCGAGCGGGACACCGGCGGCGTCCCGCGAATAGAACTCCGGGATCACCTCACGTTCGAGCAGATCGTAGAGCGCCTCGGCGTCGGCGGCATCCCAGGCGGGATCGTCGCCATGTTCCTGGCCGTCGCCAATGGCCCAGCCGACCTCCGGCGCATAGGCCTCCGCCCACCAGCCGTCGAGCTCGGAGAGATTGAGGCCGCCGTTGACCAGCACCTTCATGCCGCTGGTGCCGCAGGCCTCCCACGGTCGCCGGGGCGTGTTGATCCAGACGTCCACACCCTGCACCAGTTGCTCCGTCAGCAGCATGTCGTAGTCACTCAGGAAGATCGACGTGGGATCGAACCTCCGGCCGTCGGATGAACTGCGATCCATTGCTGGATCAGCGCCTGCCCGGGCCTGATCCGCCGGGTGGGCCTTGCCGGCGATGATCAGCTGCACCGGGCGCTCGCGGATTCTCAGGAGGCGCAGCAGCCGCTCCGGGTCGTGCAGCAGCAGGTTGGGCCGCTTGTAGGTCGCGAAGCGCCGCGCGAAGCCGAGCGTGAGCGTGTCGGGATCGAAGAGATGCCTCGCCTCTTCGACGGCCTCGGGCGGCGCACCCGAAGCGGCACGCTGCCGCGACAACCGCTCGCGCGCGTACTCGATGAAAGGCGCGCTGGCCGCCCGCCGAAACTGCCACAGCTGCGTCCGGGGACATCTTGCGAATGGTGGCTTCCGCTGTTCTCGCAGGTTCCCAGCCAACGATCCTTTCCACAGGCTGCGGTCCAGAGCTGGTCGGCGGCCGCCGAATCCCAGCTCGGGCACGTGGACACCATTGGTCACGTGTCCCACCGGCACTTCCTCCACCGGCCAGCGGGGAAAAAGCGGTTCGCCAAGATCTGCCGGCTCACCTTCCCGTGCAGGCGGCTCACACCGTTGACGGATCCGCTGCCGCGGATGGCCAGGTAGGCCATGTTGAAGGGCTCCGACGAGTCGTCTGGATTCGCGCGGCCGAGCGCCAGCAGTTCCCGCACGGTCAGGCCCAGCCTCCTTTCGGCGTATCCGCCCAGGTATTGCCCCACCAGCTCCGGTGAGAAGCGATCGAAACCGGCGGCCACGGCCGTGTGGGTGGTGAAGAGGTTCCCCGCGCGGGTGACGGCCAGGGCCCGGTCGAAGGGCTCGCCGGTCTCTTCCATGTAGCTTCGCGCCCGCTCGAGCACCGCGAACGCGGCGTGCCCTTCGTTCAGGTGACAGACCTCCGGCCGAAGACCGAGCGCCGCGAGAAGCCGCCATCCGCCGATGCCGAGCAGGAGCTCCTGCTGGAGGCGCAGCTCCGGACCGCCGCCATAGAGCTCGCTGGTGATTCCGCGATGAGCAGGAACATTCGCCGGGTCGTTGCTGTCGAGGAGGTACAGCTTTGCCCGACCGACCTGGACCTGCCAGGCGCGCAGCCAGACCGAATATCCCGGGAGAGCGATCTCCAGACGCAGCCACTCGCCGTTCGCCCGCCGGAGCGGGGTGATGGGCAGCTGCCCCGGATCGTTGTAAGGGAAGAGCGCCTGCTGCGCTCCGCTGCGATCGATGACTTGCCGGAAGTAGCCCTGTTGATAGAGCAGGCCCACGCCGACCACCGGCACGCCCAGGTCGCTGGCGGCCTTCAGCTGATCGCCGGCGACGTTGCCCAGACCGCCCGAGTAGATGGGCAGCGCCTCGCTCAACATGAACTCCATGCTGAAGTAGGCGATGCAGGTGAGGGGACCGTTCGAATGTTTCTGCTGGAACCAAGCGCCGGAGTCCTGGACGCGCCGCCTGGTCTGCACCAGATCGTCGACGTCCTTGCGGAAGGCGGGATCCGCCAAGACGCCCTCGATCCGATCGCGCGAGGCGGTCAGGAGGACGCTCCACGGATTGTGGGTGAGGTTCCACAACTCGGGCTCGAGTTGCCGCCACACGCGGTCGGTGGCGTGGTTCCACGACCAGCGCACGTCGAGGGCGAGCTCCATCAAGGATTCGACGCCGGCGATGTCCGCCGACAGCAGACCAAGGAGCGGGTGCCTGATGGGATCCAAATTGTTCATGACCATTCCTCGACTGGGCGTCGCACGATCACCTCAGAACTGTACCCAGCGCACGTTGCGCCGCAGGTGACGTTTTCACCGGGAGCTTGATCTAGGTCCGAGGAGGGACGGCGTCCAGTCCGAGATCGCGGGCTCGGTCAGACCGGTGGGCGCCCGCCCGCTTCGCCGTCCCCGGTCGCGGGTACTGGCGACGGCGCCTCGCTCGGCAGCTGGCTCGGCAGCTGGCTCGGCAGCTGGCTCGGATCGAGAGCCGGCCCCAGAATCACCGCGAGATCGTCACGTTCGAGCGTCTCGTGCTCGAGCAACGCGACGATCAATCTGTCCAGCTCTCCCCGGCGCTCCGTCAGCATCGCCGTCGCCTCTTCGAGGGCGCGGGCCAGCACCCGCCGCGCCTCCTCCTCGATCACCGTGATCGTCGACGAGCTGGTCCCGCTCTCGGTCCCGATGCGCTGCCCGAGGAAGGGATGCTCGGCTTCATGGTCGTAGTAGACGGGACCGAGGCGCTCGCTCATCCCGTAGTGGGCCATCATGTGAGAGGCCAGACGGGTGGCCTCCTTGAGATCGTTCTCCGCGCCCGTCGAGATGCTCCCCAAGATGAGGCGCTCGGAGGCGTAGCCGCCCATGAGGACCCGCAAGCGGGACTCGAGCTCCGCCTGTGCCATCAGGTGGCGATCGGCACCCGGGCTCTGCTGGGTGGCGCCGAGCGCCATCCCGCGCGGGATGATGGTCACCCGGTGGAGCGGCTCCGCCTCCGGCGAGAAGCGCGCCACCACCGCGTGCCCGGACTCGTGAACAGCGACGCGCCGCTTTTCCTTGGGGTCCAGCTTCGCCTCGCGCGGATCGCCGAGCACGATCTTGTCGAAGGCCTCCGCAAAGTCGTCGGCGGCGATCGTCTCTCGCCCCTTGCGCGTCGCCGAGAGCGCCGCCTCGTTGACCAGGTTGGCCAGATCGGCGCCTGAAAACCCGGGGGTGTTCTGGGCGACGATCTGGAGATCGACGTCGGCCGCCAGCGGCTTCCCCTTGGCGTGCACGCCGAGGATCGCCCTGCGCGCCGCCAGCTCGGGCCGGTCGACGAGGATGCGCCGGTCGAAGCGCCCGGGCCGGAGCAGCGCAGGGTCGAGCACGTCGGGGCGATTGGTCGCGGCGATGACCACCACCAGATCGGTGCGGTCGAACCCGTCCATCTCCGAGAGCAACTGGTTGAGGGTCTGCTCGCGCTCGTCGTTGCCGCCGCCGAGCCCCGCGCCGCGGGAACGCCCCACGGCGTCAATCTCGTCGATGAACACGATGGTGGGCGCGCTCTTCTTGGCCTCCTTGAAGAGATCGCGGACCCGCGCCGCCCCCAGACCGACGAACATCTCGATGAACTCCGAGCCGCTGATGGAGAAGAAGGGGACCCCCGATTCACCCGCCACCGCGCGCGCCAGCAGCGTCTTGCCGGTTCCGGGAGGCCCGGCCAGGAGGACGCCGCGTGGAACCTTGCCACCGAGGCGCTGGAACCGCTCTGGTTCCTTCAGAAACTGCACGATCTCCTGCAGGTCGGACTTGGCCGCCTTCAGGCCGGCGATGTCCTCGAAGGTCACGTTCACCGAGGTGGCCTTGTCGAACTTGCGGCTCTGGTTCTTGATGATGCCGCCCAGCATGCCGCCGGCGCCGAGCATCCCCTTGGCCCGCTTGGACATCCAGACCCAGGCCGCGATGATGAGGACCCAGGGCAGCAGCGTGAAGATGAGCTGAATGCCGAACGGCTGCTTCTGGCTCTTGACGTTGATGCGCACCGCCTTCTCCCGGAGCAGGGGGAGAAGCTGCGGGTCATTGGGGGCGGCGTTGGACTGGAAGCTCTTGACCTGTCGGCCGTCGAGCGGCTCGGGGCTCTTCAAGGTCGCATCGACGACCTCGCCGTCGAGCAGGACCGATTCGACTTTGCCCTCGTTGACCCATTGGTAGAGTTGCGAGTAGGCGACGGGCGGTTGCCCTGACCCTTCGGCGGACGTCTTCCAGAACCACATCCCCGCCAACATCAAAGGGAGCAGCAGCGCCATGCGGCGCGAGGTCCCCGGTTCGGGCGGTTTGGGTGCAGCGTCGGGCATTTGGATCAGCCGCCCCGACGAAAACGCCTACTTCGCATGAACAGCATTGGGAACGACCAGCAACGGGCAGGGAGTGTGGCGGAGCACTCGTTCACTCACGCTCCCGAAGAGGGCATGAGCGAGGCCGCTCCGCCCGTGGGTTCCCATGACGATGAGCCCGGCGCCGGTTTCGCGCGCCCTGGTGACGATCTCCTCATCGGGGGCACCCACCAGAGCGGCCGTCTCGCAGGCGAGACCGACCGCCCGCACCCGCTCCTCCTCGACGGCCAGCTCCCGGGCCACGTGCTCGCTCACCTTGGTCGTATCGAGCGTCGCCAGATCGAGCGGCGGCGGCAGGACGAAGGTCGAGCCCAACGTCACGTGGACGAGATCGAGCGTCGCGCCCGAGATATGCGCAAAGGCCATCGCCGTCGCCAGCGCGTCGCTCGACGGGTCGGCGAAATCGGTCGGCACCAGGATACGCTTGACGTTTCGGGGATCCATTGGTCCTCACCCTAGCCGGCGGCACCCCATACGACAACCCTTAGCACTCGACTCCGACTGTTCATGGCGGCGATCGCATCACGCCCGCGCTCGCCACGTTCCACTTCCAGTCCCGAACCTCCGGCAGATCCAGGCCGTATTTGTCGATGTATTGCCGGTGCTCGATCAGCTTGTCTCTGAGCCGTTGCTTGAGGTAGACGCCCCGGTCCCCGGTCTGCGGCAGGCGGTCGATGGTGTCCATCACCAGATGAAACCGATCGAGATCGTTCAGCACCGTCATGTCGAAGGGGGTGGTGATGGTCCCCTCCTCCTTGTAGCCGCGGACGTGAATGTTGCCGTGGTTGGTGCGGCGGTAGGTCAGCCGGTGGATCAACCAGGGATAGGCGTGAAAGGCGAAGATGACCGGCTTGTCCCGGGTGAAGAGCTCGTCGAAGTCCACGTCGGAGAGCCCGTGCGGGTGCTCGCTCTTCGGCTGCAGCCGCATGAGGTCGACCACGTTGATCACCCGGATCTTCAGGTCCGGCAGGTGCTCGCGCAGGATGGAGACGGCGGCCAGCGTCTCCAGCGTGGGCACGTCGCCACAACAAGCCATGACCACGTCGGGCGCGGTGCTCTGGTCGTTGCTGGCCCACGGCCAGATGCCGATCCCTTCGGCGCAGTGCTTAACGGCGGCCTCCATCGTCAACCACTGGGGCGCGGGGTGCTTTCCGGCCACCACGACGTTGATGTAGTGGCGGCTGCGCAAGCAGTGATCCATCACCGACAGGAGACAGTTGGCGTCCGGCGGCAGGTAGACCCGCACGATCTCGGCTTTCTTGTTGACGACGTGATCGATGAAACCGGGATCCTGGTGGGTGAACCCGTTGTGATCCTGGCGCCACACGTGCGAGGCCAGGAGATAGTTCAATGAGGCGATCTTGCGGCGCCAGGGCAGGCCGGCGGTCACCTTCAGCCATTTCGCGTGCTGGTTGAACATCGAATCGACGATGTGGATGAAGGCCTCGTAGCAGTTGAAGAGGCCGTGCCGTCCGGTGAGCAGATAGCCCTCCAGCCACCCCTCGCACTGGTGCTCGCTGAGCATCTCCATCACCCGCCCGCTGGGCGCCAGAAATTCGTCGTTCGGCACGGTGGCGGCGTCCCACTGGCGATTGGTGGCTTCGAAGACGGATTCGAGCCCGTTCGAGAGCGTCTCGTCGGGACCGAACATCCGAAAGTTCCGCTGCTCGTCGTTGAACCTCACGACGTCGCGCAGGAAACGCCCCAGCACGTGGGTGTCGCCGATGCCGGGGGCCCCGGGCGCGGGGACGGCGACGGCATAGTCGCGGAAGTCCGGCATCCGCAGATCGCGAAGCAGCGCCCCGCCGTTGGCATGAGGATTCGCGCCCATGCGTCGTTGGCCCTGGGGCGCGAGCTCGGCCAGCTCCGGCAAGAGGCGTCCTTGCTGGTCGAAGAGCTCCTCGGGCCGGTAGCTCCTCAGCCAGGCCTCGAGCAGTTGGAGGTGCTCGGGATGGGTGGCCGGATCCGAGAGCGGTACCTGGTGCGAGCGAAAGGTCCCTTCCACCTGCAGGCCGTCGACCACCTTGGGACCCGTCCAGCCCTTGGGTGAGGCAAGGACGATCATCGGCCAGCGCGGTCGAACGGCGGTCCCCCGAAGGCGGGCCTCCTGCTGAATGGCCTTGATCCGCTCCACCGCCGCGTCGAGCGCCGCCGCCATCGCCTGGTGCATCGGCCCCGGCTCATGGCCCTCCACGAAGATCGGCGTCCAACCGTAGCCGTGCAGGAGCTGCTCGAGCTCCTCGCGCGTGATCCGGGCGAGAACGGTGGGGTTGGAGATCTTGTAACCGTTGAGGTGCAGGATCGGAAGCACCGCACCGTCGGCGATGGGATCGAGAAACTTGTTGGAGTGCCAGGCGGTGGCCAAGGGGCCGGTCTCCGCCTCGCCGTCGCCGACGACACAGGCGACGATCAGATCGGGGTTGTCGAACACGGCCCCGAAGGAGTGACTGAGCGAATAGCCCAGCTCGCCGCCCTCGTGGATCGAACCCGGGCATTCCGGCGAGGCGTGACTGGGAATTCCCCCGGGAAACGAGAACTGCAGGAACAGCTTGCGAAGGCCCGCCTCGTCCTGGCTGATGTTGGGATAGATCTCGCTGTACGTTCCCTCGAGATAGGTGTTGCCCACGACGGCCGGGCCGCCGTGCCCGGGGCCGGAGACGTAGATCATGTCGAGGTCGTACTTCTTGATGATCCGGTTCAGGTGCACGTAAATGAAGTTCTGTCCCGGCGTCGTCCCCCAGTGCCCGAGCAGCAAGTGCTTCACGTCGGTGAGCGCCAGCGGCCGCTTCAAGAGCGGATTGTCGTAAAGATAGATCTGTCCGACGGCCAGATAGTTGGCGGCGCGCCAGTAGGCATCCACCTTGCGGAGAAGCTCGGGCGAGAGTGTATCGGTGGTCATGGCCGTGCCTGCCCGACCTGGCCGACGTTTCCCACCAGTCCAACGACCCCGAGGTCGAGGGTGCGGCACACCTCCTCGGCGATCATGCGTTCTTCGTCGGTGTGAATGACCCGAACCACCACCGGGCTGTCCGCCGTCGAAATCGTCCCTTCGCTCGCCGCGTTGCGGCCTTCGTCGAGGCCAATCCCCAGAAACCCCAGGCCGTCGCAGATCCGGGCGCGGACCAGGGGCGCGTGCTCCCCGATGCCCCCCGCGAACACCAACGTGTCGAGGCCCCCCAGCGCCGCCGCGAACGCACCGATCCATTTTTTGACCTGATAGCAAAACAGCGCGACCGCCTCGGCCGCCCGCACGTCTTGCCTCTCGCGCTGCAGGAGATCCCGCATGTCGGAGCTGGTCTCCGAGACGCCCAGCAGCCCAGATCTTCGATTGACCATCTCGTTGAATTCCTTCGCCTCGAGCCCGTCAGTATGCGCGAGAAAGGAAAACAGACCGGGATCGAGATCGCCGGAGCGCGTGCTCATCGGCACTCCGGACGCCGGCGTGAAACCCATGCTCGTGTCCACGGGCTTACCGTCACGCACCGCCGCCAGACTGGCGCCATTGCCGAGGTGAGCGAGGATGACCCGACCGTGGGCCGCTTCCGGGCCGGCCACACGGGCCAGCTCTCGCATCAGGAAGGCGTAGGACAGTCCGTGAAAACCGTAGCGCCGCACCCCCAGGGCCTCGTAGCGGCGCGGGATCGGCACCACCCGGGCGACCCGCGGCAGGTCATGGTGAAATGCCGTGTCGAAGCAGGCCACGGCCGGCAGGTCTGGAAATCGGCGATGACAGGCCTCGATGAGCAGGATCTCCTCCGGCAGATGCTCCGGATCGAAGGGACTGAGGCGGCGGAGCTCCCGGACCACCTCCGCCGTGAGTCGCTCTGGCGCGCTGTACTTCGGACCGCCATGCACCACGCGGTGCCCCACCGCGGCCAAGGCGCCGTCGCGCCAACCGCGTTCCTCGAACCAGTCCATCAGAACATTCACCGCCGCCGTGTGATCCGGGGCGGTCACGGACCGCGACACGGTGTCGGCGGGACCCGCTCCTTTCACGCCCAAGGTCGCCTCCGGCAGTCCGATCCGCTCGATGCTGCCTTCCAGGATCCGGCCGAGCGGGTCGCCCACCTCGAAGAGCGCGAACTTGATGCTCGACGAGCCGCCGTTGATGGTCAGGATGCGTGAGTCAGCCGGCGTCATGGACCCGCTTCGACCAGGTCCCGACGAAAGGGTTGAAAGTCATGCAGGACGTACCTCGCATCGACAGGGCCGTCATCAGCATGGTGGCGCTCAAAGCGAAGGCAAGCCGAGGCGAGCACCTGTCGCTTGATAACCCGGCGATGCCACTCCCAACCATTCGGAAGTTCGAGCGCGTGTCGTCGGGATTATCGAAATGGTGGCGACCATCACCGCTGTCGGTCACGCTCGCTCATCGTCCCTGCCCCTTGCGAAGGCGGGGATCCCTTACAGGGCACTCGGGCGGACCCGATTGGTCTCATCCGTCCAGCGGTGCGATATCGGCTGGCGCGTGCATGGAGGGGACCAGATGGCTGACTTCAGGATAAGGACGGAAGCCATACCCTCCCCGGTCGCCTCCGAGCTGACGCCGGCCCCTTTCATCGTGGCCTCGGCGCCCCGCGAGGCGCGGATGGGTCTGTTACGGCAGATGTTGGTGTCGCTCGAGGACGCGACCACCGGCGGTCACGGGTATCTCATGGCCAAGGTGTTGGTCCTGTTTCGCCGGGAGCTCCTCGAGCCCGACGCGCGCTTCACGACTGAGCAGCGTGCCCTGGCCGATCACGCGCTCGACGAGCTCGAACGGGAAGCCGCGCGCCTCTCGCCCGAACCGGTCGCATTCCAGCGCGGCGCACGGACCCTCGTCGACCTGTTCGCGCTGGCGTGAGCCCCGCGCCCTTCGCACGGAGATGATCGCCAGGGCCGAACTGGTGGCAAAATCGGCGAAGCCATGTCTAACGACGCCATGTCTAGCGAAGCCGGTGTAGCCGAGGTGTTGGTCATCGCGGCGGACCTCGAGAGCGGCCCCGCTCCCTATGAGCAGAGAATCACAACAGGCCACCACACCGTGACCTGCGATGAGCCCGTCTCCCGGGGCGGGGGCGACAGGGGCGCATCGCCCACCGGACTCCTGCTGGCGGCCCTGGCCGGTTGCACGTCCATCACGTTACGGATGTACGCCGACCGGAAGGGCTGGGATCTCGGCAGCGTCAAGGTCGGCATCAAGCTGCTGCGGGTCGGCGACAAGGAGCGAATCGATCGCACGATTGAGCTGCAACGAAAGCTCACCCCGGAGCAGATCACCAGGCTTCTCGAGATCGCCGACAAGACCCCGGTGACGAAGCTTCTGGCGACCGGCGTGCAAATCCGGACCGGCCTGCAGTGACGCCTCGCCGTGACCCGATCTGCAGACGCCGCGAGCTTCCTTAGAGGACTCCGACCCCTGGACGGCCGGAGATGTCGCCCACGGCGAACGGGAGCCCCTTGTCGACCGCTCGCACGACATCCATGGCGCTGACGATACCGACCAGTTGGTTCTCCGTATTCAAGACGACCAAACGGTGAAGGTTCCGGGTGGCCATTTCGTGCGCGCACACCAGCGCGGCGTCGTCCTCGTACACCGCCGTCACCTCGGGATCCATCAGATCGCCGACCGTCGCCTCCTTCTTCACCCACTCCCGCGGAGCGGGATCGACCAGGTCGGCCTGGGTCAACATCCCCACCAGCTCACCCTGCCGATTTCGCACCGGCGCCGCCCCAATCTGTCTCCGCGTCAGTCCCCACGCGGCTTCATCGGCGGAGGCGTCGAAGTCCACCGTGTAAATCCCCTTGGCGGTCATGATGTCCCGAACGCACAGCATTTCACCGACCTCCTTTGAATTCCTGCCCTCGAACTTCGTCGTCGCAACCGTGACGCTAGCATAAGCACCGGGGAAGAGAGGGGCCCCGGCGCGCCGCGACGCGAACTTTCGCCCCCGGCGCGCCGCCCGCTGCGTATCCATTATTGCCCAGCCATCAACCGCACCAGCCGCTCCTTCAGCTCGGTCCGTTCGAACGGCTTGGGGAGGACCTCGACGTGATCGAGCCCGGCGGCGGTGAGAAGCGAGCGGATCTCGCCGGAGTTGTCGCCGGTCATCAACAGCATGGGGACGTCTCGGAGACGCGGGCTCCTCGACATCCAGACCAGCAGATCGATCCCCTTTTCTCGCCCCGACAGGTTGAGATCCGTGACCACCAGGGCCGGTTCGTGGGTGGCCAGAAGCTGTTGCGCCTCTTCTGCAGATCCCACCGCCACGCACTCCCGGCGGTCGGAGGCGAGCAGCCACTTCAGGACGTGGCGGGTCAGGTCGTCGGATTCGACCAGCAGCACGCCATTGGCGTGAGAGTCGGTGATTCCAGGGTCGCCCGCGAGCCGGGCCCTCATCGAGCTAGGTGATACGACGCCCGCTGACACGTTCTCTCCCGAGTGCGCCGGTCCCCGTTGGCTGCCTCAGCGGTTCGATCCGACGACCTGGTCAGCCGTGCGGGTGATGGTGCTCGCGGGCCTCCTGAAGGGCGGCCTTGCAGCCGTCGGACAGGTCGGCCTCATGGGCCTTGAGGCACTCGCGGACGTGACCGTGGCCGGCCTTGGCGTCCTTGCACAGCCGTTCGACGTCGGCGGCGCAGGCGACGTGCACGTTGGCCCGGTCGCCCCTCCCCTCGTCCGGAGGCGGCCCGGGCGGGCCTGACTGCGCGTATCCGACCGCCGGGATGGCAAGGGCGGCACCGAAAGTCACGATACGAATGAGCTTTGCGACCATGTTCTCGACCTCCGTCCGCACAGACCCCCGGGAACGGCCAAGCGTTAGGCGCAGAGGATCGCCAGCCCTGAACAGCGGCGGCGAGTGACCTATGATTGACGGTATGGATTCGTATCGCCGGGCCGTGTTGCACCGCGAGCATGTCGGGACCAAGGTCCCCCTCACCATCGAGACGGTCGCGCCGGAGCATCTCGCGCCAGGCAACCTGCGCTTGAAGGTCCGCGCCTGCGGGGTGTGTCGCACCGATCTGCACATCACGGCCGGCGAGCTCGAGCCGCATCGCGAGGCTGTCGTTCCGGGCCATCAGATCGTCGGGGAGGTCGTCGCCGGGGCCACCGCGGAGCGCCCCCTCGGTATGCGCGTCGGCGTATCGTGGGTCGGTTCGACCGACGGCACCTGCCGGTACTGCCTGAGCGATCGGGAAAACCTCTGTGACCGCCCGGCGTACACCGGTTACGACGTCGATGGCGGCTATGCCGAATACGTCGATGCCCGGGCCGATTTCACCCACCCGCTTCCGGAGGGGCTCGACGATCTGCATGCGGCGCCCCTGCTCTGCGCCGGCGTGATCGGTTTCCGCGCGCTCCGCGTGGCCGGCGTCGAGGGCGGTGAGCGCGTCGGCTTGTACGGCTACGGCGCGTCCGCACACCTGATGTTGCCGGTCTTGCGCGCTTGGGGCTGCGAAGTCTACGTCGCCACGCGCGGCGATTCGCGAGCTGCGCTGGCCGCGGAGATGGGAGCGACCTGGGTCGGCGCGGCCACCCAGCGCCCGCCTGTCGGTCTCGACCGTGCCGTCACCTTCGCGCCTTCCGGCGACGTGGTCGTCGCCGCGCTCGGCGCGGTGAGGAAGGGCGGTGTGGTGGCGATCAACGCGATTCACCTCGATCGCATGCCAGAGTTCGACTACGACTCCTTGCTCTGGGGCGAGCGACAGCTGCGCAGCGTGGCCAACATGACCCGCCAGGACGCGCGCGACTTCCTGGCGCTGGCGCAGAAGATCGGCCTGCGACCGCACGCGCGCGCCTACCCGCTCGACGAGGTCAACGGCGCCCTGGCCGCGCTGGCCGACGACGAGATCACGGGAGCGGCGGTCATCGTCCCTCACGGGTGAGCGCCGCCCGACCTGGCGCCAAGGCGCTCTCGCACGGCGATTCGTGCCCGCCCCCTTGCCCAGCGACGATTGGTGTCCAGGATCCCGGAATGTTGCTGGCACTGGCCGCCGTTTTCGCAATCGGTTGGATCCTGGCGTTTTTCGTCGAGCACATCACCACCGCCTCGATTCACGTGCTGGCGCTGGGAGCCGTGGTGAGCACGCTGGTGCACTTCGTTCGTGTGCGCCGCGTACGTCACGTTCCCGGCACCGGCACCAAGCTCGGCTGAGCCTCGCGCCGCCGGCGTCGCCGACGCTCTGGCAGAATACCCGTGCAGCCGGCGAGCTATAGTCGTCCCGTCAGTCGTGCCCGTGCTGCCCGTCCTGCCCGTCTTGGACCCCGTCGCCGCCACCTCACCGCGCTTCGCCGCCCTTCGTCAGCGGGACTTTCGTCTGGTCTGGATCGGCCTCGGCGTCTCGTCGATCGGGACCCAGGTTCAGCGCGTCGCCGTCGCTTGGCAGATCTACCAGCTCACCCATTCGCCCGTCGCGCTCGGCCTGGTGGCCCTCTTCCGGGCGCTGCCGATCCTTGGTCTGGGCGTCTTCTCCGGCGTGGTCGCCGATGCGCTCGACCGCCGCCGTTTGATGTTGGTGACCCAGTCGCTCATGGCGGCGTCGAGCGCGGCGCTCGCCGCGCTGACGTTCACCCACCACGCCACGCCGGCCGCGATCTACGCGCTGACCTTCCTCACCGCTTGCGGCCAGGCCTTCGATTCTCCAGCGCGCCAGGCGATCGTCCCGGCGCTGGTGCCGCGCGCCGCGCTGGCAAACGCCCTCAGCCTCAGCGCCACCACCATGAGGCTGGCATCGGTGATCGGACCGGGCGTGGGCGGCCTCATCATCGCCGGTGCCGGCGGCCTGACCGGGGCGTACGCCATCGACGCGCTGTCGTTCCTGGCCGTCATCGGTGCGCTCTTTACCATGCACCACCGCCACGTCCCGCCGCCGACCAGCCGGGTGAACGCCGCCGCCGCGCTGGAAGGTCTCAAATTCGTCCGCTCGCGGCCGTTGCTGGTCTGGCTCATGAGCCTCGACTTCGTCGGCACGTTCTTCGCCGGCTCGACGCAGCTGATGCCGATCTTCGCCGATTCGATCCTTCACGTCGGCACGCGCGGCCTCGGCATGCTCCTGGGCGCCCCCGCGGTCGGCGCGATGCTGGCCGCCGTGGCCCTCTCTCTCCGACGCGACATCGACCGTCGCGGTGTGGTGGTGCTCGTCTGCGTCGTGGTCTATGGCGCCGCCACCGCGGCCTTCGGCCTGTCGCGGAGCTTCCCCCTCTCCCTCGTCCTGCTGGCCGTCACCGGCGCCGCCGACTCGGTCAGCACCGTGCTGCGGCAAACCGCGCGCAACCTCGTCACCCCTGACGAGCTGCGCGGTCGCATGACGTCGGTGAACATGATCTTCTTCGTGGGCGGCCCGCAGCTCGGGGAGGTCGAGGCCGGCCTGGTCGCGCGCGCCATCGGCGCCCCCTGGTCGGTCGCCTCGGGGGGCCTGGCCTGCGCCCTGGCAGCGGTGGCCATTTCGTTCTTCGCGCCCGTCGTGCGCCGCCACCGTGGCCGGGAGATCGTCGCCTCGGCGTAACCGTATAGTCGGCTCGGATGTCGCTGCTCATCTATGGCGCGAATGGCTACACCGGTGAGCTCATCGCCCGGCGGGCCGTTGGCCAGGCGCTGCCCGCGGTCCTGGGCGGCCGCAGCGCTGGCGCTGTCGAAGCGCTGGCCTCCGAGCTCGGACGGCCGTCCCGGGTGTTCTCGCTCGACCAGCCGACGACAATCGATGCGGCGCTGGTCGGAATCAAGGTCGTGCTCAATTGCGCCGGTCCGTTCTCTCGAACGGCGGCACCGCTGGTGGACGCCTGCCTGCGTACGCGGGCCCACTACCTGGATATCACCGGCGAGATCGGCGTCTTCGAGGCGATGGCCGCGCGCGACACCGAGGCGCGGGCCGCGGCGATCACCGTCTTGCCCGGCGCGGGCTTCGACGTGGTTCCCTCGGATTGTCTGGCGGCGCACGTGAAACGCCGTCTGCCGGCAGCCACCCATCTGGCGCTCGCCTTCCGGGCAGGTGCGCGCATGTCACGTGGGACGGCCATCACGAGCATCGAGAACGCCCATGGTGGTGGAATGGTCCGACGCGCCGGCGCTCTTGCGCAGGTACCAAGTGGCTGGCGAACCCGAACCGTCGACTTCGGCGACGGGCCGCGCAAGGCGATCACCATCCCCTGGGGCGACGTCGCGACCGCCTACCACACCACAGGCATTCCCAACATCGAGGTCTACCTGGCGCTGCCGATGACGATGCGGCTCGGGCTGCGGCTGGCGCGGTGGGCAGGCCCACTGTTGAAGTCGGGTTCCTTGCAGCGGTTCTTGAAGGCGCGGGTGGCCCGCGGTGCGCCCGGTCCGACCGCTGCGGCGCGCGCCGCCGGGGCGAGCGATCTCTGGGCCGAAGCGCGCGCCGAGAGCGGAGCCCTGGCACGCGCCCGCCTGCGGACCGCCGAGGCCTATGAGCTCACCAGCTGGACGGCGGTCGAGCTGGCGTCCCGCGCGTTGCGCGGCGCCTTGCCACCGGGATTCCAGACGCCCGCCGGCGCCTGCGGTCCCGATTTCGTCCTCCAATTTCCGGGGACAACCCGCGAGGACATCGCTTGAGTCGGGGCCGATAGGAGCTACCTTGCGGGAAATGCTTTACGACGTGGTCATCGTCGGCGGTGGTCCCGCCGGCAGCACCTGCGCGCGGATCCTGGCGCGCGGCGGAGCGCGCGTGGCGGTGGTCGATCGTGCGGCGTTCCCCCGGGTCAAGCTGTGCGGCGGGTGGGTGTCGGCGCCGATCTGGGACGTTCTCGGCCTGGCGCCCCGGGAGTATCCCGGCGGTCTGTGGGAGTGGCGCACCTGCCACGTCTCCTACCGTGGCGAGGATCGGGCCATCGGGTGCCACGGCTGGTTCATCCGCCGCTTCGAGCTGGATGACTTTCTTCTCCGGCGAAGCGGCGCCGAGCTCCACCTCGGTGTCACCGTGAAGGAGATCGCGCGCGACGGGGACGGCCTGTGGTCCGTCGCCGGGCTGCGCGCGCCTCACCTGGTCGGCGCCGGCGGTACGCACTGCCCGGTGGCCCGCCTGGCGGCGCCGCCGCGCCCCAGCGGCCCGGTCGGCGTCCAGGAGCACGAATTCCGCGCCGACGGCGCCGCCATCGCCCGAACGCGCGCCGGCCGCGACGGCGAGCCCGAGCTCCTGCTGCACGACGATCTGCGGGGGTACTCCTGGAACGTGCCCAAGACCGACTGGCTCAACGTCGGCGCGGGGACGGTCAATCCGAACGAGGTGCGGGCGGCCTGGCAGACTGCGCGCGCGCACTTCAGCGCCGCCGGCCACCTCCCCGCCGAAGCGGCGGCGGATCTGGAGGCAATGAAAGGTCATTCCTACTATCTCTTTCACCCCGCTCATCTCGAGGGCGCTGCCCGGACCGACGCCGACGGCAAAGGGAGCCTCACCCTCTGCGGCGACAGCCTCGGCCTGGCCCAGCCGCTCACCGCCGAGGGGATCTTGCCGGCGGTGATCTCGGGCCGCCTGGCCGCGGAGGCGATCCTGGCCGGCGCGCCCTCGCGTTATCCGGCCCGGCTGGCGGCCCACCCGGTGATGGCGGACTACGCACGGGTGTTCCGCCTGCGCGAGGCCGCCGCGGCCCTCCCCCGGCGGCGTCCCTCGGCAGGTGCGCCGCCCGGAGCTCCCCGGGGATCGCGCCTCGGCCGACGCGCCGTGGTTCGGGGCTTCGCCTGGATGTTCTCTGGCGCGCGACTCCCGGCGCCGCGCCTCGTCGATCTCGCGCTGGCGGTCGCCGAAAGGTGGGGCCAAAGTCGCAGTCAGGCCGCGAGGCCCTCATGACCACCCTCGGCACCACCCTCGGGAATCTCCGCGACAGCTTGCTCGACCGGCGGGGCGCGCCGGAGATCATCCGCGAGGCGCTGGCCAGCGCTGGCGTCACCGTGGGCGGCGACGCCCCGTGGGACGTGCGGATCGCAGACCCGCGGGTCTACGCCCGCGTGCTGCGCGACGGCACCCTCGGCGTCGGCGAGGCCTTCGCCGAGGGATGGTGGGACTGCGACGCGCTCGACCAGATGATCGATCGGGTCGTCCGGGCGGGTGTCCCGGACCGGCTCGGCAGGAGCTGGCCCCTGCTCGGAGAGGCGGTCAAGGCGCGCCTCTTCAACCTGCAGCTGGCCCGCGCCTTCGAGGTCGGGGAGCGGCACTACGACGTGGGCAACGATCTCTACGAGGCGATGCTGGGCCGCCGCATGATGTACACCTGCGCTTACTTCAAGGATGTGGAGACGCTCGACGCCGCCCAGGACGCCAAGCTCGACCTCATCTGTCGCAAGATCGGGCTTCACCCCGGCATGCGCGTCCTCGATCTCGGCTGCGGCTGGGGTGGCTTCGCGGCGTTCGCCGCCGAGCGCTACGGGGCGACCGTCGTCGGGTACACGGTCTCGCGCGAGCAGGTCGCCTGGGCCAAGCAGCATTACGCAGGCCTGCCGGTCGAGATCCGCCTGGAGGACTATCGCAACGCGACCGGCAGCCACGACGCCGTGGTGTCGATCGGCCTCATGGAGCACGTGGGGCCCAAGAATCATCGCGCCTACATGGAGCTGGTGTCTCGCCACCTGGCGCCCGGCGGGATCGCCTTCATTCACACCATCGGCGGCGCCAGCCCTCGCGCCCTCATCAATCCATGGTTCCACAAATACATCTTCCCCAACGCCGCCATCCCCACCATCGGCCAGCTCCTGACCGCGATGGAGGAGATCCTGGTCCCCGAGGACGTCCAGAACATCGGCCCGCACTATGACCGCACGCTCATGGCCTGGTGGGCCAACTTCGACGCTGCCTGGCCCCGGCTGCGGGAGAAGTACGGCGAAGTCTTCTATCGCATCTGGAAATTTTACCTGCTGATCAGCGCCGCCTACTTCCGCACCCGCCAGCACAACCTCTATCAGATCGTCGCCACGCCGGCGGGCGCGCCCCAGCCGCCCACGGTCCGTGCGACCTGACCGGCGCCCTCTAAAGCTCGTGCGAACCGACGGCCGCCGTCAGCCGGCGCGCCCGACCATCGCGTGGTGGTCGTCGGCGAAGCTGGGCCCGTGCTGGCTGACGCTGGCGCCGTCGCCCGGCTCGAGGCCGCCGAAGACGAACGTCGACAACACCGTCAACGCGCCCAGCGCCAGGCAGGCGTGGTGGATGCCCACGATGATCTCGGCCGGGCCGGACTGGAACCGGTTGGGGATGAAGAAGGCGGTCACCAGCGAGGCGGTCGCAACGCCGAAGCTCATCGAGAGCTGCTGCGACGTGCTGGCGATCGTGCTGGCCATGCTGGCATCCGTCTCCGTCACGTCGGCATAGGCCAGGGTGTTCATGCTGGTGTACTGAAAAGATGAGAAGAACCCGAAGGCGAAGGCCATCGCCGCGATCACCGCCACCGGCGTGTGCGGACCGACGAGCGCATACAGGCTGATGAGCCCGCCTATCGCCACCGTGTTCCACAGCAGCACCGCCCGGTAACCGAAGTGCCGCAGGAGCCGCGGCATCGCCAGCCGGAAGCTCATCGCGGCCAGCGACTGCGGCAGGATCAGCAGCCCCGACTGCACCGGCGTGTAGCCGAACCCCACCTGATAGAGCAGCGGCAACAGAAACGGCATGCCGCCCAGCCCCAGCCGCGTCACGAAGCTGCCGACCACCGAGATGCGGAGCGTCCGGATGCGGAAGAGGCCCAGGCGCAGGAGCGGATGCGCCGCGCGCGAGGCATGCCAGCCGTACACCACCAGCAGCGCGCAAGCGACGACCAGCAGGGCCACGATCGGCCGGCGCCCCAGGAAGTGCTCGCCGAAGATCTCCAGCACGTACGACAACAGTGCCACGCCGGCACCAAACAGGATCAGGCCCACGACGTCCAATCGCTCGGCGCGGGCGGCCCGGAAGTCCGGCAGATGGCGGCGCACCAGGTAGAGACCTGTCAGGCCGATCGGCACGTTGAGCAGAAAGATGATCCGCCAGTGGAGATAGCGGACGATGAGGCCGCCCGCCAGCGGCCCGAGGAGGGGCGCGATGAGCGAAGGAATGGCGACGAAGGCCATCGCCCGAACCAGCTCGCCGCGCGCGAAGGTGCGGACCATGGTCAAGCGGCCGACCGGGACCATCATGGCGCCCCCCATCCCCTGCAGCACACGACAGAGGATGAGCCCGTGGATGCTGGTCGACAGGCCGGAGAGCAGGGAGCCCAGCGTGAAGACGCCGATCGCCGAGGCGAACACCCGCCGCGTCCCGAACCGATCGGCCGCCCAGCCGCTCACCGGGATGAAGACGGCGACGCTCAACGTGTAGCAGGAGAGGACCGACTTCATGCTGAGCGGGGCGATCCGCAGAGCCGCCGCCACCGTCGGCACCGCGGTGTTGAGAATGGTCGTGTCGAGCGACTCCATGAAGAACGCCACCGCCACCAGCCAGGGGACCACCCGCTTGACCGCCTCCGAGATCGGCGGCGCCTGGTCGGGCCCCGCCGGGGCCGCCACCGACAAGGCTAGGCCTGCCCCGGCGCCGGTGGAATCGGCGACCAGGCCGGCCGCTCGAGCGCGGCGCCGGCGTCCTGCGGCGATCCGCCGCCCAGCGGGCTCGTTTGGTGCGCGATCCGGGCCACCGGGGACGGAGCTTAGCGCAGGGATCCCCGTCTTGGATGCTTTGGCGAGCACGAACGTCGGGGCGGCGGCCGGGCTATGACATGCTGATCGACATGCCGCCGTTCAACTCAGAGACCTTTCGGGGGACCGCGGTGTCTCCGGGTGTCGCCCACGGCCCGGCGTACGTGCTGGCCTCCGCGCACGTCGCAACGACCGTGCGGCGGGAGATCGCCGCGACGGAAGTGGCCGGCGAGCTGGCGCGTTTTGAGGCCGCGCTCGGCCGCGCCCAGCGGGAGATCGTGGCCCTCAAAGCCGAGGTGGCCGAACGGATCGGCGACGACGAGGCCGAGATCTTCGCCGCGCAGGCCATGATGGCGCGGGATCCGGCGTTCCACGGCAAGGTGGTCGAAGCGATACGCACCAAACAGATCGACGCGGCATCGGCCGTGGCCGAGGTGGTCGACAGGTTCGTCCGCACCTTCGACGAGATCCCGGACGCCTATCTCAAGGAGCGCGCCGTCGATATCCGCGACGTTGGCCGCCGGCTGGGGGCCGCGCTCATGGAAGAGCAAGGCCCCCGCGTGGTGGACATTCCGCAGGGGTCGATACTGGTTGCCGAGGAGCTCCTTCCCTCGGTCACCGCGCGCCTCGAGCTCGCGCGGGCGAGCGCGTTCGTCACCGAGCGCGGTGGAAGGTTCTCTCACAGCGCGATCCTGGCGCGGTCGATGCGGACGCCCGCGGTCACGAACCTGCCGGAGGCGTCGCACACCATTCGCACCGGCGATCACCTGATCGTCGACGGGATGGCCGGGCTGGTCTTCGTCAATCCCGCGAAATCGGTGCAGCAGGAGTACCTCCGCGTCGAGACCGAGCTTCGCGACTACAATGAAGGACTCAAACAGCTGATCGACTTGCCGTCGGTTACACGTGACGGCACGCCCATCCGATTGCTGGCCAACGTCAGCAAGTTCTCCGACACCGAATCGGCGCTCCTGTACCGCGCCGACGGCATCGGCCTCTACCGCACCGAGTTCGGCTTCTCGGTTCGCAGCACGTTTCCCACTGAGGACGAGCAGTACGAGTTCTTGAACCGGGCGGCCGAACGCTTTCACCCCCGCAAGGTCGTCTTCCGGGTGCTGGACATCGGCGGCGACAAGGAGCTGCCGTACTTCCCCCTTCCGGCGCGGCGCAATCCGTCGCTGGCCGATCGGGGGATTCGACTGCTGCTCAAGAACCCGGAGATTCTCAAGTGTCAGCTCCGGGCCTTCCTGCGCGTCAGCGCCGAGCACCCGGTTTCGATCCTTCTGCCCGTGGTCTCGGGCCTGGAAGAGGTGCGGGAGGCCAAGGCGGTTCTGCGCCAGGCCCAAGCAGAGCTGGCCGCGGCAGGAAAAGCTTTCAACCCGCGCGTGCCAATAGGCGCCATGATCGAGGTGCCGTCCGCGGCCCTGGTGGCTTCGGCATTGGCGAAGGAGGTCG
Source organism: uncultured Pseudomonadota bacterium (assembly GCA_963723305.1). GTDB lineage: Bacteria > Myxococcota_A > Polyangia > Fen-1088 > Fen-1088 > JADGRB01. The sequence goes on from CAVRRT010000015.1 coordinate 28,772, forward strand.
ACTTCTTCAGCCTGGGTACCAACGACCTCGTGCAGTACGTCCTGGCCGCCGATCGGGAAGACGAGAGCGTCGCGGCCTACTACCAGCCGCTGCACCCGGCGGTCCTCAGCCTGATCCACACCGTCTCCCAGGCGGCGCGCAACGCCGGCATCGAGCTCACCATCTGCGGCGAGATGGCGGGGAACCCCGCGTACACGGCGCTCTTGATTGGGCTGGGCCTTCGCGAGCTCAGCGTGGCGCCGGGCGAGATGCTGGAGGTCAAGAGCGCGATTCGCCGGACCACCCTGGTGGAGGCCGAGGCCCTGGCGGGAGAGGCTCTTCAACTGGGGGCCGTTGCCGAGGTGGAAGCTCTGCTCGGACGCGCCGGCACTTAGGCTCTCGGCCGCGCTGTCGTGAGGGAGCCCTCGCCAACCAGCGCGATCGCTTTCCGCGCTGGCGCGGAATACGGCCGGCGCCCGCGGGGACGGGCACCGGCCGCGCGTTCAGATGGCGCTGGAGACCGTCGGGGACGACAGCGCCCCGACCTCTTCCGGCCGGCAGACCGCGGTCTGCTGAGGCGCGACGGCCAGGGCCTCGGCCGCGGCCGCGGCTCGGGCCACGGCGCCCGTCTTGTACGCCCAGCCCCCCGCCCGGCGCAGCTCCTCGAGCCGCGCCAGCGCCGCCGCCCGTTCTGGTGACAGTGGTGCCGGCTGCGCCGCGACTTGCGGGGCCGCAAGCTGCGCCTCGCGCTCGGCCCGCGCCACAGCGCCGGTCTTGTATGCCCAGCCCCCGGCCTGCCGCAGCTCCTCGGCGCGCGCCAGGGCCGCCCCTTGCGCCGGCGAGAGCGGCGCAGGGGGCAGGCAGGCGCGCGCCTGGGCGAGGGCCCGATCGGCCTCGGCCTGGTACCTCGCGGCCTCGCGCATCGCCTGCGCCACGGCGCCGGTCTTGTGCGCCCAGGCCCCGGCGCTCGCCAGCGCGGCGGCGCGCTGTCGGGCGGCATCGGCCTTCTGCTGCGCCGTCGGGCTGCCCCCCTCGGCCGCGACGATGTTGGCGGCCTCTGCGCTCGCTCCGCGGCACCAGCCGAGAGTCAAGCCGGCAACCATGACGCCCGTTGCCGCGACTGTTCGTACTCTTTGCAAACCATTCCTCGAGAACATGACCATCTCCTTTTTCATCGTCTTCGTCAGCTGACGTCGATCGACTACAAAGACAGTGGCACCCGCGCGATTAAAGAAGCGTTAAAACCAGATGGCCGCTCGCGCGATTAAAGACGCGTTAAAACCCGATGGCCGCTCGCCGCGAGCGCCGGGCGCCAGGGTCGCGAGCGCGCCGGCCCGAAGACGAATCGGCCCCGCGATCGTATTCGCGTCAATGCTCGCCACCGTCCAACGCTCGTCGAACGACGTTGATGCCGCGCCGTCTATTCGTTTGAATGCCGGCCTACAAGCCGGCTGGCGCTTCGGCGTGGGACGCGGGGAATCCCTTACAGGGCGCCCGGGCGAATCCGACTGGTCTCCGCAGTATCGGGCTCGCATTCTGGGCGGCGACCTCATGCGCGCAACAGATCACCGTTCGGTCGGTCCGAGTTTGATCGCGATTCGTTGACAGTGCCGCGCAGACGCCGTTGAGGGTGTGACTCGCCGAGGCCTTGGGGGCCCTCGGTTCAGCAGCACCGTTCTTATCGTTCGAGCCCAGCCGCTCCGGCGTCCCGTCTCCGGGATCGCCCCGCGGTGTTCTGCGGCGCAACGCCGCCGTTCGAGACCTGAAAGGACTGTCCCCTATGAAGCTCTCAATTGCCGTCCCGATCCTGCTTTGCGCCGCCGCGCTGGTGATCGGTGGCGGAACAGCCCTGGCCCAAACGGCGACTCCGCAGGCGGCCTCCGTGGCGCTCGATCGCTTCTCGCCCGGCGAGGCCGGATCGACCTGGTTCGCGCTCGACGTGCTCGACCTGCGTGGCCGCGGTCGCTGGGACGCCTCGGTGGTGGTCGAGGACGCCTATCACCCGCTGGTGTTGCGCTCCAGCGACGGCAGCCCCGAGCAGCCCGTGGTCCGCAATCAGCTGGTGACGCACCTGCAAGGCGCAGTGTTCCTGGCGGATCGACTCCGACTCGCGCTGTCGCTGCCGCTGGTGTTGGTCGAGTCGGGAGAATCGGTGGTGGTGAACGGCGTCGCCTATCCACAACCGGAGGCCGGCGTGGGCGATCCGCGGCTCGGCGCCGACGTTCGCCTGTTCGGCCGCGACACCGGCCCCGTCGTCGGCGCCGCCGGGCTGCAGGTGGAGGTTCCGATCCACCTCGGTGACCGGCGCTACGGGCGGGAGAACGACCTGCGCCTCGATCCCCACTTCGCGGTCGCCGGCCGGGTGGGTCCGTCGGGAATACTGGTCTACGCCGCTCGAATCGGCCTGCTGGTGCACCTGCCGCGCGATCTGTCGAGCGAGATCCCCCGTGGCACCGATCTCCAGCTGGCGGGCGCTTGCGGCGTGCGGCTCTGGCGCGATCAGTTCCTCATCGGGCCGGAAATCTACGGGGACACGATGCTCGACGGCAACGGGCCGTTCGCCGAGAGCAGCTCGCCGTTCGAGGTGCTCCTGGGCGGTCACTACCACAACGCCAACGGATTCGGCGCGGGGCTCGGCCTGGCGGCCGGCCTGGTGCAAGCCACTGGCACCCCGCCGCTTCGCTTCCTGCTCGCCGTCAACTTCACGCCCCGCACGGAGACCCCATGAAGATCAGCACTGCCCGTCTCCGCAGCTCCGCGTTGTTGGCCTCCGCGCTGTCGACGATGGCCCTCGCCTGCGGCGCCGAACGCCCGGAATCTCCCTCGAGCGCGCTCCCTGCCCCCTTCAAGATCGCCGCCTTCGTGAACGGCGACTTCGAATCGAGCGCGATCGGCACCGCGCCGGTGGGCTGGACGGTCCAGAACAACCTCAACCCCTCCATCACGGACACCACGCCCAGCCCGCAAACGCTGGCCAGCCTGAACCTGGCGGCGGGCGGCTACGCCGCCACCTTCATCGTCGGCGGGACGCCGACTGAATCCCAGGCCGATCCCGACCTGGGAACCGCAGCCTCGCTTCGTTACCCGCGGTACGGGTTGAACGCGGCGCGGCTCAACTACCTCAACGCCACCGGCGCCGGCAACGGCACCCTGGCCAACGCCAACGCCCTCCGCCAGACGATGACCATCGCCAACGGTGACATCGACGCCAGCGACAACAAGGCCCACGTCCGGTTCGTGATCGCGCCGGTCCTCCAGAACCCCAGCCACCCCTACATTGAGCAGCCGTACTACTTCGTCCGCCTGCAGAACATCACCAAGGCAACGACGCTGTACCAGGACTTCAACGCCAGCGCGCAACCCGGAGTCCCCTGGAAGACCATCGGAACGACCTACTACACCGACTGGCAGCTGGTCGACATCGCGCCCGGCAACGCGTTACTGGCGGTCGGCGATCAGGTCGAGCTCTTGGTGGTGGCCGCCGGCTGCTCGCCGGGCGGTCACTGGGGACGCGTTTACGTCGACGGAATTGGCTCGAGCATTCCCGGCATCTACACCTACGCGACGGGCCCCTCGGCCGCCAACGCCGGCAGCAACATCACCTACGTCATCAACTACAAGAACGGCGGCAGCACGCCAATCGCGACGACCAAGATCGACATCGTGATCCCCACCGGCACGACGTTCCAGTCGGTCAGCTTGCCGGGCGCCTGCACGGCGCCGGCAATTGGCGGCACGGGTACGGTCACCTGCACCCTCGGCTCGTTGGCGCAGGGGAGCGGCGGCGCGTTCACCTTGACGGTCAACATCATCGCCGGAACGACCGGAATCATCACCAACGGCAACTACGACATCTACGCGACCGGCACGAACACCGTCAATCCGCTCCTCGGCCCCAAGGTCCTCACCACCGTCACCAGCGGCGTGATCTACTCCGACGTCGCCATCACCAAGACCGACGGCGTGGCGGCGGTCGGATTCGGCCAGCCGATCACCTATACGATCCAGGCCTCCAACGCCGGCCGAAGTACGCCAAACCCTGGAGCAGTTTCTCAATGCGCGTCCGTAACCCTATACTCCTGGCGCTCCTTGTGCCGGCTCTCGCCTTTTGCGGTGACGATGGCCAGGCGCTCCAGAAAATTCTCGAGAGGTTAGACCATCTGGAGCAGCAGAACCAGCAACTGACCGACGAGGTTCGCATGCTGCGGGCCGAGTTGGCGGCGAAGGCGGCGGTGGCGCAGCCGGCCGCCGCGGACCCGCCTACGGTAACACCCAGCTTGGCTGAAAAAGTTGACGTGCAGGAACAGCGAACCGATGAACTGGCTCAGGTAAAAGTGGAGTCTTCGCAGCGATTCCCAATCAGGATCACCGGCATGGCGCTGTTCAACTCGTTCATTAACAGCCGGAATAATGGCGGTTCGGAGTATCCCGGGCTCGCGTCACGCTATCCTTGGCCGGCGACCAGCGGCGCTTCCGTGAGCCAGACCGAATTCGGGCTCGAGTTTCATGGGCCTGAAACGTTCGGCGCGAAGGTATCCGGCTCGGTACAGGCCGACTTCTTCGGAGCCGATGCGGGCGGTTTTGGCCAGGAGGTTCGGCTGCGCACGGCCAACGTGAACCTGGACTGGCGAAACCAGTCAGTCGTCGTAGGTGTGGATCGGCCCTTGATCTCGCTTCGGTCGCCATCATCTCTTGCCGAGGTTGGATATCCCGCGCTGTGGGCGTCGGGAAATCTCTGGCTCTGGCAGCCTCAAGTGCGGGTTGAGCAGCGTTTTTCGCTAGGAGACTCCAGCGGGTTTCGAGCGCAGGGCTCAATTTACGAAACG
>CAVRRT010000016.1:0-10821 GCA_963723305.1 uncultured Pseudomonadota bacterium
TACCATTTGCTATGCCTTGCGCCCGGCGTGCGCCAACTGGATCCCGGCAACCGCGCCCTGCGCGCGCAGGAAGCGGGTGATCCGCGCCAGCGGCTCGATCTGGCCGTCGTCCCACAGTCCCAGATCCTGCGGGCTGATGCGGCCCCGCGCCTCGATGGCGGTCGCCTCCGTCATCACGAGGCCAGCGCCACCGACCGCGCGGCTGCCGAGGTGGACCAGATGCCAATCGTCGGCGCGCCCGTCGGTGCCGGAGTACTGGCACATCGGCGACACGCCGACGCGGTTGCGAAATGTCACGCCACGCAGCTTGAACCGTTGGAAGAGCATCGGCGGGAGATAGCGCCGTCGGGAGCGGGACGCAAAGATCACTTCGGGGGGCAGGTGGTCTTGCGATCACGCGTCAGCGCCACTAAATCGATTTCCGACCGACGGGCCGGGCATCTCGGGATCAACAGGAGCGAACCATGAGCACGATTACGGTGAAGGACGGAACGGAGATCTATTACAAGGACTGGGGCACCGGTCAGCCGATCGTGTTCAGCCACGGTTGGCCGCTCTCGGCGGACGACTGGGATACGCAGATGCTGTTCTTTCTCGGCAAGGGTTTCCGTGTGATCGCCCATGACCGGCGGGGCCACGGCCGCTCCACCCAGACCGCCGACGGCCACGACATGGATCATTACGCCGACGACCTCGCGGCGTTGACCGCGCATCTGGACCTCAAGAAGGCGGTGCATGTCGGCCACTCCACCGGCGGCGGCGAAGTGGTGCGCTACCTGGCGCGCCACGGCGAAGGCCGGGTGGCAAAGGCGGCGATCATCAGCGCGGTGCCGCCGCTGATGGTGAAGACGGCAGCCAATCCGGGGGGATTGCCCAAGGAGGTCTTTGACGGGTTTCAGGCGCAGCTCGCCGCCAACCGCGCCCAATTCTATTACGACCTGCCGGCCGGACCGTTCTATGGCTACAACCGGCCCGGCGCGAAACCTTCGCAGGCGGTGATCTGGAACTGGTGGCGGCAGGGCATGATGGGAGGCGCCAAGGCGCATTACGACGGCATCGTCGCGTTTTCTCAGACCGACTTCACCGACGACCTGAAAAAGATCACCGTGCCGGTGCTGGTGATGCACAGCGAAGACGACCAAATCGTGCCCTATGCCGATTCAGGGCCGCTTTCGGCGAAGCTGCTCAAGAACGGCAGCCTGAAAACCTACAAAGGGTTTCCTCACGGCATGCCGACGACCGAGGCCGCCACCATCAACGCCGACCTGCTGGCGTTCATCAAGTCGTAACAGAAAGGACGTAGAGGCGGAGCGGTTCCTGGCGATGCGAATGAAAGCGGAGACCATTGAGCTGGCCTCGAGCCATCTATCGATCCTTTCGCACTCTCGGGAGATAGCAGATCTCATTTTGCAGGCTGCGGGGACGCCCGCCTGAGCGTCCTTGCTGGAGGTCGAGAGAGCGACGACCGTTTGACTTTCGCCGGCGCGCTCGTCAGAACCGAGCATGGTGAAGCTGTTCTTCGCGCCTCACTCCTGCTCGTTGTCGCCCCTCATCGCGCTCACGGAGAGCGGGCTCCCCTTCGAGCTCGAACGGGTCGACCTCAAGACGAAGCAGACCGCCTCCGGCGAGGATTTTCTGGCCCTGAACCCCAAGGGCTACGTTCCGGCCCTGAAGCTCGACGACGGCCAGGTCTTGACCGAAGCGGCGGTCATCGTTCAATGGATTGCCGACCAACGGCCCGAGACGGGGTTGATTCCCCCGGTGGGGACGATGGAGCGCTACCGCGTGCTCGAATGGCTTCACTACATCGCCACCGAGCTGCACAAGGGGTTTGGTCCGCTCTACAGCCGGCTGACCCCCGAGGAGATCAAGGCCGCCACCCGTGAGAAGCTGGCTCTTCGGTTCGCGTTTCTGGCCGCTGCCGTCGAGAACCGCCCCTTCCTGATGGGTGAAACCTTCACGGTCGCCGACGGGTATGCGTTCTATACACTGCGCGGCTGGAAGCGTCTGGTGAAGCTCGAGCTCCCCTCGCCGGCGCTCCAGCCCTACTTCGATCGCGTGCTGGCCCGCCCGGCGGTGCGCGCCGCCCTGGACGCCGAACGGGATTCCTGACGATCGTGAGCGGCCGACGGCGGTCTTGCCTGACGCTTAGACCAGACTCAGACCGCCAGCGCGCGCGGGGCGTCCGGGGACCTCGCGCTGGGCGACGAAGAGGGCCAGCGCTTCGGCGGGCAGCGGGCGGCCGAAGTGGTAACCCTGCAGGTAGTCGCAGCCGGCCAGGGCCAGGCGCGCCGCCTGCTCCGCCGTCTCCACCCCTTCGGCGATCACGCGCAGGTTCATGGTGTGGCCGAGCGCGATGATGGAGTCGACGATCGAGGAGCCGGTGGCGTCGGGCCCCATCTCCTTCACGAATTCGCGGTCGATCTTGAGCGCGTCGAGCGGCATCCGCTGCAGCTGGCTGAGCGACGAGTAGCCGGTCCCGAAGTCGTCCATGTAGATGAGGACGCCCATGGCCCGCAGCCGCGCCATCGTCTCGATCGTCTGCGCGGCGTTCTGCATGGCGGTGGATTCGGTGACCTCCAGGCGGAGGCTCTGGGGGGCGAGGCCCGTCTCGTCCAGGATGCGGGCCACGTCATCGACCACCGCGGGCGAGACGAACTGGCGATAGGAGATGTTCACCCCCACCGCCAGCTGCCCCAGCGACGGCGCTTCGCGCTGCCACTGTCGGAGCTGGCGGCAGGCCTTGGCCAGCACCAGCTTGCCGAGCGGGACGATGAGCCCGGTCTCCTCGGCGATGGAGATGAAGTCGTTGGGCATCACCAACCCGCGCGCGGGGTGACGCCAGCGCACCAGCGCCTCGAGCGCGGCGAGCCGCCCGTCACCGTCGACGATCGGCTGGTAGTGGAGCTCGAACTCGTCGCGATCGATGGCGCGGCGGAGCTCGGTCTCCGTCGACCAGCGCGCCATGGCCCGCTGGTGCATCTGCGGATCGAACATGCAGGTGCAGCTCTTGCCCGCCAGCTTCGCCTGGTAGAGCGCGGTGTCGGCGTCGCGCAGCACCTCCTCCGGTCGTCCGTAACCGGCGTCGCTGGTGGCGATCCCGATGCTCCCCCGGGCGACCAGATCGTTTCCGCCCAGGCTGAAGGGCTCGGCCAACGCGGCGTGGATGCGATCGGCCACCCGCAGGGCGTCCTCCGGCGACGCCAGGTCCTCGAGCAGCATCACGAACTCGTCCCCCCCGATGCGCGCCACGTGATCGCCCGGAATGCGGGCGATGGTGTCGACCTTGCGCGCGCAGGCGCTCAGGCGGCGCGACACTTCAATGAGCAGCTTGTCGCCGATCTGGTGGCCCAGGCTGTCGTTGATGACCTTGAACTCGTCGAGATCGATGTAGAGGAGCGCGAAGCGGTGCTTGGGGTCGCGGTTGTTGCGGGCCAGGGTGTGCGACAGACGGTCGGCCAGCAGGCTGCGGTTCGCGAGGCCAGTGAGCGAGTCGTGCATCGCCTCGAAGCGCAGCTGCTCCTCGGCCAGCTTGCGATCGGTGATGTTGGTGAGCGAGCCGGCCGCCCGCACGGTGTCGCGCTCGGGATCCTTGACCGCGATCCCCCGGCACAGTACCCAGCGGTACTGGCCGTCGCGGTGGCGGACCCGAAACTCCGACGACAGGTTCTCGAGCTGGTGAGCGAGGAGCGCGTCGACGTCGGCGCGCAACCGAGCGAGATCGTCCGTGTGCACGCGCTCCATCCACTCGCCCAGGCCGTCGCCGATCTCCGCGTCCTCGTACCCCAGCATCTCCTTCCAGCGGCGCGAGTAGTAGACGCGGCCGGCGGCGACGTCCCAGTCCCAAAGCCCGTCGTTGGCGCCCTGGGCGGCCAGGCTGTAGCGATACTCGGAGCGCTTGCGCTGCTGAACCTCGGCCAAGAGGCGGTCCTGCGCCCCTGCCAGGTCGCGGTTGCGCTCGAGGAGCTCGCTCGACGAGAGCTCCATGGCCCGCTCGACCCGCTGCCGGCTCTCGTCCTGCTGTTGATAGGCGTCGTTGACCGCCTCCAGCAGGCGCTCGAGATCAGGCCCCGGAGCACCGGCGAAGTGTTTCCGTAGCTGGCGCTCGAGCAGTCTGTGCCTGGGCGGCATCCTCTAGACTTCGCTGAAGAGGGTCACGGACATCGATTGATTCTGCAGCGTGCAGGGCGTCCTTCCGGACGCCATCGGGGAGAGCTCCCCGTAGGCATAGAAGCCGGTGGCGTGGGTGTCGGGGGCCAGCGCGTCGAGAACCCCCTCCACCTCCTCCTCGACCCGCTGCCTGAGGAGCTGTTTACGTCCCACGCAGCTGATGAGGATGGCCAGCTGCGCGGGGACGCCCAGCATCTGCTGGCTGGCGCGCCCGGCCGCGCAAGCGCCGTCGACCAGGCGATCGAAGTTGGCGTGCATCAGCCGGACGAAGCTCCCCTCGGGCACGTCGCCCGCGAAGATCATGCTCTGCTTGGCCTCGTCGATGCCGACCACTGCCCGGGTCACGGTCTCGCCGGTGGAGGGATCGCGCACTGTCAACGGGAAGAGGAGGCCGCTCGTCGGCAGGTCCTTGGCATGCTCGCCGAGGTATCGCTTATAGAGCGCCAGCGCGCTCTGTCCGTCCAGCTCGTAGAGGACGTCGCGCGAGGCGCGGGTGACGTGTCGCTCGGGGCCGAAGGCGTCCCACCCTCCCATCGTGCTGTAGCCGACGCGCAGGTGATCGCCGTAGAAACCGAGCAGCACGCTGCGCCGTTCGGCGATGGTGTCTTCGGCGCAGACGTAGGTGTGGGCGAAGCGCTCGCCGTCGCCCGAACGTCCGCCGGTCACGGCCACCCCCGCCGGAAGCGCGGAGCCGAGCCCCCGCACCAGATCGCTGCCGTTCACGGCCAGGCCATCCGCGAGCAGGAAGGCGTGCACCAGCCCGGCCTGGGGGAGGGCGGCGCCGAGCTCGCGCCCCGCCGCGAAGCTGTCGTCGACGCCGTCGATGGTGACGGCCTTGGCCCGCAGCTCGCTCTTCTCCAGCGCGATGGCGGTGACGAGGAGGGAGTTGTCCCGCACCTCCCGGCCGACGATCTCGCCGGCGGTCGACCCGCCACAGAGGTAGGCGTTCGGGTGGCGCTGGCGGATCTCGGGGAGTCGGGCCGCGATCATGGGCGCCGCGGAGCCAAACACCAGAACGAGATCTACCTCGCCGGGGACGGCGCCCCCATCTTCGTGCCTCCATCCGGAAGCTTCGGACCAGACCGAACGGTTGACCTTCACATGGCCCTCCCTCACGAGCCGAATGTGCTCGACCGGAAGAACGTCGGCTGAATCGGAGGGTGGCTTGAGAGCTTGCCGGCGCCGGTCAAGAGAGGAGACGGCCGGACCACCAGCGCGCGGTCCCGCCGCTTCCGCCCCGTTAACTGGCTGCGGCGCCGTCCGGGTGTACTGTGCCGGCCAGGAGAACCCCATGACCAAGATCCATCACGCTCTCACGACCGCTCTGTTGTTTGCCGCCGCCAGCACCGCTCGCGCCGAGGACAAGAAGCCCGCCGCGCCCGCGGCCCCGGCCGCCGCCGCCGCCAAGCCCGCCCCGGCCGTTGCTACGGCCAAGCCCGCCCCGGCCACCTCCGCCCCGCCGGCCCCCGCGCCCTCCAAGGAGCTGGAGGCGTTCATGAAGCCGCTCGAAGGGAGCTGGAAGTGCGACAGCACCTTCGCTCCCGGCGCCTTCGGCCCCGCCACGCCGGAGCTCAAGGCCAAGTCGACCGTCAAGTTCAAGAAGGACTACAACGGCTTCGTCTACCGCGGCGAATACGAGATGAAGAAGCAGAAGGGCTTCGACATGGCGATGAAGGGGACGATGGCCTTCGTTTGGGATTCGGGGTCGCAGCAGATCCTGAGCTCGATGATCGACAGCGGCGGCGGCATCGGGTCGTCCATGGGGAAGCCCGAGGGGGACACGCTGACCCTGGTCGGCGAGAGCCACATGATGGGCATGAAGATGAAGACCCGCGAGATCATGGGCAAGAAGAGCGACAAGGAGATCTTCCACAAGGAAGAGGTCGACATGGGCAAGGGCTGGACCCCCATGGTCGAGGACACCTGTAAGAAGTAACCCAGGCTCTGTTCGACAGGCCCCGATCCGCGCGACGCGCGCGAGGTCGGGGGCCACGCTGGCAGCGGTCAGCGCCGGGAGAAGCGGCAGTGCCACTCTACGATCCAGACGCGCGCGCCACGGTGCATGGATCTTGGAAGGCCGTCCCACGCGGATCCTGATTGGACCGCCTTTGCGGCGCGGTGGCGATCGGGCTAGAACGCCCTGCGCTCGCCGGCGCGTCGTCTGGCCGGTCACACGCGCCGCTCCATGAGATATCGGCTCACAGAACGAATCGGGACGGGCGGCATGGCGGAGGTCTTCCGCGCCGTTGGCGAGGGGCCGGACGGCTTCGAGCGGCCGTTCGTGGTGAAGCGGATCCACCCCCATCTCTGCCAGACGCCCGAGTTCGTGCGGATGTTCGTCGACGAGGCGAAGATTTCAGCCCGCCTCATCCACCCGAACATCATTCAAGTGTTCGAGTTCGCCCAACACGACGGCCGCTACTACATCGTCATGGAGCCCGTCGAGGGGATCGACATGGGATGGCTTCGCCGGCAGATCGAACGGCGCCGCGAGCACCTTCCCACCGCCTTCGTCGCCGAGGTGGGGCGCCAGGCGTGTCGGGGCCTCGATTTCGCCCATACGTTGACCGAGGCGGACGGAAAGCCCCTGGGGATCGTCCACCGCGACGTGACCCCGCCCAACATCATGGCGGCCTGGAACGGGACTGTGAAGCTGCTCGACTTCGGGCTGGCGCGCGCCGCCCAAGCGCTGCGGACCAACCAGACCGACCCGGGGATGGTGAAGGGGAAGATGTCCTACGTGGCGCCCGAGCTGCTCGACGGCAAGACCGCCGACGCGCGCTCGGATGTCTTCTCGCTGGGGGTGGTGCTGCACGAGCTCCTGTCCGGGCGACAGCTCTTCGCCGGCCAGACCGATCTCGAGACCCTCAATCTCGTGAGACAGATGCCGATCCCGCTCCCTTCCGCCGTCAATCCGGGCGTCAAGCCCGCCATCGAGCGCGTGGTGCTGCGGGCCCTCGAACGCGATCCGGACAGGCGTTACCAGGGCGCCGGCGAGATGGGCGACGATCTGGAAGATCTGGTGCTTCGAAAGAACTACTCGCCGAGCGCGCTGGCCCGCAAGACCCGCGAGCTCTTCACGCGCGAAGAGCCCGTCTCCGAACGTCACCTCGTCGAAGAGGCGCCGCTCAGCATCGGACAGGAGGACTCCTCCTCCGTCGTCGATGAAGTCCGCGCGACGCGACCGCCGGCGGTTCCGCGCGCGCCGTCTTCCCCCAGGCGCCGGGCGCCCGCGCAGGGGAGGCGGCGGGTCTGGTTTGCCGTCGGCCTGCCGGTCATCTCCGCCGCGGCGCTGGCGGTGGTGGCGCTGGTGTGGTCCTCGGTCGCTCATCGGCCAATCGCGGCGGCGAACGCCAGCGCCGCACAGACGCCCGCCGGCACGCTCTCCCCCACGGTGCGCGTCGTCCTGGACTCGGTACCCCAGAACGCCACCGTCACCACCGACGCGATCCGAACCGGCCAGAGCCTCGGCGAGACGCCGCTGCTCTTGACCCTCCCGCGCGGTCAGCTGGCGGTGGATTTCGTTGTCACCAAACCTGGATTCGTCCCGCTGGTCTTCAAAGTCGTTCCGCACCAAGACAAGGACGTCATCGCCAGGCTGGAACCAGCGCAGCCCCCCGTGGCGGCGAAGCTGAGAACCACCAGGCGGACCGCCGCCGTTCGGCAGTCCCCGCCGCCGACGCGCGTCGCCGCCAGGGTCGCGGTGGCATCGTCTTCTCCCGGCGCCGTCGGCCCAAGGATGAAGGCACAGAGCCCGGTCCGCGCCGCGCCGCCCGCAGCGTCCCGCCCGACGCAGCTCTCGGGTCGCTGACCTGGTCGATCACCCGCGCGAGAACCGCCGCCAGGCGCCGCCCACGCGCCGCTCATGCGGCATGAAGGTGAGCTTGTAGGCCATCGAGTGGTTCTCGCGGATGGCCAGGCCGAGGTAGAGCCAGTCGAGCTCCCAGCTTCGCGCCAGCGCGATCGTCGTGAGGATCGAATATGTCCCCAGCGAGAGCGCGGCGTAGGCCGGATCCCAACAGGTGTAGACGGCGGAGAGCGCTCGCGCGCCGCGGTCGACGATCGCCAGGCCGCAGAGCCGCCCGGCGGCGAGATACCGCACCTCCAGCCCCTCGACGCAGCTCATGGCGAAGAAGCTCTCGTACTCGCGCGCCTCGATCGGGGGCCGCCCGCCCTGGTCCAGTCCCCGCCCGCTCTCGTGCGCGCGGTAGAGGGCGACGCGCGCGTCGTCGACCACGATGGGGCCGAGCTGCACCGTGACCGCCGCATCCCCCTTGGCCTGCGCGCGCCGCTGCGAGCGCGAAGGCGCGAAGGCGCGTACGTCGACGCGGAGCGCCTCGCACGCCGCGCATCCAGCGCAGGCCTGGTTATAAAGCAGCGTCCCCGCGCGCCGATCTCCCGCCGCCAGCCGCGTGTCGAACTCGGCCCCCGTGAGCCGGCGGATCGGCTGGCGCAGCGGCTGCCGCGCCCGGCGCCCCGGCAGGTAGACGCAAGCGTCCTCCTCGTCACGAACGACGATCTCGGGCGGCGTCACAGCCAAGATACGCCCCGACACGCAGCGAGTATGGATCCGAAAGGCGCCGGATCGCGCCTCGAAGGTCGCGACCGGAGTCATGTCCGTTGCTGAGGTCAGAGTGCCGACCGATATCGTGCCACTGAGCGTTCCAGGTTCGCCGCGACCTCGTTGCGAAGCTCGATCGGCACCTTGATCATCGCCTGGTCCCCGAACCCCAGCACCCAACTCACGATCTCCACCGTCCCCCTCACGTCCATCGTCATCTCGACGCCGCCTTCCGTCTTCCGGAACCGTTGGGTCGCGTGCCACATCCGCCGCCGCACGTACCGCGCGACCTTGGCGTCGAACCAGATCCGAACCCGTGTCACTTCCTTGCCTCGAATCAGCCCGAACGCCCCCTCCGTGATCTGTTCCGGCCGGTACCCCGCCGGGTACTCGAACTTCTCGCCCCGCAGCCACGCGACCTCGCGAAACCCGTCCAGCGCGAACGTCCGAACCTGGCCGCCGTGCCCCTCGCTGCGCCCCGCCAGGTACAGCCCCTTTTTGTAGACGAGCAGCGTGTACGGCTCGATCACGAACGTCTTCCGTCCGCCCGACACCCCCTCGTGGGTGACCCGCAGCCGCTCCTCGCGCAGCAGCGCCGTCATGATGTCGTTCACGTCCTCGATCCGCCCCTCGTAGAGGTGCCGCGCCTCGTTCACGTCGAAGACCTTGCGGTCGAGGTTCTTCACCGCCGCGAAGTCCTTGCGCCGCAGCGTCGCCTCGAGTTTCTTGAAGACGTCGTCGAGGTCCTCCTTGAACCCGGTCCCCGCCAGGAAGTCGAACACCCGCCGCGACAAAAACAGCGCCAGCATCTGCGCCGTCGTCAGGCTGATCGACTGCCGCCGCGCCGTTGGCATCAGCCGCCAGACCTTGCGCTTGCCCGACATCTCCTCGTAGAGCGGCTCGCCCGCGCGCAGGAGCGCCTGGATGTAGCGGAGCGCAGTTCGCGGGTTCACCTCGAACCGCTCGGCGACGTCGTAGATCGACACGCCCTCCGCTCCGTCGAGCAGCGGCGCGAGCTCATGCAGCCGCGACGCGGGCGCATATCTCGTCACCGCCCCCCGCTTGCCCGCCTTTCCCTTCGTCATTCCGCCACCATATCAACCGGGACCAGTTCTGTCATAGGTATCGGTTACTCTGAGAAAGCCATGGAAAACCAGAGAGAAAATCAGCGAGACAAGGCAATCGCGAACGGTCCTGGGCGACATCGAGAAGCAGTTCGGCAAGGGCGCGATCATGCGCCTCGGGCCCGACCAGGCGACCGCCGACGTCCCGGTCATCTCCACCGGCTCGATCGGCCTCGACATCGCGCTCGGAACCGGCGGCTTGCCCCGCGGCCGCATCGTCGAGGTCTACGGCCCGGAGTCCTCCGGCAAGACGACGCTCGCCCTCCACGTCATCGCCGAGGCGCAGCGGCTCGGTGGCGTGTGCGCGTTCATCGACGCCGAGCACGCGCTCGACATCGGTTACGCCCGAAAGCTGGGGGTCAAGGCGGAGGACATTCTCCTTTCGCAGCCGGACTGCGGCGAGCAGGCGCTCGACATCACCGAGATGCTGGTCAAGTCGGAGGCGATCGACGTGGTGGTCATCGACTCGGTCGCGGCGCTGGTGCCGAAGGCGGAGCTCGAAGGGCGAGATGGGCGACTCGCACATGGGGCTGCAGGCGCGGCTGATGAGTCAGGCGCTCCGCAAGCTGACGGGGGTGGTCGCGCGCAGCAACACGCTGGTCATCTTCATCAACCAGCTGCGCATGAAGATCGGCGTGATGTTCGGCAACCCGGAGACGACGACGGGCGGCAACGCGCTCAAATTCTACGCGTCGGTGCGGCTCGACATCCGGCGCATCGGGGCGCTCAAGGACGGCGAGCAGGTGGTCGGCAACCGGACGCGCGTGAAGGTGGTGAAGAACAAGATGGCTGCTCCCTTCCGGGAGACGGAGTTCGACATGGGCTACGGGCTGGGGATCTCGCGGGCCGGGGAGATGATCGACCTCGGCGTCGAGGCGGGCCTCTTGGAGAAGAGCGGCGCCTGGATCGCCTACGGGGGCGAGCGCCTCGGCAATGGGCGTGAGGCGGCCAAGCAGTACCTGCTCG
>CAVRRT010000017.1:0-64175 GCA_963723305.1 uncultured Pseudomonadota bacterium
TCAGCGCCGCCTTGCCGAGGATCATGTCGGCGGCCTTCTCGGCGATCATGATGGTGGGGGCGTTGGTGTTGCCGCGAACCAGGCGCGGCATCACCGAGGCGTCGACGACGCGCAGACCCTCGACGCCGTGCACGCGCAGCTGCGGGTCGACCACCGCCTGCGGCCCGTGGCCCATCTGGCAGGTGCCGACGGCCACCGCGATGTTGTTGACCGGCCGTGGGGCATCATCGGACTGCGGCACTTTTTCGCCGATTTGCGCCACCTCGCAGCTCATGGCCGAGCCATAGTTCTTGAGGTCGCCCGCGCTCCACCAATCGCGGACATTGCCGTGTTCGTCGTATTTCGATCCGATGGTGTCGATGCTGTGGATCAGCCCCTGCGCCGCCAACACGCCCAACCCGCCGAAATTGACTGCCGGATCGGCGGCGTTGTCGAAGAGCGGCGGCTGAATCATGCCGGCCGGCAGGGTGAGGCTGTTCATCGAGGGCGTGTAGCGCGCTTTGAGCGCCGTCGCGGCCATGTCCCATTCGTCTGGATCGACCGGCCGGTCGAGTTTGCTGAGCGTGTAATTGCGATCGAACGCGGTCCGAGCGTCACCTTGACCGTGTTGGCCAGGATGTTGAGCCCGGTCGCGATGCTCTGCCGGGCGTGCTGTGAATAGACGATTTCTTTGGCTGCCATGACTTGTGTCTCCGTTCCTCAGTTACGTTGGTTTTTGAAAGGGTGGGGTGCGTCGGGCGAACGCCTTACCTGCGCGCCCGGCGTGTGACGGAGGAGAACCCTCCGTCGACTGGTTATTCGAGCACCGCGAGGATGTCGTCCTCGCGCAGGATCAGATGATCCGTTCCGTCGATCTTGATCTCGTTCCCCGAGTACTTGGAGAAGAGGATCTTGTCGCCCGCCTTCACCTCCAGCTTGCGCAGCGAGCCGTTCTCCTGAACCTTGCCGTTGCCGACGGCGACGACCAGCGCCTCCATGGGCTTTTCCTTGGCCGTGTCCGGGATGAAGAGCCCACCCGCGGTCTTGCTCTGCTCTTCGATGCGCTTCACCAGGATACGGTCGTACAGCGGTCGGATCTTCATGTCGCTTCTCCTTGGTCGAGTCGTGGGGAATGTCCGGGGCCGGCCTGACCTAGGCGGCAGCCTCTGACTTTTTGGTTTCCTTGCTCGACTTGTTGGTCGAGCTGGAAGAGGTCGACGCTTCTTTGGTGGTCGAATCCTTGGAGGCACCCTGATCCTTGGCGCCGTTCGGCTTGGGACCGGCATAGAGGTCCGAGTACCAGCCTCCCCCCTTGAGCTTGAAGGAGGTCGCGCTGATCAGCTTGTCGACCTTCCGCGCCTTGCACTTGGGGCAGGTCTTGATGGGCTTGTCGCTCATCTTCTGCCACTCCTCGAACTGGTGTCCGCAGGCGGCACAGGCGTACTCGTAGATCGGCATGCGCCGAGAGCTTAAGCACCCAGGCCCGGCTGTCAAGCGAACGTCGAGAGTGCCAAAATCACGCCGATTACATCGTAATTCCGAGTACTTAGCTGCACACGGAAAACCCTTTGCGTGCTCGCGTCACGAAGAATTTAGGCGGCGGCTCTCCGGAACGGCGCGCTTTACTACTTCCGGACGGCGCAGACGGCGCGGAGCCGGGCCAGCAGATCGTCGATCCGATCGCCGTAGAGCTTGGCCGCCGCGCGCCCCACGCAGATCCGGGCGCTGACCTCGAGGATCGTCTCCACCTCCCGCAGGCCGTGCTGGCGCAAGGTCTCCCCCGACGAGACGAGGTCGACGATCCGATCGGCCAGGCCGACCAGCGGCGCGATCTCGATCGAGCCGTAGAGCTTGATGATCTCGGCGACGGTGCCGCGCGCCTGCAGGTGGCGCCGGGTGATCTCGGAGAACTTCGTGGCGTAGCGCAGGTGGACGTGGGCGTTCTCGTCGACCGGCTGGTCCTTCGGTTCGGCCACCACCATGCGGCAGCGGCCGATGCCGAGGTCGAGCGGTTCGTAGAGATCGCGATCCTGCTCCTCGAGGACGTCGCGCCCGGCGATCCCCAGGTGCGCGGCGCCGTGCTCGACGTAGGCCGGCACGTCGGTGTCGCGCACGATGAGGACGCGCAGATCGTGCTCCGGGATGGGGATGATGAGGCGGCGCCCGGCCCGCGCCTTCTCGGCCGCGCCGAGGTCGATGCCGGCGCGGGCGAACAGCGGCAGCGCCTCGTCGAGGATCCGCCCGCGCGGCAGCGCGATGGTGAGGATCGTTCTGGTCTCGGCGGCCTTGTCCGTTTTCTTCACGCTGATCCTCGTGCCCGACGAACGTCGGCGCCGAGCGCACGCAACTTCTTGTCCAGCCGATCATAGCCGCGGTCGAGATGATAGATGCGCAGAATATCGGTCTTCCCCTCGGCGACCAGGCCAGCGAGCACCAGACAGGCCGAGGCACGCAGATCGGTGGCCATCACCGTGGCGCCGGTCAGCTTGGTCGGCCCGCGCACGATCGCCGTCCGTCCCTCGACCACGATGTCGGCCCCCATCCGCTGCAGCTCGGGGACATGCATGTAGCGGTTCTCGAAGATGGTCTCCGAGAGGACCGACTGCCCGCGCGCGCGCGTGGTCAGCACCATGAACTGCGCCTGCATGTCGGTGGGGAATCCGGGGAACGGCTGCGTCGAGATGTCGGCCGGCTTGAACTCGCTCTTGCCGCGCACCCGGATGCCGTCCCCCTCGGCGGTCACCTCGGCGCCCGCGGCGCGCAGCTTGGCGATCACCGCCTCCAGGTGCTCCGGGAGACAGTCCCTCACCAGCACGTCACCGCGGGTGATCGCCGCCGCCACCAGCAGCGTCCCCGCCTCGATGCGGTCGGGGATGACGGCGTGCTCGATCGGCTGCAGCTCGTCGACCCCCTCGACGGTGATGAGCGACGACCCGGCGCCGCGGATCCGCGCCCCCATCTTGTTGAGCACCCGCCCGAGCTCCTCGACCTCCGGCTCGCGGGCGGCGTTCTCCAGCGTCGTACGCCCGCGGGCCAGCGCCGCGGCCATCATCAGATTTTCGGTGCCGGTGACGGTCGGCATGTCGAACACGATGGTCGCGCCGCGCAGCCGGCGGGCCCGGGCGTTGACGTAGCCGTGCTCGAGGTCGATGCGGGCCCCCATCGCCGCCAGCCCCTTGAGGTGCTGATCGATCGGGCGCGCGCCGATGGCGCAGCCGCCGGGGAGAGAGACGCGCGCCTGACCGTGACGGGCCAGCAGCGGGCCGAGCACCAGCACCGACGCGCGCATCGTCTTGACCAGGTCGTAGGGCGCCTCGTACTCGTTGATCGTCGAGGTGTCGACGTGCGCCGTTCCGCGCTGGGGCTCGCTGAAACCGGCGCCGAGGCGCTCGAGCAGGCGCCCCATCGTCCGCACGTCGCCCAGCGCGGGCACGTTGCGGTAAATCGACCGCCCGCTCGCCAGCAGCGACGAGGCCAGGATCGGCAAGGCCGCGTTCTTCGAGCCGGAGACCCGGACCTCGCCCGCGAGGCGCGCGCCGCCGCGGATGACGATTCTTTCTGCAAACGCTAGCGCCTCAAGCGGCGGGCGGAGCCGCGTCGGCCGCCGGGGCGCCGGTTCCGGCGTGCTCGTCGCACAGGCCGCCCTTGGTGCGCGGCTTCCGGCAGGCTTCCTTGCTGCAAATCTTGTAGCGGTGAGCGGCGCCCACCGTGCCGCGGCGCCAGCCGATGTAGTGCTTGCGGCAGTAGCCTTTCGCGCGCACCGCCTGCTTGCACTTGTCCGCGCGGCAGGTCGGGCCGTCGGTCACGGCCGCGGTGGCCTTCCCTTTGGCCTTGGCCGCCTTGTCGGACGTCTTGGCCGCCTTGGTGGCCGCCTTGTCAGCCGGCTTGGCCGAAGCCTTGGCCTGCTTGGCCGCCGCACCCTTGGAAGTTTCTTTGCTTTCTTGCGCCATGGCAGCGGCCGAGGATAGGCGGTCGCGAACGAGAGTCAAGCCGGTCGACGTCTGGCCCGCCTCGGCCGTGATTCTGGGTGGGGCTGCGTGGTAGAGAGATCGGCATGAAAATCGAGCTGGCCAACCGCATCCGAGAGCTGCCGCCCTATCTGTTCGCCCGCATCGACGCGCTCAAGAACGAAGAGCGCAAGAAGGGCAAAGACCTGATCGACCTCGGCATCGGCGATCCGGATCTGCCGACGCCCGACCACATCGTGGCGGCGTTGGCCGAGGCGGCGCGCGATCCGGGGACGCACCGCTATCCCTCGTACGTGGGGATGGAGGCTTTTCGCAAGGCGGCCGCCGAGTTCATGAAGTCGCGCTTCGGCCTGGCGTTCGATCCGCAGAAGGAGGTCATCTGCGTCATCGGCTCGAAGGAGGCGATCGCCCACTTCCCCTTCGCCTTCGTCAACCCGGGGGACGTCGTCCTCTGCCCCGACCCCGGCTATCCGGTCTACGCGACGCTGACCCGCTTCGCGGGGGGCGAGCCCTACTTCCTGCCGCTGCGGCGGGAGAACGGCTTTCTGCCGGATCTCGAGGCCATCCCGGCCGAGGTCGCAAGGCGGGCGAAGATCCTCTGGATCAACTACCCGAACAACCCGACCGCCGCGCTGACCGCGCCGGGGTTCTACGAGAAGGTGGTGGCCTTCGCGCAGAAGAACGACGTCATCGTGGCCAGCGATCTCGCCTACAGCGAGATGTACTACGAGGCGCCGCCGCCTTCATTTCTGGAGACGCCCGGCGCGCGCGAGGTCGGCATCGAGTTCCACTCGCTGTCGAAGACCTACAACATGACCGGCTGGCGCGTCGGCTGGGCCTGCGGCAACGCCACGCTGGTCGGCGGGCTCGGCCAGGTGAAGACCAACGTCGACTCGGGCGCCTTCGACGCCATCCAGCGCGCCGCCATCGCCGCGCTCAGCGGCGATCAGGCCTGCGTGGCGCGGCAGCGCGCCATCTACCGCGAGCGGCGCGACGTCCTGTGCGGCGGCCTCCTCAAGGCCGGGTTCGACGTGCTGACGCCCAAGGCCAGCTTCTACACGCTGGTCGCCAACCCCAAGGGCCTGACGTCGATCGAATTCGCCGCGCGGCTGCTCGGCGAGGCCGGCATCGTGGCCACGCCGGCGACCGGCTTCGGCGCTGCCGGCGAGGGCTACGTGCGCCTCACGATCTGCGCCGACAAGGCGCGCCTCGCCGAGGCGGTGGATCGCATGGCCAAGCTGAAGTTCTGAGGCGCCGGCGCCTGGCCGCCTGAAAGTCCGCTTTGTTGCGGTCCGATCCGTCGCCGCTCGGTTAGGATCAGCCAATGGTCGAGCCCATCGCGATCTCGCTCGGTGATCCCGCCGGGATCGGCCCGGAGATCGTGGCGCGGGCGCTGGCCGAGCGACCGGAGGCAAGCGTGGTCGTGTTCGGGGACGCAGGCGTGCTGGCGCGCGCGGCGAAGACGGCGGGAGTCGCGCCGCCGCGCGCGCGCCTCTACGCCGCGACCCACCTCCGTCCGGACGAGGTCACGCCGGGGAAACCCAACGACGCCTCGGGACGCGCGCAGCTGGCCTACCTGACGGCGGCCGTCGACGCGGCGCTGGCCGGCGAGGTCTCGGCGCTGGTCACCGCGCCGATCTCCAAGGAATGGATCGCGCGCGCCGGGTTCAAGTTTCCCGGGCACACCGAGTATCTCGCCGCGCGTGCCGGCGTCGAAGAATTCGCCATGATGCTGGCCGGCCCCAGGCTGCGCGTCACCGTGGTGACCACCCACGTACCATTCAAAGACGTGCCGCGCCTGCTCACGGTCGAGGGCATCGCCTCGACGATCTGGCTGACGGCCGAGGCGCTGGCGCGGCGCTTCGGCATCGCCGCGCCGCGCGTCGCCGTGGCCGGCCTCAATCCCCACGCCGGCGAGGCGGGCCGCTTCGGCGACGAAGAAGAACGGCTGGTGAAGCCGGCGGTGGCCAAAGCACGCGCCCGGATCGCCGCCGCCGGATTGAACGCCACCGTCGACGGCCCGCTGGTGCCCGACTCCGTCTTTCGCCAGGCCGCCGGCGGCGCCTACGACGCGGTGGTCGCGCTCTACCACGACCAGGGCCTCATCCCGCTCAAGCTGCTCCACTTCGACGACGGCGTGAACCTCACGCTCGGCTTGCCGTTCGTGCGCACCTCGCCGGATCACGGCACCGCCTACGACATCGCCGGCACCGGCGTGGCCCGCGCGCAAAGCTTCCTGGCGGCGTTCGATCTGGCGCGCGCCACGGCCCGCTGACTACCGGAAGCGGTAGGTGCGCTCGACGACGAGCAGGCCGCTGGGGTGCTTGGCGAACACCCACTCGCTGAGGACGCGCTTGGCGCAGGCGGCGATCTCCAGATCGGTCCCCGGCGCCGCGATCGCCTCCGCATCGCGAACCTGGCCGTCCGGCTTGACGGTGAATCGAATCATGACCTCCTTCGCCGCCAGCTTCTGCGGGGAGATTCTGTCGCCGGCGCGCGATCTCCACGCGGCAGGCGCTCACCGGCGTCTCCGTCGGGCGGAGCTCTTCCTCGGCCAGCCCCGGCCCGGGAGCGGCCTCTTCGGACGACCGAGAGGTCTCGTCGCGCTCGGGGCGAACCTCAGGCACGCGGGCCACTCTGCCCGCCTCCGCCGCCGGTGGCACGATCCGACTGGGGGCGATTCTGACTCGAAGACTGAGGCGTGTAGGTGCCGATCCGCCCGGTGGTCCCAAGCGCCTGATCGAGACCGCTGAGGCCCGTCGAGGGCGGCTCAGCCGAGGCGGACCCGCAGAGCAGAACGACCGTCAGACCGGACACCAACCACCGCGCCACCATCCATCCCCCAATCCCTCAAATCGCAAGATGCCGGCCAATCCGAGACGCCGCGGCCTGCCGCGTTCACGGAGCGTGACGTTACACCACGGTAAAGTGACGGACGGCGGCGACGACGAAACGGTGACGCGTCCGGTGGCGCGGGCGTTGCCGTGAGGCAACGGTGAGCGGAGCGAACCATGCCCGACGCCGTGCCGCCCGGAGGCGGCCCAAAGGCCTAGCCGGGCAGGAGCGAGATCGCCTTCTCCGGACAGGAGACGACGCACAACCCACAGGCGCGGCACTGGTCCGCGGCGGGTGTGTAGGCCGTCTGGCGGCGGTGGGCGACGCTCTTCAGGCGCCCCAGGATCGAC
Source organism: uncultured Pseudomonadota bacterium (assembly GCA_963723305.1). GTDB lineage: Bacteria > Myxococcota_A > Polyangia > Fen-1088 > Fen-1088 > JADGRB01. Next base: position 7,133 of record CAVRRT010000017.1, read on the forward strand.
AGCCGCGCGAAGTCGGCGTCGTCGATCCGGCGAACCTCGAACACGCCGTAGGGGCAGACCTCCACGCAGTCACGCTTTCCTTCACAGCGCGTGCGATCGACGACCGGGCGAAGCTGGCCGGGGGCGGCGCGGCACTGCTCGCCGGGGCGGTCGGGGTGCTTCGCGGCGCGACGCGCCTTCTCGGTCTCGATCCGGGGTTCGCTCATGACTCGAATCCTAGGCCGCGCGCCTCCGACCTTTCATGAAGAAGTGTGTCGGCGCTACTCGACCAGCGCCGCCTTGATCTCGGGGATCCAGCGCCCGGTGAAGCCGAGCTCGGCGTAGGCGGCGAAGTTGCGGCAGAAATCCCAGTAACCCCATCCGAAGCCGCGCTTCTCGGCTTCGGTGCGCGCGGTGCGGACCCAGTGGCCGCGCGAGACCGCGTCGCCGTTGATGCCGGCGCCGAACTCGCCGAGGTAGATGCGCATCCCGGTCCGGTCGGCGAACGCCTTGGCCATCTCCATCTGCTCGATGATGGCGGCCGGCCCGCCCGGGTTGGTGTCGGCAGGCTCGCGGTTGTAGCGCTGAAAAAACGCGTGCCCCTCGGGGTAGGCGTCCGCCGCGGGGACCGGCGTCACCGGCGCCGCAGGCGGGCCGGGGAAGGTCACCCCGCGCGTCTGGTACCAGGGCTCCATCCAGCTGAACCCTTGATGCGTGAAGTACATCGGGGCGTACATGTGAAAGCTGGCGATGAGGTTGGGATCGCCGGCGGGGACTAGCAGTGTGTCGCGCAGATCCTTCGCCGACGCCCAGTGCGCCCCCTCGACGATGATCAGGCGATCGGGATCGATCTCCCGGATGGCGGCGACGGCGCGGGCGAGGATGGGGTTCCAGGCCTCGGCGGTCAGCTTGTCGGTCGGCTCGTTGAGGACCTCGAAGACCACCGCGCGTGGCATGCCGCGGTAGTGCGCGGCGATCTGCCGCCAGAGCCCCACCAGACGATCGGCGTGCGCACGCGGCGCCTTCATCATCGGGATGTAGTGGTGCATGTCGATGATGATCCCCAGATCGTTGGAGAGCGCCTGGTCGACCGCCCAGTCCATGCGGCGCAGGAAGCGCTTCTCGATGGCGTAAGGGGCCTGGGCGGCAGCGTGCGAGGAGATGCGCATCGGCACGCGCACGTGATCGAAGCCGGCCTCGCGCACCGCCTGGAAGTCGGACGCCGAGATCGTCCAGCCCCAATCCCCTTCGTTCGGCGCGTCCATGGCGTCGCCGAAGTTCATGCCGCGCTTGAGATCGCCGGTGGCGTGCGTCTGCGCCCGGCCGGTCTTGAACGCCTCGATCCGCTCGGAGGTTCCGGCGCAGCCCGCCAACAGGAGGCCAATGAGCGCCGCAACCATTCCTGGGACCAACCAACGCGCGTCAGCATTGTGACCCGCCCGCGGCAGACTCATGCGCGGCGGTCTCAAAAACGACAGATTCGTCGGCGACAAACCCAGCGGCAAAGTCATCGGCGACTCCATCGAGCGGACGAGCTTAACCCGTTTGCCGTCTACCAGCCGTGATAGGGTATAGCCGGTCGGAATCTGATCTGGCTGCGCGTCGCCACTTCATAAGGCGCGCTTCCAGAGGAGCCGCGCCGGCAGCAATGAAGAAGACCCAGGGCATCAAGATCAAAGGGGCGCGCGAGCACAACCTCAAGAACATCGACGTCGAGATCCCGCGCGACAAGCTGGTCGTGATCACCGGGCTGTCGGGTTCGGGGAAATCGTCGCTGGCGTTCGACACCCTCTACGCCGAGGGGCAGCGGCGCTACGTCGAGTCGCTGTCGGCCTACGCCCGGCAGTTCCTCGACCAGATGCACAAGCCCGACGTCGACTCGATCGAGGGGCTGTCACCCGCCATCTCCATCGAGCAGAAGACGGGGTCGCGCAATCCGCGCTCTACCGTGGGGACGGCCACGGAGATCTACGACTACCTGCGCCTCCTCTGGGCGCGCGTCGGCACCGTCCACTGCTGGAACTGCGGCGAAGCGATCGCTTCGCAGACCGTCCAGCAGATGGTCGATCGGGTGCTGGAGTTTCCCGAGGGGGAGCGGTTCTCGGTGCTGGCGCCGGTGGTGCGCGGCAAGAAGGGGGACTTCGCCGACGTGCTGGGCAAGCTGCGCCAGGACGGCTTCGTGCGCGCCAACATCGACGGCGATCTGCACGAGCTGGCCGAGCCGCCCGCGCTGGCCAAGAACGCGGTGCACACCATCGAGGTGTTCGTCGACCGGCTGGTGAAGAAGGACGGCATCCGGCAGCGGCTGACCGACTCGATCGAGCTGGCGGCCAAGCTGACCGACGGCGTGGTGAAGATCTCGCCGCTCGAGGGGGACGACCTGCTGTTCTCCGAGAAGTTCGCCTGCACGACCTGCGGCATCAGCTATCCGGAGATCACGCCCCGGCTGTTCTCGTTCAACAACCCGGCCGGCGCCTGTCCGTCCTGCGACGGCATCGGCGCCAAGATGTTCTTCGACCCCGACCTCATCGTCCCCGACGAGGAGCTCTCGATCAAAGAGGGGGCCATCGAGCCTTGGGAGCGGCGCAACAACGTCTTCTTCCGGCAGATCCTGGACGCGGTCTGCGACCCGGTTCGAGATCGATCAGTACACGCCCTGGAACAAGCTGCCCGAGAAGTGCGCGCGAGTTGTTGCTCAACGGATCGGCGGGCGAAGAGGTCGAGTTCGCCGTTCGAGAAGAACGGGCGCAAGCACAGCTTCAAGCGCGAGTTCGAGGGGGTGCTGGCCAACCTGCGGCGGCGGTTCGACGAGTACGAGCGGCGCCGGCGCGAGCAGGGGCGCACCAGCGAAGAGGACTTCGAGGCGATCTACGACGAGTTCCACCGCTACATGTCGCAGACCGTCTGCGAGGAGTGCGGCGGCGCGCGCCTGCGCAAGGAGGCGCGCTTCGTCAAGGTCGGCGGCAAGAGCATCACCGAGATGACCGCGCTCACCATCCGCGAGGCGCACGACTTCCTGCAGGGCCTGGCGCTCTCGCCGCGGCAAAAGGAGATCGCCGGGCGGATCCTGCGCGAGTCGGGCGATCGGCTGTCGTTCCTGAACAACGTCGGCGTCGACTACCTGTCGCTCGATCGCACCGCCGCCACGCTGTCGGGCGGCGAGTCGCAGCGCATCCGGCTGGCGACGCAGATCGGCAGCTCGCTTGGTGGGCGTGCTCTACATCCTCGACGAGCCGTCGATCGGCCTGCACCAGCGCGACAACGCGCGTCTGCTCGAGGCGCTGACCCGCTTGCGCGACCTCGGCAACAGCGTGATCGTCGTCGAGCACGACGAGGAGACCATCCGCGCCGCCGACCACGTGATCGACATGGGCCCACGCGCCGGCGTGCACGGCGGGCGCATCGTCGCGGCCGGCACGCCCGAGGACATCGAGGGCAACACCCACTCGATCACCGGCGCCTACCTCTCGGGGCGCAAGGGCATCGAGGTGCCACGCCAGCGCCGCCAGTCGGGCAACCGCAGCTTGACCGTCAAGCACGCCACGCGGCCACAACCTGCGCGACCTGACGGTGGCCTTCCCGATCGGCGTCTTCACCTGCGTCACCGGCGTGTCGGGCTCGGGCAAGTCGACGCTGGTGATCGACACGCTGCTGCGCGCGCTGGCGCAGCGGCTCCACCGACGCGCGACGCCGCCCGAGCCGCACGACGGCCTCGACGGGCTGCAGCACGTCGACAAGGTGATCGACATCGACCAGGCGCCGATCGGCCGCACGCCGCGCTCGAACCCGTCGACCTACACCGGCGTGTTCACCCACATCCGCGATCTGTTCGCCAACCTCCCCGAGTCGAAGGCGCGCGGCTACAAGCCCGGGCGCTACTCCTTCAACGTCAAGGGCGGCCGCTGCGAGGCCTGTCAGGGCGACGGCATCCTCCGCATCGAGATGCACTTCCTCCCCGACGTCTACATCGAGTGCGAGGCCTGCGGCGGGCGCCGCTACAACCGCGAGACGCTGGAGGTGCGCTACCGGCAGTCGAGCATCGCCGACGTGCTGGACATGACGGTCAACCAGGCCTGCGAGTTCCTGGAGAACATCCCCAAGGTGCGCCAAAAGCTGGAGACCCTGCGCGAGGTGGGGCTCGGCTACCTCAAGCTCGGCCAGTCGGCGACCACGCTGTCCGGCGGCGAGGCGCAGCGGATCAAGCTGTCCAAGGAGCTGGCCAAGAAATCGACCGGGCGCACCGTCTACATCCTCGACGAGCCGACCACCGGCCTCCACTTCGCCGACATCGCGCAGCTTCTTTCGGTGCTCAACAGGTTGGTCGAGGCGGGCAACACGGTGATCGTCATCGAGCACAACCTCGACGTCATCAAGACCGCCGACTGGGTGATCGATCTCGGCCCCGAAGGCGGCCCCGGCGGCGGGCAGGTCGTGGCGCAAGGGACGCCCGACGACGTGGCCCGCGTGGCCGCCAGCTACACGGGTCAGTTTCTGCGCAAGGTGCTATGAGCCGGCCATGAAGAGGCTCGTCGTCGGGGCGGCGCTGGTGCTGGCCGGTGGCCTGTTCGTCGTCGGCGCGCAGCCAGGCCGACGATTCCCTGCTTCCGGTCGGCGCGGCCGCGCCCGAGGTGGTGGGCGAGCGACGCCGCCGGCGCGACCTTCAAGCTCTCGGCGCAAAAGGGCAGTTCGCCGTGGTCTACTTCTATCCCAAGGACGAGACGGCCGGCTGCACCAAGGAGGCCTGCGCCTTCCGCGACGCCTCCGACAGGTTCGTCAAGGCGGGCGTCACCATCTTCGCCGTGTCCCGGCAGGACGAGGCCAGCCACAAAGGCTTCCGCGAGCATTTCCACCTGCCGTTCCCGATGGTGGCCGACACCACGGGCGCGGTCCAGCGCGCCTACGGTGTCCCCTCGGTGATGCCGGGGATCGACATCGCGGCGCGCGTGACCTTCCTGGTCGGCCCCGATGGAAGGATCGCGCACGTCTGGCCGAAGGTCGATCCGGTGGTCAACGCCAAAGAGGTGCTCGACACCGTCGCCGCGCTCCCGCCCAACAAGAAGTAGATCGGGAGTCGGGACCGATCAGTGCGGCGCCGACAGCACGGCCCAGTCGTGGTCGAGGAACTGGGCGCGCCAGCCGTCGTCACGCAGCCGGTCCACGAGCTTCGCCTTGGCCGGAATGAAGGCGCAGCGAACACCGAACCGGGCGAACAGCGTCTGGTAGGGGGCGCCCTCTTCGACCGCGAAGCTCTGGCGCAGGAGCTCGAACGGAAACGGGTCCTGCCGCCCGTCGACGAAGTCCGGGCGCGAGGGCGCGAACCAGACCAGTGATCCACCGTCGCCGTAGAAATTAAAAAGTGGCCCCGGACAGCGGTCGAGCGCCCGCAGCGCGCCGCCGTCGAACGGATGCCAGTAGAGCCGCGCCGGCTGCGCCCGCCAGCCCACGGCCACGACCGCCAGGGCGGCCGCGCCCAGGCCCAGCAAGAGCGCCAGGTTGAGGCCCGGGTGCTCGGGGCTGGCCGGGCGGGGGTTGCGGCTCAGCCGAAATCGAAACGTCGGCCCCAGCGCGCGGCTGGCCGCCGGCATCGCCAAGATCAGGAACGGCCCGATGTTGCGCGCCGAGCGGATCCCCAGCGGCAGCAGCGCCAGGCCGGCGGCGACCACCACCCAGTCCGCCCAGTCGCCCGCGGCGATGGCGCGCCACCGGGCGACGAGCAGGAGCACGAAAGCAATCGTCGCCGCCCAGAACAGCAGCCCGAAGAGCGTGTCCGGGCGCAGGACGAACCACTCGGCGATCTGCAGCGCGGAGGAGCGCGCCGCCGAGGCGACCACGAATCGGTAAATGTGAAAGCCGAGCGGCGTCGCCGCCACCGCCAGGGCCGACAGCGGCAGCACGGCGGCGAGCGTGATGGCGCGCCGACGATCGTCCGGCGCGCGCCTCACCAACCAGCGCAGGAGGGCGGCGGCCGTACAGACGGCGAGCACGACACCGCCCAGCGCCACCCCGCCGTGCGCGTTGGCCCAGACCAGAAAAAACGGCGGGATGAAGCGGTGGCGCTCGCGTGCCAGCAACCAGACCAGCACGGGGAGCAGGAAGATCGTGAGAAGCTGCGGCCGCAGGCGCCACGCGCTGGCGGCAATCGCCAACCCCACGGTCATGAACACGAACCGCGTCAGTGGCGGCCCGACCATCAACCGGTACGCCGTGACCGCGGCCGCCAAGATCAGCAGCGCGGCGCCAATCTCCAGGCCGGGCATCCCGCCGCCCGCGCGGTAGGCGGCGTACATCATGAGCTGCGAGAGCCACTCGTGATCGGGCCAGGGCGTCCCGTACGCGGTGTGCGAATAGAGATCGACGCGGGGGACCTGTCCGGTCCGCCAGATGTCGGCGCCCGCGCGCAGGTGCCAAAAGGTGTCCGCCTGCGCCGGCGTGAACAGCGCGAGCATGGCGACGGCGGTGAACAACAGGCCGATCGCCATTTCGTCGAAGGCGAGACCCCGCACGGGCCACCGGCCCGGCCTGCGCGCCGGTGCCCGCTCGCCCACCTCAGCCCGACCCAGGCGCCGTCAACACGGCCCACCGATCGTCGCGGAAGCGCGTCTGCCAGCGGTCCGTGATCAGTTTGTCGATCGTCTTCGACTCCACGGGCAGGAACGCACAACGGATTCTCCAGCGGTCGAACAGCGGGCGATAGGGCGCACCGCTGTCGACCGCGTCGGCGGCCTGTACGAACGAGGAGGAGTAGGGATCCTGCCGGTTGTCGATGAAGACTCGCTTTTCGGGGACGAACCAGATCAGATAGCCGCCATCGTAGTAGCGATTGTAAATCGGGTCGGGGCAGCCGCGCAGGGCGGCGATCACCCCGGCTCCGAGCGGCTGCCAGCCGAGGTTCTTAGCCGGGATGCTCCAGGCCCAGACGACACCGATCGCCCCGCACAGCGAAAGTCCGACCAGCAGCACGAAATGCAGGCGCGGGTGGTCGACCGAAGCGGCCGGCGCCGGTGCGCGGCCGAAGCGAAAGTCGGCGCCCAGCAGCCGGCTGGTTGCCGGGATGGCGACCATCAGGAACAGGGCCACGTTACGGACGGCCTGGAAGGCGAGCGGAAGGATCACCAGCGGCGCGGCGAAGAGAACGGCATCGGGCCAGGTGGCGCCGAGCAGCCGGCGCCGCCGCCAGATCAGAAGCGCGACGAACGCCGCGGCCAGAACCCAGAACGTGATGGCGAACCAGTCCTCCGGCCGCGTGGGCTGCCATTCGAGCACGCCGTTCTGGCGTGAGAGCGCCATCGACGTGCCGATGTAGCGCCAGAGACCGAAGCCGAGCGGCGTGAGCGCCGTCGCCAGGCCGCAGAGCGGTGTGACGATCGCCAGTCGAACGGCGCGGTTTCGGTCGCGCGCGTCGCCTCGGCGCCCGCGGGCGATCGCCACCAGCGCCACCGCCGCCAGCACCAACCCTCCCATCGCCACCGCGCCGTGCGCGTTGGCCCAGACCACAAATTGCGCTGGAAGCAGGGCGTAGCGGTCGTTCACCAAGCACCAGAGCAGCAGCGCCAGCATGAAGATGGTGACCACCTGCGGTCGCAACACCCAGATGCTCGACGACAGCGGCAGCGCGAGCAACATGATCACCAGGCGCAGCCCGGCCGGGCCGACCATCAGCCGATAAAGGATCGCCAAGGCGCCCACCACGAAGGCCGCGTTGCCCACCGCCAGAAGCCGCATGCCGCCCACCCGGTAAAGCCCATACGAAAGCGCCTGCCAGAGCCATTCATGGTTGGGCCAATACCCTCCCTCGGCGGTGTACGAATAGTGGTCGACCAGCGAAACGTGCAGCGTCCGCCAGATCTCCTGGCCGGCGCGCAGGTGCCAGTAGGTGTCCGAGTGCGCGGGCATCAAGCAAGCGCAGACCGCCAGCGCGCCGAACAGAAGTCCGGCCGTCAACTGCGAGAACGTCAACCCGCGCGTCACGCGAACAGCGGCGATGATATCCCGGCCGGTGTCCCGGCGCGCGATCGGCGCGATCCAATTGACGCCCACCGCCAGCGCCCGCCCAGCACCTACATTTCAAGACCGAAGCGCACCCACAGTCAGCGCGCGCGCAGCAACAATTCAAGAACCGGAGTGCAGGCAACCGAGATACAATGATGACGTGCGGTTTCTGCCCTTTCTTCATGGGCGCGAGCGCCGGCCTGGGCGCGGACGAGCGCGCAGGCCTGGCTCCGAGCGCGGCTCGACGGTCGTCGAGTTCGCCTGCGTCTTCCCGCTCTTTTTCACGGTGGTCGCCTGCGCGCTCGAAGGCGGGCGGTTCGTGGTCTCGCGAATGATGCTCGCCTACGCCGTGAGCGTGGGCGCCCGCGCCGCGACCCTGAGCGGCGCCAGCACGACGGGAGTCCAGACCGCCGTCGTCAACGCCGCGCCGATGTTGCACCTCTCCAGCAGCCAGGTGGAGGTCACCTCGGCAACCGGAATCCCCGCCACCGTCGGCACGACGATCACCGTCTCGGTCGGCGTCGTCAACGCAGCCAACGCGTACACCTTCCAATCGGTCATCCCCAGCCGCTTTTCCCCCTTCTCGACGCGGAACTGGACGGCCCAAGCCTCGATGATCGCCCGATGAAGCGCCACGATCCCCGCCGGGTCGACAGCGGCGCCATCACCGTGCTCGCCACCTTCCTGCTGTTGACGCTGTTCGCGATGGCGGCGCTGGCGGTGGACGTCGGATTCCTCTACACGCGCTCGCGCATGATCTACGCGGTCGCCGACGGGATCGTCGCGGCAGGCATGGGAGACATCGTGAATGGGAGTCAGGCGTCGGCCACCACGGACGTCACCAACATGGCGAGCCAGTACAGCGGGGTCTACACCGTCACCTCCAGCACGACCGCCAGCCAGCTCTCCGTGACGGTCAGCGCGACCTATCCCATGTACTTCGGCAAGATTTTCGGTCTCGCCTCCAAGACCATCTCCGTCACGGCCGTCGGTCAGGTCACGAACATTGCCCCGGCGTTGCTCTCCCTTGGCTCCTGTGGATCGGGCGCGCTCGGCCTTCGAATCGGTGGCCAAGCCAACATGACGATCAACGGGAACGTAGAGAGCAACGGAACGCTGAACTTCAACACGGGCGTGCCTCCCACGGTGGTGACGGGTTTTGCCGAGTCCCCGTGCGTGGGCTCTCCCAGCCTTGGCGGCGGCTCCGGCCTTGACGTCGAAGGAGGTACGGGGTCAGGCGGCCCGTTCCCGGATCCATACTCCGCAGTCCCGACGACCCTTCCACCTTGCACATATGGGAGTCTGTTGGCGCCCTACGCCATCCCCAACGTCAACTGGGGCCCCGGCGGCGTTCTGGCACCGGGTGTCTACTGTTCCGGTGGCGCGCTCAACGCCGCGAGCATTGACCCCTGCCAGTGCATGAATGCGACGGGCGTCTCGTTCATTGCTCTCGGGGACATCAACCTCGGCAACAACGGAACCAGCACCATCTCGGCAGCCCCGGGCATGCCGGACGGCATCGTAGCGTACAGCGCGTCTGCCGACGACTGCACCACCGGCCAAGCGATCAACATCGGCTACAATGACTTCAACGTCCAAGGTTCGTTCTATGCCCCCAACGGCTGCATCAACGTGGGCAACAATGGGATCCTGAACATCAACGGATCCTTGATCGGCAACTCGGTCCAACTCGGAAGCAACGGCACTTGGACCATCGGCGCGACGGGCGGCGGCGGCGGGACTTCGTGGCAGATGCTGCAGTAGCCGCCAGCGGGCGTCAGCGCCGGTAGAGGATCGGCGTCCGGTAGCGAAGGTTGCCCGGGGTCGCCGTCGAGGGGGGCAACCCGAAGTGGACGCTCCCCGAGACGGGCGGGAAGTCGACGGTGACGACGACCCCCCAGAGCGGTTTGCCTGAGACGGTCGTGCAGGTGATGGTGGCGGTGGTGTCGAGACCGATGGCCGCGCTCACACTGGTCGTCATGTAGGTGATGGCGGCCTGCGCCGGCACCCCTGGCGCACCGGTAACGGTACTGATGTTCGCAGCCGTGCAGACGGTGACGCCGTTCGCCGCGGCGGTGGCGCTGGCCTGGACCGCTGTGGTGCGGGCGGCGTCGGTCGCGTTGATCCCGATGTAAAAGTAGTAGCCGTAGTCGACCAGTGCCAGCACGAGGACGGTGATGAACGGGAGCAGCAGCGCGAACTCCAGCGCCGCGACGCCGCGGGTGCGCCCGCGCTTGGTCCTCGCTCGCCCGAAATTCAGGCGCATCGCTGCCTCCTTTCGCTGACTGTGGGTGATCCGAACTATTGTCCCTGCGGAACGGAGGGGGGCGGCGTGTACTGCTCGTTCCCGTGCGCCTGCCCGATCATCAACATCTGCCCCTGCCCCTGCCCATCGCCTTGCGCGGCGGCGCCGCTGACGTTGCGGCGGTAGTTCTTGGAGATGGCGGCTGCCTCCTGCGCGTCGAGGCTGGAGAGGGAGCGCCTGGTGGACTCCGAGTCGGCGGGCTCGCTGCGCACGTGCTGCATGGCAAACCAGTCGTTGAACGAACGCCCGTAGTACGAGGTCAGGTGGGCGCGATCGCAGGCGCCGGCCAGCGAGCCGAGGCCGGCCAGCGCCAGCAGGACCATCCAGCGGCGCGCGCCTCCACCCTCGATCCTGTTCGTGGTCGTCATGTCGGTCGTCCTCTCGGTCGTGCTGGTCGTGGCGGTCGTCTTGGTCATGGCGTGGCGACCGGTTGTTTGCTGAGACTGGGAGCAGAAGCGGCAACGGGAGCGGGGGGAGCGGCGGCGTCCGGTGGGACCGGCCGTCCCAGCAGCGCCGCGGCGTGGACCAGGTTCGAGCGCGCCCTGGCGGCCTTGGGATCGATGCGCACCGCCTGCAGGTAGAGATCGTAGGCGTTGGCCATGTCGCCCCGCCGCTCGTAAGCGAACCCCAGGTTGTTGGCGGCGTCGACCTCGCTGCCGCCCATCCGGAACTCGCGCGCGGCGCTGGGAAGATCGCCCAGCGCGGCGTAGGCGAAGCCCATGTTGGTGCGGACCCGGTGCGAGAGAGGCGCCAGGCGCGCCGCCTTTTCGTACTCAGCGATCGCCTCCTTGAAGTGCTCGCGCAGAAACAGCGAGAACCCCAGGTTGTTCAGGTAGGCGGGGTTGTTCGGCGACAGTCGGACCGCCTCCCGGTGCTCGGCCTCGGCCCCCGGCCGCATCTGGACGTCGAACAGGATGCCGAGTGCGGCGTGCGCTTCGGGCGCCGCGGGCGCGGCCTTCAGCGCGGCGCGCAGATCGGTCTCCGCGTCGGTGAAGAGGCCGCGCTCGCGATAGACGATGCCCCGCAAGATGAGCACGTCCGCGTCTTCAGGTCGCTGAGCATGCAACTGGTTGAGCAGCGGGAACACCGTGCTCCAGTCGCCGCGCTCGACGAGCTCGCGCGCCATGTCCATGCGCGCGACGTCAGCGGGCGTGTGCGCCTCGGCGGCGTGGCCGGCACAGCCGGCGAGCGCGCCGGCCGCCAAGCAGATCGAGATCGAGATGGCGAGCGAGCGCGCAATCGCCGCGCTCCCTGTCGCGCCGCGGGCGATCACTATTTCCCCCCCGCTCCGCCGTTGATGATCATCAACGCCGCCGGCCCCATCACCACCACCATCAACGACGGCAAGATGAAGAAGATGAGCGGCACGGTCATCTTGACGGAGACCATCGCCGCCAGCTCCTCGGCGCGCTGCATGCGCTTGGTCCGCATCCCCTCGGAGTGAACCCGGAGCGCGCGCGACACGCTGGTGCCGAACATCTCGGTCTGAATGATCATGGCCGACAGCGACTTCAGATCCTCGACGCCGGTTCGGGTGGAGAGCCGGTGAAAGGCGTCCGAGCGCTTCACGCCGGCCTGAATCTCCAACATCGTCTGCTTGAGCTCCTGGGCCAGCAGCGGCGCGACCAGCTCCATCTCCTGCGACACCCGCGCCATCGCCGCGTCCAGCGAGAGGCCGGCCTCCACGCAGGTGACCAGCAGATCGATGGCGTCCGGCAGCGGCTGCTCGAGCCCCAGCTTGCGGTTGGCGATCTTGTTGCCGATCCAGATGTTCGGCAGGAAGAAGGCGACCGCGCAGGCGATCATCGCCACCGCGAAGTTCATCGGGAACTCCATGGGGGCGTCCAGGTGGACGTTGATCTGCCAGAGCGTCAAAATCGCGATCGGGGTCAGCAGCAGCTTGATCCCCAGGAAGACCTCCACCGCGTTGTCGTCGCGGTAGCCGGCCTGAATCAACGAGAGGTGGATCCGCGACAGCTCTTCTCCGGCGCTCGGCTTGGCCAGGCGGGCAAAGGGGCGAAGGATGCTGGCGATCCGCGCCATCGTCTTCTCCGGCGCCTTCTGCTCGAAGGCCGGCAGATCCAACCCGTGGGTGGTCCGCTCCAGGCGCTCCATCACCTCGTCGCGGCTGCCGCCCAGCATCGCCCGCGCGCCGACGGCGAGCGCGACGACACAGACCACCCCGCCCACGGCGGCGATCACCAGCTCGATGCTGACGCCGGCGAAGAGATCGCCCATCAGATCGTCACCTTGGTCATGCTCTTCATCCAGAGAAAGCCGAGCGACCACATGACCAGCGCGCCGATCAGAAAGTAGTGTCCCGCCTCGGAGGTGAAGAGGGGCATCACGTAGGGGCGGTTGGCGAACAGCAGGAAGAGCAGCGTCACGAAAGGAAGCGCGCCCACGATGTAGCTCGACATCCGCCCCTCGGCCGTCAGTCCCGCCAGCTTCCCCTGGAACTTGTAACGGGCGCGCACGGTGTCGGCGATCTTCTCGATGATCTCCACCAGGTTGCCGCCGGTCTCCTTCTGCACGATGACCGAGAGGGCGAAGATCTTGAGGTCCTGGTTGTCCGGTGCGCGGCGGGTCATGTCGGCCACCGCCCGCTCGAACGGCAGGCCCAGCTCCTGCGCTTCGAAGGCGCGGCCGAACTCCAGCGAGACGGGCGTCGGCATCTCCGTCGCCACCATCTTGAAGGCGCTGGAGAGCGCGTGCCCGGCCCGCAGCGAGCGGGCCATCATCTCCAGCGCCTCCGGAAGCTGCTCGGACAGCTTCCGGCTCCGCCGCGATCGCATGAAGGCCACGAACAGGAACGGCAGCGCGCCGAAGAGAAGCACCAGGATCAACGAGAGCGGACCGCCGTCGCTCAGCAGGCCCAGGATGAGCCCCACGAAGGCCCCGGCGCCGCTGAAGGCGAACAGGCGTGCCACGGTGATCTCGAGCTCGGTCTGCTCCAGCATGTTCTCGATGCGCGCGGTGAGCTTGATCGAACGAAGGATGGCGTCGATGGCGGGGATGGCCGAGAGCTTCCCCTTGCGCAGCAGGCCCGTCACCGCCTTGGCGTCCGACGTTCCCAGCGAGGAGAGGCGGCGCTTGAGCTCGTCCTTCCGCTTGTCGGTGAAGAACCGCAGCGTGTAGACGAGCGCCTCCATCACCGCCACCACCGTGAACGCCAGGATGCCGATGAGGATGATCTGCATATCCCGCCGCTCCTACAGATAGGGCTTGATGATCTCGGCCGGGTCGATGCCGTAGCGTTCGATGCGGTCGAGCGCGCGCGGCCGGATCCCCGTGAAGCGGAAGCTGCCGATGACCTTTCCGGAGGGGTCCGTTCCGGTCTGCTCGAACTTGAAGATCTCCTGCATCGTGATGACGCCCGCCTGGATGTCGGTGATCTCGGCGATGCTGGTGATGCGCCGCTTGCCGTCGGTGCCGCGGGTGAGCTGGATGATGGTGTTGATCGAACGCGCGATGGTCTGCCGGATCAGCGCCTCCGACATGTTGATGCCGCCCATGCCGACCATCGCCTCGACGCGGGAGAGGGCGTCGCGCGGCGTGTTGGCGTGGACCGTGGTCATCGATCCTTCGTGGCCGGTGTTCATGGCCTGCAACATGTCGAGCACCTCACCACCGCGGCACTCGCCGATGACGATGCGGTCGGGACGCATGCGGAGCGCGTTCTTGACCAGATCGCGCGCCAGCACCTCGCCGCGCCCTTCGATGTTGGGCGGCCGGGTCTCGAGACGCACGACGTGGCGCTGCTGCAGCTGCAGCTCGGCGGCGTCCTCGATGGTGACCACCCGCTCCCCCTCGGGGATGAACGAGGAGAGCGCGTTCAACATCGTGGTCTTGCCGGTCCCGGTGCCGCCGGAGATCAGGCAGTTGAGCTTGGCTTTTACACAAGCGGCGAGAAAGGCCAGCATCTCGGGCGTGGCGCTGTTGATGGCGACCATGTCCTTGACCCGCAGCGGTGAGCCGCCGAAGCGGCGAATCGAGAGCACCGGGCCGTCGATGGCCAGCGGCGGGATGATGGCGTTGACGCGGGCGCCGTCGGGGAGTCGAGCGTCGGCCATGGGCGACGACTCGTCGATGCGGCGGCCGACGCGCGAGACGATGCGCACGATGATCTGCTGCAGGTGGGCGTTGTCGCGGAAGCGCACGTTGGTCAGCTCGAGCTTGCCGAACCGCTCGACGTAGACGGTGTTGAAGCCGTTGACCATGATGTCGGAGATGGTCGTGTCGGCCAGCAGGGGCTCGAGCGGACCGAGGCCGGTCACCTCGTCGAGCAGCTCCTCCACCAGGTGCTCGCGCTCGACGCGGTTGAGCGGAAGGTCGCTCGCCGCGAGGATCTGATTCATGATCGTGCGCAGCTCGTCGCGCAGCTGATCGCGCGGGAGCCGCTCGATCGTCGCCAGGTCCAGCTTCTCGATCAGCTTCTGGTGCAGCTCGTGTTTGAGCTCGTGGTAGGCGTCGGGGGCCGAGATGGCGTTCGGCTTGGGCGGGGCGGCCGGCCGCGGCGTGCGCGGCACGGTCGCCGAAAAGGAGCCGGTCGACGGCTCGTTCTTCATCAGGCGGTCACGTAGTCCCATCGGCGACCTTCTTTCCGAACAGCGTTCCCAGCAGGCTCTGGCGGCGCATACGCGGCGCCTTCTCCGGCAACAGATGCGGGATGAGCCCTTCGATGTCTTGTGTGATCCGGGCCCGCGGGGCCACCTCGGTCAGGAGGACGCCCCGGTTGATGGCGTCGATCAGCAGCAAGAAGTCGTTGCTGATGGTGTGGGTGAGCGGCTGCCCCAGCGTCTCCCCCACCACCTCGACGGTGATCTTGGAGGCCTTGGTGTACCTGTTCAGCAGGAGCTTGATGCGCCCCTGGTCGTACTGAAGACGTGCGAACAGCTCGAGACAGCGCTGGCCGTTGCGGACCGCCGGCACGTCCTGGGTGAGGGTCATGAAGACGTGCTGGCTGCCGTCGAGCGCCGCCAGCGACAGCTCGTCGAATCCGCGCACGCCGTCGACGATCACGAAGTCGTAGTTGCGGCGCAGGAACTCGAGCAGCGCCGTGACGTCGGGCCCCTTGATCTGCTCCGCCTCTTCGACCTTGCTGCTCTGGGCCAGCACGCTGACGCCCGAACGGTGCTTGGTCACCGAGTTGGCCAGCAGATCGCGATCGAGGCGGCTCATGTTGGCCAGCACGTCGGTGATGGAGTAGCTCCCCGGGATGTCGAGGAACGCCAGCACGTCGCCGAGGTAGAGATCGAGGTCGACCAGACAGACCCGCAGCGATCGGCGCTGCATCGCCCCGGCCAGGTTGGTGGCGATGGCGGTCGCTCCCACCCCTCCCTTGGCGCCAAAGATGGTGACCACCTGACCGAGCTCACCGGTGCCAAAGGTGACCTTGGCGTGGCTGCGGACGGCCACCCGCAGCTCCTCGTGATCGCTCTCCAGCACGAACTCCCGGGCGCCCGCCCGCATCGACCGCAGGATGAGCTCGGGATCCTTGGTCTCGGAGACGACGATGACGATCCCACCCGCCGCCGCGATGTTGTGAATGAGGCCGAACCGCGCCGGCGTGTCCGACCGCACCGAGACGATCGCCGCCCCCGGATTGATGCTCCGGTATTCGTCGGCGATTTGCTCGGCGGGCGTCTTGGAGCGGACGACGTTGGCGACGTCCTTGAGCGCCAGGCGCAGATCAGCCTGCTGCGCGTCGTCCATTCCAAGCAACAAAACCGTTGGTCTCGACATCGTCCTTCGTCTCTCAGCCTTCGGGTCTCAGCGAATAAACCCAATCTCGCCGGAAGGTCCCCGATCCGTAAGGGCCGTCCGGAGCGGCGTCCCTGTCCCCTCTTGGGCCGCCTGCTTCATTGTACCGCTGCTGGCCTCGACGTGCCCACCGCTGTCGCTCCCAAACAGGAACAGCTGGACGTCGTTGGGGTCATTGAGCTCGTTCTCGGTCGGCAGATGGGGGGCGTCGTGCGGCGCCACCGGCTTGGCCAGGTGCGCCGTGACCACCACCAGGAGCTCGGTCTCGTTCCGTTGGTAGCTCACCGAGCGGAACAGCATGCCCAGAATCGGAATGTCGCCCAGGAGCGGGATCTTGCTGACCGTCGATTGAATCTTGTCCGAGAGCAGGCCGGCGATGGCGAAGCTCTGACCGTCGGCCAGCCGGACAGTGGTCTCGCTCTGCCGCGAGGTGAGGCCGGGAATCGAGATCCCGCCGATGGTGACCGAACGCGTCGGATCGACGTCACTGACCTCGCTCGAGAGCTTCAGGTGAAGCGCGCCGTCGGAGATCACCGTGGGGGTGAAGTTCAAGATGATGCCGAACTTCTTCCACAGCACCGAGATGGCGCCCAGGCTGGTCGATATCGGCACCGGAAACTCGCCGCCCACCAGGAACTTGGCCTCCTGCCCGGACAGCGCGACCAGCGTCGGCTCGGCCAGGGTCTTGGCCAGGCCGCTCTGTTCGAGGACGTTGATGACCGCGCTGAACGGAAAGCTCGGGAGGCCCGAAAAGAAGACCGAAAACCCCGCCCCCGGCGAGGGCTGGACCGGCGGCAGCGCGCCCCCGGTCCCCGGAACGGCGGCGAACCCGTCGACCAGCTGACCTGGGTTGGAGAGGCCGCCCAGGAATCGGCCGCCCGAATCCTGATGGAAGAAGTTGATGCCGAGATTGCGCAGCCCCGCGCGCGAGACCTCGGCGAACTTGACCTCCAGCTGCACCTGCTGATTGCCGACGACCTTGATCAGATTCGCCACCTTCTCGGCGTGAAGCTGAGCGACCTCCGCGGCGCGCTCTGGAACGCGTACGTCCGAGACCTCGCCGGTGAGGACCACCAGATCCCCGGCCGCCGAGACGCCGATCTTCTCGTCGGGAAAGAGCTCGGCCAGCTGGCTCTTGAGCCGATCGAGGTTCCGCGTCACCTGGAGCGCGAGCACCAGCGGCTCGTCGCGCTTGTTCCAGAGCGTCAGATCGGTCGTCCCCACGCCGCGCGAGGTGAGAAGAAGCTGCACCGGCGTTATCACCTTCAGGTCGGCAATACGCGGGTCGGCGACGGAGACCCGCCCGATCGGCTCGGTCAAGATCAGGAGGCGGTTCTGGCCGGTCTCGAGCGCGAGGTTTCTCACCGCGCCGACCTCGCGCTCGATGCGGATGGCCGGAACGGGGCTCAGTCCCGAGTCGTTGGCGGCGATGGCACCGCTCGCCCCCACCATCATCATCGGCATCATCGACAACGACGCTGCGAGCAGCACGGGCGTCGTCTTCACTAGCGGCCGTCTCCCTTGGCGAAGTTGCGCTGTTCGAACCGATCACCGCGCAGAATCTCGACCACGTCCCTCTTGGGCGCCTCGGTGGGGAGCGTGGCCGGCGCCTGGGCGGCCGCCACCTGCTTGCCGTGCCCGCGCCGCGCCGCAACCGGCGCCGCAGGTCGGGCAGCGGCGGCGTCCGACGGCTTTCCGCCAGGCGCCGGCGCCGTCGGGTCGCCCACCAGCTCCTCGGCGACGGCGCCACCCGTGTTGACCGGGAGCGAATCGGTCCAGCTTCGCAGCGTCAACAGAAGCCGTCCCTCGCTGGAGGCCAGCGCCAGCCGCTCGGAATCTTGCGGGGAGACGAGGAGCGTCGCCACCGTCGCCGGAGTCGCATGCATGCGCGCCTGATCGTTGGCCTCCACCTCCTGACCGACGGCCAGCACCTTCACGTTCTGCATGAAGACCTTGGTGGTCGTCTCCGCGCCCGGTCGGGTCGGATGCAAGGTGACGAGCACGTCGACCCGGTCGTCCGGATGGATGAAGCCTGCCACACCCACGACGTCGTCGACCCGCACGGCCATCGCGCGCATGTTCGGCGGAATGAGCGCCGCCAGCCCGTTCCCCGCGTTCTTCGCGGCGAGCATCCCTGGCAGGACCGGCTGTCCGGCCAGCAAGCGGGAGATCAAGATGCGGTCGATGACCTCCTTGGGATCGCGCACGGCGCCGAGCGGAAGGTGATCGGCCGGCCACTCCGACAGCTTCAGATCCTCCGCCCTGATCTTCGCCGCCAGCGGCATGTCCACCCCGGCGACGACGATCTTCGCCATCGCCACCATGCCGCCCCCCTGCCGGTTGTTCACGTAGCGCGAGATGAAGAGCGCAGTGGCCAATCCGGCGACCAGCGCGAACGCCCAGAAGAGCGCGGCTCTCGTCCCTGAGCGACGCGAAGCCCCGGCCGCGGCGCGCAGCCGACTCGGTCCTCCCATTTGGTCATTGATCGCCACAGGCATCTCCTAGAAAAGGATCGCTTCCAGGGTCCGCGCGTCCGGACGCACGCAGAGCATAAAACGGATCATCGACGGACTGCGCCGTAGAGTTTAGGTGCCACGAGCAGAGCAACCGGATCACGGCTCACTGTGCAAGCTCGCACGATTGGCGAAAAGCATCAAGATCGTGTCGCGCCTGGCGTGACGGTCGAGCTGCTTCGAAACGTCGAGCGAAACGTCGAGAATTTCCGGGGAGGGGGACGCGCTCACCGGATGAGCACGAACACGACCGCCGCGCCCGCGGCGATCGCCAGCGAGTACGGAAGCGACAGATGCCCGGCCCGATGAGAGGGGACCGCGGGCAGATCGTTGTGCAGCACCGTCAGCGTCAAGTTGGCGCGGATCTCGGCCCGAGCCGGCGCGCGCGCGCGAAGGTAGTAGATCACCGCGAAGACGCCGCCCGAGGCGGCAGCGGACAGAACGAACCAGGGAAGCCGAGCGAACGGCACCCAGGCCGCGGTGGCAGCGGCCAGCTTCACGTCGCCGCCCCCGATCCCCCCCTTGAGCCAGGGGTGGTAGAGCGCGGCGACGACCAGCGCCGCCGCGCCCACACCAGAAAGCGCGGCCCAAACCCCTTGGTCGTGGCCACGCAGGACCACCGCCGAGAGGAACACGAAGCCGGAGACCGCGTTGGGGATCCGTCGCCATCCAAGATCGAACACGACGGCGACGATGAGCCCCAGCGCCAAAGGTCCGAGGTGAAGCAGCGACGACGCCATCAATCTTCAGATGTACGCCAAAGCGATCCCACCCTGCGGATCTTTTTCCGGCCGGCTCCGCTACATCTTGGCCTGAATGTTGTTGAAGTTGTTCGATACCTTACCGCCGAGGACGAACACCACGGCGATGATGAGGCCGGCGATGGCGGCCACGATGAGTCCGTACTCGACCGCGGTGGCGCCCTCTTCGTCCCTGAACAGCTTGATTACATTCTTGAGCATTGGCTTCTCTCCTTGCGGGGTTGGTCAGGTCGTTTCGTGCCCGAATCAGACCGACCATCATCGGGCGCCGTCTCCGAGCACTGCACACTAAATTCTTGTGAGTGTCCTGACACTGCATCGACCAGGGCGGAAACAACCTTTAGGAATATTTTGACCTCAAGGACCCCGGTGGGAGCAAGAGGCCGTGGGTCCGTCCGACACCTACAGAAGCGCATCCCGACTACAAGAACGCAGCTCGACCGCGCCCTTTACCAGCCTTTGGACACGTTGTTGTAAATGTTGTTGGTCTTTGCGCCGAGGACATAGACTACGGCTGCGATGAGTCCCGCGATTGCACTCACGATGAGCGCGTACTCGACGGCAGTCGCTCCCGACGAATCGCCGATTAACCGCAACAGATTGCGTGGCGTCGCCAACCAATACATTGAGCGCGGATCTTTTCCGCAAGTCAAATGTTCTCCGTCGAGCTCACGCGCCAGCGCGCGTCGCGCCCGCACCTTTGGAGCCTAGAAATGAATCGTCGTCCGCCGCATCGCCGCCCTCTCGCGCTCGCCGCCGTGGTGTTGCCCATCGCCTTGGCCGCCTGCGGGCGGGTCCCAGGACAGTTCGAGATCCTGAACGATCAAGTGCCGGTGATCTCCAATGGCGGTTGCAGCATCCCCGTCGATCCGACGGTGTATCAGGGCCAGGGAACGCTCGATCTCAGCATCGTTCGCGGCGACTTTCTCTCGGCTTACTTCGTGTTCCCTCTGATCGAAAACAACCTCCCCGCCTCTGCGTCGAACACCAGCATCGACCCCAATGAGATTCAGCTCTCGGGTTTTCAGATCGACATCGCGCCGATCGGCGCCCCTCCCCCGTCGTCGATTCAGTCGGTGTTCACCAGCGCCGGCGCGCTCGTCCACTACCAGGTCCCTTGGTCGGGCGGGGTCAAGTCGGGCGGCGGCCAGCTCTCGGCCTCGGTGGCTGCGTTCCCCGTCGGGCTCGCCCAGGCGCTGCTCGCCGCCGGCGGGATCGGGGCTGACCCCTCGCTGACCGTCGACCTGACGATCGAGGCGCTGGGGACGACCAACAACGGAAACCACATGCAGTCGGACCCGTTCCACTTTCCGGTCTCTCTCTGCAGCGGCTGTCTGGTGGCCAACGTGGCCCCCTGTCCCTACGCCGCGGCGCCCACCAACCTGGGAAACAGCTGCAACCCGGCGCAAGACATCCCCGTCGACTGCTGCACGGACAACGGATCGCTCATCTGCCCGCCGACGGTGGCCGCGCAGTGACCGCGCGCGCTGGTCTCGCCGCGCTCGCCGCCTTCTTTCTCCTGCCGCTCGCCTGCACCACCAACAGCGGCAGCAACTATTCCTACCTGCCGACCACCGGCGCCGGCGGCGTCGGGACCCAGCCGCCGAGCGGCAGCGTGACCGTCACCGTCGTCTCGCCGACCGACGGCACGGTCGTCTCCGAGTCGACCGACGTCAACGTGAGCGTGACGGTGGACGACAGCGGCACCGACTTCATCGACACCAGCAGCGTGAAGATGGCGCTCACGGCGAAGGGGAGCAGTGCTGCCCTCTCCAGCGGACAGCTCGTCTCGGGCGGCGGCGATGCCTATTCCGGGACCATCAGCATCGGCAATCTTCCGACCGGGAGCTACACGCTCACGGTCTCGGCCACCAGCTCGAGCGGCGTAATGGGACAGGCGACGGTCATGCTGACCATCCAGGGGGGCCCGACCCTGATCGTCAACTCGCCGGCCCAGGGCCAGCCGTACAACGACAGCCTCACGATCGAGATCCTCGTCGACCCGGGCGCCAGTCCACCCACCGCCACGCTGGCGGGCATGCCGGTGACGATGTTGACCTTGGTCCCCTCGGCCAACCCGACGTACGACGTCTATCGCGAGACGGTCTGGTTCGGGCCGCCGCCGACGCCGGCGGGCGCGCAGCCCTTCCCCACGCTCACCGGATCGCAGCTGCTCGACGTCAAGGAGAGCAACGGCGTCGCCACCTCCGAGGTCCAGCGCACCTTCGTCATCGACACCTCCGGACCGAGCATCACCCTGACCACCCCCCTGCCGGGCGCCGTGGTCGGCGGGGTGGTCGATATCTCCGCCACCATCACCGACCAGTCGGGCGTGCTCGATTCCTCCGTTTTCGCGATCATCGGCGACGCTCAGGGCAACCCCCTCTTCAACCTGCAGCTCGAGCCGCAGGGAAGCGGCGTCTACGGCATTCTGTTCGACACGCTCAACCTCACCCAGTGTGCGCCGCCTCCCGCGACGAGCCTCTGCATCGTGTTCCCCACCATCTCCTTCCGCGCCTCGGACTCGGTGGGAAACGAATCGTCGCTGGGGTACGACTTCTCCGTCGACAACGTGCCGCCGCTGTCCGATCTGGATCCCCCGCAGCTGCGTCAGATGCGCCTCTCGGCCGGCGGGTATCAGTGCTCGTTTCTCTTCGATCCCCTCAGCGTCAACCAGGACGTGGGCGACATGCCCAACGACGGCTGCATGGTGCCGCAGGTCTTCGATCTGCGCGCCCGCATCGAGGATCAGGGGAACCGGGCCGACGGGCTGAAGATCACCCCCCTGGCCGGGATCGATCCCGACAACACCGGCGTCTACGTGCTGACCGACAACAGCCAACCTCTGGTCGTCGACAGCGACGGCGACGGCAACTGCGACACGATCAACCCGCTCTTGGCACCGACGATCGGTCCACTGACCCAGAGCGGTGAGGTGCTCAAGATCCGGCTGGCCGGCGTCGCTCCCGCGGGGGCCGCCAACTTCCTGGGCCTGCCCACCGACACGACCCTGCCTGCCTCTGCTCCTTGCACCCAGGGGACCGACACGGCGCCGCCCAAGGTGCTCTGCGCCATCGACGGCTTCGAACAGCCGACGATCGCCATCAGCTACGCCGGTGGTTTGCCGAACATCTGGTCGGTCGAGCCGATCGACGCGGCTCGTTGCCTGGGGAACCAGCTCGACACGCGCGCCAACAACATCCCCGACGGCCAGTGGATCTGCATTGCGGTGGAGACCGCCGACCTGGTCGGAAACAAGGGCGTCTCGAGACCGATGCGCGTCTACGTCCAGTACGACGACAGCGGTGCGTTCTGCGCCCCGCCGCCGGCCGGTGCCCCCGCGCCGCCCCCTTGCACCGGGACCTACGATCCGACCAGCAAGATCGCCACCGTCGGCACCTGCCAGACGTTGAAGTTCCCGAGCGGCGAGATCTACTGCGCCCCCGGCGGCTGCTAGGAGACTGCGGGGAGGCGTTGCCGTGCGGCAACGGTGAACGAAGCGAACGACGCCCCACCTCCACGTCCTGCCGCCCGGAGGCGGCCCGGCGCCCGCGCCGACCGCCGACGCGCTATCCTCGGCGCCGCATGAGCGACCCAGCCGTCGTCGTCGATTCGCTGGTCAAGCGCTTCGCCTCCAAGACCGCCGTGGCCGGGCTGTCGTTCTCGGTCGCCGCGGGTGAAATCTACGGCCTGCTCGGGCCGAACGGCGCCGGCAAGACCACCACCCTGCGGGTGCTGGCGGGGATCCTGAGGCCGACCACCGGGCGCGCGCTGGTCGCCGGGATCGACGTCGCCGCCCATCCTCTGGAGGTCAGGCGGCGGCTCGGTTTCCTGACCAACACCACCGGGCTCTACCCGCGGCTGACCGGACGCGAGCTGCTCGACTACTTCGCGCGCCTCTTCGGGCTGACGCCGGCGGAGGCCGACGCGCGGATCGCTGCGCTGGCGCGCGCGCTCGACCTGGCGCCGTTCTTCGGCCGCCGTTGCGAAGCGCTTTCGACCGGCGAGCGCCAGCGGCTCTCGATAGCGCGCGCGATGCTCCACGACCCCGCCGTCATGATCCTCGACGAGCCGACGGCCGGCCTCGACATCCTCGCCTCGCGGTTCCTCCGCGCCTTCGTTCGCGCCGAACGCGACCGCGGGAAGGCGGTGGTGTTCTCCACTCACTACCTGGCTGAGGCGGAGCTGCTCTGCGATCGCATCGGACTCTTGCATGAGGGGCGCCTCCTGGCCGAGGGAACGCCGGCGGCGCTGCGCGCGAGCGCGGGCGACGCTCCCAGCCTGGAAGAGGCGTTCTTGCGCCTGGTCGCCGCCGAGCAGACACAGACCGGCGCGGCGGAGACAGCGCCGTGAAGCTGCGTGAGGTGAGGCTGGTCGCGGGGAAGGAGCTCCGCGAGACGTTGCGTGATCGGCGCACGCTGGCGGTGATGGTGCTCTTCCCGCTGGCGGTCTACCCGCTCGTGTCGCTGGTGACGGCGCAGGTGCTGGCCGCCCGGGTGGCGCGGGTCGAGGCGCACGTGGCGCGCGTCGCCGTGAGTGGCCCACCTCCCCTCACCGTCGAGCTGCGCAGGCGGCTCGCCGGGGCCGCGGTCGTCGTCACCGCCGCCGCCGATCGCGCCGACCTCTCCGCCAACCGCGTCGACGCCATCGTCGAGGTGGCGGCCGGAGCGCCCGGCAAGCCTCGACCGGCACGCCTCTATTTCGACGAGACCCGCGAGGAGTCGACCGCCGCGCGCGACCGCGTCGCCGAAGCGCTGGCCGCTCCCGCCGACGGCGCCACCTGCGCGCCGGCGTTCTCCGTCGTGACCGCCGGCATCGCGCCGCGCGCGCAGGTGAGCGGCTATCTCCTCTCCAAGGTCCTGCCGCTGGTGGTGGTGGTGATGGTGATGCTGGGCGCGTTCCACCCGGCCATCGACATCACCGCCGGCGAGCGCGAGCGCAGCACGCTGGAGACGACGCTGTCGGCGCCGATCGATCGCGCGGCGCTGATGGCGGGGAAGGTGCTGGCAGTCGCCACGCTGGCCTCGCTCACCGGCTTCCTCAACCTCGCCTCCATGTCGCTCACCGTTCTCGAGGGGACGCGCCTCCTCGCCGGCGGCCCCAAGGCGGCGATTCCGATCCCTTGGCTCCGCACCGCCGCCGCGTTCGCGGTGGTCCCGCCGACGGCATTCCTGTTCGCTTCGATCATGGTGGCGGTCGGCGCGCTCGCCCGCAGCTTCAAGGAGGCGCAGGCGCTGCTGACGCCGATCTACTTTCTCTGCATGGCGCCGGCGCTCACCGCCGGCCTGGGCGACTTCCGGCTCGGCGGCGTGACCGCCTGGATTCCCGGCGTGGGGGTGACGCTGCTGGCGCGCGATTCTGATCCTCGGCCGCGCGTCGTTGGGCATCGCGCTGGCGGTTCTGGCCAGCACGGCGCTCTACGGCGCGGCGGCGCTCGCGCTGGCCGCCCGTCTCTACGACTCCGAGCGGCTCTTCTTCACCGACGAAGCCGGCATCGGCCTGGGAGCCTGGCTCCGGCACATCGTGAGCGGCCGCGCCGCACCCGCCGACGTCGCCAACGGCGAGCCCCCGACGGCCGGCCAGGCGCTGGCGCTCTACGGGATCGCCTGCGTGCTGCTCTTCTTCGTCTTCGCTCCGCTGCAGGCCTGGCGCCTCGGCCCCGGGCTGGCGCTCTCGCAATGGGTCGGCCTCGGCGGCCTGACCTGGCTCTACGCGCGCGGCCGGGGACAGACGGTGGCCGAGGTCATCCGCCTCCGCGCCCCATCCGGGACCGCCATGGCGGGTGCGCTGCTGATCGGCCTTTCGGCCTGGGTGGTGGTCGGCCTCGTCGCCGCGTGGATCCTTCCGGCGCCCAAGGAGGTCGTCGAGAGCTTGCGCCACGCGGTGGCGCCCGCCGACGGCGGTCGGGGCACGCTCCTCACCCTCTTCTTGATGGCGCTGACACCGGCCATCTGCGAGGAGGCTCTCTTTCGTGGCCCCATCCTGCGCGGGCTGGCGACCCGTTTCTCCCCCGCCGTCGCCGCCATCCTGACCGGGCTTCTCTTCGGCATCTTCCACGCCGATCCCTGGCGCTTGCTCCCCACGGCGGTCCTCGGCGTTGCTCTCTCCGGGATCGCGCTCGCCAGCGACTCGATCGTGCCGGCGATGGCCGCTCACTTCGTCAACAACGCCTGCCTCATCATCCTGGCGCGCCTGAATGCCGACGACACCGACGCGCTCGCGACTGGCACGAAGCTGCTGTTCGGCACGCTCGGTGCTTTCACTTTGGCGGTCGGCGCTCTCCTTTTGGCCCGCGCGGCGAAGACGCGCCGCGGTATGTAGCCTACTTCACCGACTTTTGACATTCCGATTCATGCTACAACCGCGTCAAATGGCGGTGGACGACAAGGAAGCGATCGGGTTGTTGCGGCGGTGTGCGGTGCTGGCGGAGAGCCCCCTCGACGTTCTTCAGGCTCTTTTGCCTGGGCTGAGTCTTGGCAGCTACCGGCCGCGTCAGGTCATCTATCTTCCGGGGGACCGCGCCCAGGGGGTCCACTTCCTGACCAGCGGGCGAATCAAGATTTCCAAGGTCACGCGCGACGGCAAGGAGCTGACGCTTGCCTACCGCAGCGAGGGTGATTTTTTCGGCGAGCCCTGCCTGCTCGAGGGGGGACCTCGCGAAGAGATGGCGGAGGCGATGGACGCCTCGACGACCGTCGAGATCGCGCGCGAGGCGCTCGACGAAGTGCTCAGGAACGACGGCGGAGCGGCCTACAAGTTCGCGCGCGCGCTCATCGCGCGGCGCAAGGACCTGGAGACGCGCGTCGAGCAGCTCATCTTCAAGGACGTGGGCGCCAAGCTGGCCGAGCTGCTGCTCAGCCTCGGGCAGGAGCACGGCGTGCTCGATCAGCGCGGCCTGATCGTCGGCCTCAAGATCACGCACCAGGAGATGGCGAACCTGATCGGGTCGACGCGCGAGACGGTGTCGCTGACCCTCTCGCAGTTCAAGCGCAAAGGCTTGATCCAGACCGAAGGACGCAAGGTCATCCTCTCCGACCAGGAAGGCCTGCGCGCGCTGGGGTAAGGCGTCGCGCCGTCGGCCGCTGCTGCGGTGACGGCGCGTTCAGGCTGCTACCAGCCGCCGCGGCGCGAGCGGCCCCGGCCTTCGCCGCCACCACCGCCGCCGTAGTCGCCGCCGCCCCCGCCGCCACGACCGCCGCCGCCACCACCACCCCGGCCGCCGCCGTATCCACCGCCGCCGCCACCGTAGCCGCCACCGCCGCCTCCGCCGCGCGGCGCGCGCTCGCGCGCTTCGCTGACGTTGATGGCCCGGCCTTGAATCTCGCGACCGGTGAGCGAGGTGATGGCCGCTGAAGCCTCGGCATCGCTCCCCATCTCCACGAAGGCGAATCCGCGCGGACGCCCGGTGTCGCGATCCATGACGACCTTCACCTCCACCACGTTGCGCCCCTCCTCCCCGAAGGCCTCGCGCAGCTCGGGTTCCGTCACGTTGTACGACAAGTTTCCTACGTAGAGCCTGGTTCCCATTTCTCTCTCCTTCGTTACACGGATTCGGGGGTTCGGCGCGTCTCGGGCACCAACTAGGGAGAAATCTGGGCGACCGGCGATTGCCGTCGCGGCGCGCCGGACCGAACGGTCAACAGCGACGGCTCGCGGTCGGGATCTGCACCGGCCGGGCGGAGAGTGGAAACGAGGGGCGACTGACGTGGCACCGCGGAAACTCGCCTGAACGCCTTAACTCTAACAGCCCGCCCGCGGACTGTCGATGGGGTGCCGGCCGCCGCCAAGCGGGAGCGGGGGCGCCAGGATTGTGTCCCGCCAGGCGCCCGGATCGCCTGCTTTAGCCGCGCCGCAGGGCTTCGAGCACCGCGTCGCCCGCGGTTGCCGTCCCGGCGGTCGGGGTCCCTGCGGGCGCGAGGTCACCCGTCAGGACGCCGCCATCGATGGCCGCCGCCACCGCGCCTTCGATCGCGCGCGCTTCGGCTTCGAGCCCCAATGAATGCCGAAAGAGCAGCCCAACGCTGAGGATGGTGGCGTATGGGTTGGCGATCCCTTTGCCGGCGAGGTCAGGTGCCGAGCCGTGGATCGGCTCGTAGAGGCCCCGCTTCCCCTCGCCGAGCGACGCCGAGGGGAGCATCCCCATCGAGCCGACGAGCATCGAGGCCTCGTCGGTCAGGATGTCGCCGAACATGTTCTCGGTGACGATCACGTCGAAGTCGGTCGGGCGGCGGATGAGGTGCATCGCGCAGGCGTCGACCAGCATGTGCGAGAGCGCCACGTCGGGGAACTCCTCCTTCATCACCCGCACCGTCACCTCACGCCAGAGGCGCGAGGTCTCGAGCACGTTCGCCTTGTCGACGGAGGTGAGCTTCTTGCGCCGCCCGCGGGCGATGCGCGCGGCGGTGCGCACGATCCGCTCGACCTCGGCGACGGTGTAGACGCACAGATCGGAGGCCCGATCGCCGTCGCGCATCTTGTCGCCGAAGTAGATCCCGCCCGTCAGCTCGCGAACGACGATCATGTCGACGCCGGCCAACAGCTCGGGGCGCAGCGGCGAGGCGTGCACCAGCTTGGCGTTGACCGCCACCGGGCGCAGGTTGGCGAACAGGCCCAGCGCTTTGCGAATCGCCAGCAGCCCCTGCTCGGGGCGCACCTTGGCCCGCGGGTCGTCCCACTTCGGGCCGCCGACGGCGCCCAGCAGCACCGCGTCCGCGGCGCGCGCGATCTCCAGCGTCTCCGGTGGCAGCGCCGAGCCGGTCTCGTCGATGGCGATGCCGCCGATGAGCGCGTCCTTCAGGGTGAAGGTGTGTCCCCACTTCTCGCCGACCGCCGCCAGCACGCGGCGGGCCTGATCGACGACCTCCGGGCCGATTCCGTCACCGGGCAAAACTGCAATCACAGCGCGCATTTCGTTACGTTTCCTCCGGTTTCGAGCCGGCGCACGATACAAGAAGACCGCAGGACCGCAAGCGAGAATCAGCGGCGGGCGATGGGGTAGCGGCGGCCGGGGCCGAACGACTTGCCGGTGATCTTGAGGCCGGGGGGCATCTGGCGCCGTTTGTACTCGCTCTGCTGGACGCGCCGGACCACGTCGCGCGCGACCGCGGCGTCGAAGCCCTGCGCCACCAGCGCCGGCAGGTCGAGCCCACGGACGAGGTGCGCGTTCAAGATCGCGTCCAGCAGATCGTAGGGCGGCAGGCTGTCCTGATCGGTCTGGTCCGGCCGCAGCTCGGCCGACGGCGGCTTGGTCAGCGTCGACTCGGGGATGACCGCGCGCTCGCCGTTCACCGCGCGCGCCAGACGGTAGACCAGCGTCTTGGGGACGTCGCTGATGACGCCGAGGCCGCCGGCCATGTCGCCGTAGAGCGTGCAGTAGCCGGTGGCGATCTCACTCTTGTTGCCGGTGCTGAGCAGCAGTCGATCCTGTCGGTTGGAGAGCGCCATCAGGATCGCGCCGCGCACGCGGGCCTGGAGATTCTGCGCGGTGAGATCGGCGGCGGCCGTCGCGGCCTCCGGAGCGGCCGGCGCCGCGAAGGCCTCGAGCGCCGGCGCCAACGCCGCCAGGTAGGCGGCGAACATCGGCTCGATCGAGACGACGGTGAAGTCGATCCCCAGGTTCTTGGCCAGCGCCTCCGCGTCGCTCAACGAGCCGGGCGACGAGTAGCGCGACGGCATGGCAACGCCGAGCACGTTGCGGGGGCCGAGGGCGCGCGCGGCCAGGCAGGCGACCAGCGCCGAGTCGATGCCGCCCGAGAGACCGAGGAGCGCCCGTGAGAAACCGCAGCGGCGCGCGTAGTCGCGCGTGCCGAGCGCCAACGCCGCCAGCGCCGACGCCTCGTCGGAGGCCTCCAGCGGCCGCAGATCGCCGGTCGCCGCGTGGCCCTCCACCTCGACGACGATCAGATCGCTGGCGTGCTCCGCGCCGCGCGCGACGACCCGGCCGGTGGCGTCGAACGCCAGGCTGGCCCCGTCGAACACCAGATCGTCTTGTCCGCCGACCTGGTTGACGAACAGCAACGGGCGGCGCCACCGCTCGGCCGTCGCCGCCAGCATGCGCGGCCGCAAGTGGCGCTTCTCCAGCGTGTAGGGCGAGGCCGAGAGGTTGAGGATGATCTCCGCCCCGCCGCGGACGAGCGCCTCGATCGGATCGGCGCGGTAGAGCCGCGCCGGCCAGAAGTCGGCGTCGTTCCAGATGTCCTCGCAGATCGAGATCCCCAGGGTGCGCCCGCGAAACAGCACCGGCGCCACCTCGGTGGCGGGGTCGAAGTAGCGCCGCTCGTCGAACACGTCATACGTCGGCAGGAGGGACTTGCGGGCCACGTGCACCACCCGTCCGCCGTCGATCAGCGCGGCGCTGTTGTAGAGCCCTCTCCCCGCCGTCGTCTCTCCGCGCTCGGGGAAACCGACCAGCGCCGCGGTCTTCGCGCCGGCCAGGGCGACCGTCAGGCCGTCGAGCGCGGCGCGCGCGGCCTCGACGAACGCCGGGCGCTCCAGCAGATCCTTGGGTGGATAGCCGCAGAGCGCCAGCTCGGGAAAGATCGCCAGCGCCGCGCCGCGCGCCTCGGCCGCCGCCACTGCCTCCAGGACCAGGCGGCTGTTCCCCTCGAAGTCGCCGACGGTCGGGTTGATCTGGGCGAGCGCGATCTTCACGGTGCCGTCGATTCTAGCGACTCCGGGCCGGCGGTGGAGAGGCGTGATAAAATAGTGCTGTGACCATCGCGAGCGAGGTGATCGCGCGCCCCCCTCGAGCCCCCGACCCGACGGACCCGGCGACGCGCCCCCTGGATGTCCCCAGGAGAAGCCGCATCTACGTCAACCGCAACCTGCGGCTCGACAAGATCGAGATGGTCGGCTTCGACATGGACTACACGCTGGCGCTCTACAACCAGGCGCGGATCGAGGAGCTGTCGATGCGGGCCACCCTCGACAAGCTGGTGACCGCCAAGGGATACCCGAAGGCGATCCGCACCCTCGGCTATGACCCGATGTTGGCGGTGCGCGGCCTGGTGGTCGATCAGGAGAACGGCAACATCTTCAAGCCCGACCGTTACGGCTTCCCCGGGCGGGCGCGCCACGGCCTCAAGAACATCGATCGCGCCCAGGTGGGCGAGCTCTACCAGCGGGAGCGCACCCGCCTCTCCAGCCGGCGCTACGCCTGGATCGATTCGCTGTTCGCGCTCCCGGAGGCGGTGCTCTACGCCGTGCTGGTCGACTACTTCGACCGCCACGATCCGCCCGGCAAGCCGGACTACACCGCCCTTTGGCAGCACATCCGCGAGTGCATCGACCTCGCCCACCGCGACGGATCGATCAAGACCATCGTCAGCGCCGATCTCGCCAGCTACGTCGAGCGCGACGAGGCGTTGGCCGAGACGCTGCACAAGTTCCGCTCCTCGGGGAAACGGCTCTTCCTCCTCACCAACTCGGCCTGGGACTACACGTCGGCGATGATGAGTTACCTCCTCGACGGCGCGCACAGCATCGATCAGTCATATCCGTCTTGGCGGCATTACTTCGACGTGATCGTGGTGAGCGCCGGCAAACCGGAGTTCTTCACCGAAGAACGCCCCTTCGTCGAGCTCGACACCCAGGGGAACCCGCTCGGCAAGAGCCCGTCCGGCCCGTTTCAGCGCGGGCGCATCTATTCGGGGGGCAACATCAAGGATTTCCAGGAGCGGGCGCGGGCCAGCGGCGATCGCGTGCTGTTCGTCGGCGACCACATCTACGGCGACATGTTGCGCTCGCGCAAGTCCTCGAACTGGCGCACGGCCATGGTGCTGCAAGAGCTGGAGCACGAGGTGACGACGCACGATCGGCTGCGCCCGGAGCTGGGCCGGCTCGATCGGCTCGACGGCGAGCTCATCCACCTCG
Organism: uncultured Pseudomonadota bacterium; assembly: GCA_963723305.1. Classification (GTDB taxonomy): domain Bacteria; phylum Myxococcota_A; class Polyangia; order Fen-1088; family Fen-1088; genus JADGRB01. The sequence goes on from CAVRRT010000017.1 coordinate 38,314, forward strand.
ACTCCGAGCTGAACGAGCGGCAGGCGGCGCTGCGGGCGCTGCAGAAGAACGGCGCTGAAGCGCCTGACCCCGCGGGGACGAGCCCGCGAAGCGCGCCATCAAGGAGGCGATCGAGCGGGTGCGGCGCGACCTGCGCGCAGACGGCCCCCAACACCGCGCGCTGGAGGACGCCATCGATGACGCGTTCAATCCCTACTGGGGACCGATGTTCCGCGAGGGGTACGAGATCAGCAAGTTCGGCGAGCAGGTGGAGGCCTACGCCTGCGTCTACACCAGCCGCGTCTCGAACTTCCGCTTCTACTCGCCGATGCAGTACTTCCGCGGCCCACGCGACCGCATGCCGCACGAGACGATAGCGGCCGGGAAAGGGCCGCGAGCGACCTCTAGCGACGAAAACGGGAGGCAGGCTGCGCGCCTCCTCGACGCCGAGGGCGCGGGCGGCGGCGAAGTAGACGGCGGCGCCGATGGCGATGGGCACGAAGGCCTTGAGCGGCGAACATCGCGGTGCCCGCGCCCGGCGAGCAGCTCGAGTGCGCGGACGAGACGAGCCAGACGACGGCGGCCATGATGGCGGCGGCCGCGACGATCTCGAAGAAGCGGCGACGACCAGATCGCGCGTGAAGAGGCCGTGGATCTGCGCTCTGGTACGCCAGCACCAGCACCGAGAAGTTCACCAGCGCCGCCAGCGACGTCCCGAGCGCCAGGCCCGACGTGGCCGAAGCGGCGGAAGGTCGGTGATGTTCCAGACCAGGTTCGGCCGCGACGGCGCGTCACGCTGGCCGGCGACCGGCACGCGCGTGCGGCCGAGCGCGTAGAACGCCGGCGCGACGACCTTGATGGCGGCGTAAGCGACCAGGCCAACGGCGTAGCCGGAGAGCGCGCGCGCCGTCTCGACGCGTCGCGTGCGGCGAGAACCGGCCGTGCTGGTAGATGAGGCGGATGATCGGCACGCCGAGCAGCGCCAGGCCGACCGTCGACGGGACGGTCAGGAACAGGACCATCCGCAGTCCGCGGCGCAGCGTCGCCCGCAGCGAGGTCCCAGTCGTCGCGCGCGGCGTCGCGCGACAGGTGGGTGAGCGCCGTCGTGCCGACCGCCACGCCGAACACCCCGATCGGCAGCTGCATCAGCCGAAAGGCGTACGACAGCCAGGAGAGCGCGCCGTCGGAGATGAGGCTGGCGAACGACGAGTTGACGACCACGTTCACCTGCACGGCGGCCACGCCCAGCGTCGCCGGCGCCATCAGCATGGCGATCCGCCGCGTGCCCGGATCGCGAGAGCGCGAGGTCGGGGAGCAGGCGCGGACGGAAGCCGGAGCGCCACAGCGGCGGCACCTGGATCGCGAGCTGCGCGAGCCCGCCCGCCAGCGTGAACGCCGCCCAGGCGGTCACCGCCGACGCGCGACGACGGCCGATGAAGTAGACGACGGCGCCGCCCGCGATGGCCACCAGGTTGAACATCGAGGAGGCGAGCGCCGGGCGCGGTGTACTTCTCCTCGGCGTTGAGCGCTCCCATCGCCACCACCGCCAGCGAAATCGCCGGCAGGAACGGCATCATGATCCGGACCAGCCGCGCGCAGAGCGCCGCCTTCTCGGGCGAGAACCCGCTCGCCACCAGGTGGACGACGGGCCCCGGGAAGATCATCGCCAGCAGCGGCCACCGCGCCCAGGTAGATCGTCAGCGTCGACATCACCCGGTTCGCCAGCGCGTGCGCCGCCGGCGCGCCGATTCGCGCCGCAACGTCGCCACGTAGGTCGGCACGAACGCCGTCGACAGCGCCCCCTCGGCGAACAGATCGCGCAGCAGGTTGGGGATGCGGAACGCCGCGAGGAACGCGTCGCTGTAGAGCCCGGCCCCCAGCGTGAGCGCGAAGATCTGCTCGCGCGCGAGCCCGAGCAGGCGCGACAGCATGGTGAGCGCGCTGACCCGGCGCGCGCCGCTCGCCAGCCGCTCCCCGCCGCGATCGGCCGCCGCCAACTCACCGGCGGACGGCGCGCTTGCCAGATCGGCCTCGCCGCCCACTACCGGTGCCCTTTCGCCAGCTCTCCGAGCTCCACCGCGCGATCGCGCAGCGGCGAAGCGGGCCCGCGCCCAAGCTCATCCAAGAGGGCGCGGTCGGCGGGCGTTCTGGCGGCTGCCAGGCAGTCGAGCATCTCGACCGCATCGGCGGGAGGCGTCGTCTGCGCCCTGGCCATCACCCGCGCCGCCGCGACCGCGCGAGGGCGACGGCGCGGTCTCCTTGCCGGCGGGACGCGGCGCCCTTCGACGCGGCAGTCGGCCGCCGCCGCCGCCGCGCTCACGCTCCGATCGCCGTCGCCGATCGCGCCGGCCAGGACCGCCGCGCGGCCCCGCCCCGCCGCCGCCACCAGCGCCGCCGCGCGCCTGATCTCCGCCGCCGGATCGTGCGCCAGCGGCGCCAGATCGGCGTCGGCGCGGCAGCTCGGCGCCGCCTCCTGAATCGCGTCGAGCGCCGCCAGCCGCGCGGAGAGCGGCGCCTCCTTGCGCGCCGCCAGCGCCTGCAGGCCGTCGCAGCCGCGCGCGACCAGATCGGGCGGCACGTCCCAGTCCTCGAGCGCCGTCGGTACCGCACCGTCGAGCAGCGACCCCAGAGCGGACGCGGCCGCCGTGGCGCGCGCCGCATCCGACGCCGGCAACGCGTCGGCGATCGCGCCCACCAGGAGGACCCCGCCGCGCGTGAAGGGCACCGCCGCCAGCGCCGCCTCCGCCACCGGCTCGTCAGCGCCGGTGATCGCCTCTGCCAGCCGCGCCGGCCCGATCCGATCCCCCAGGCGCCCAAGCGCGCTTCGATCGCCGCGCTTGCGGGCCTTCACCAGCTCGGAGAACGCCGGCACCAGCTTGCCGGTCCGTTCGTTGGCGTGCCGCGAGCGGGCCTGTGCGCCCGGGAGAGTGACGACCGCCAAGACGGCGGCGGCGGCGACGACGACGGCGACGAAGACGCGGGGGCGAATCACTCACATCAGGGTTATCACCCCTTTGGCGTAAACGTCTGCTTTTCCGGCGGGCGGTTCGTCCGCGCGCGGGATGACGGCGATCTCGTAGCGGTGCCCGCGCGCGAAGCCCATCACCTCGGTGACGACCAGATCGTTGATGGAGAGCTCGTTCTGGCCGGGCTGGCCATCCACCTCGAACATCTTCACCTCGCGGCGGTCCTTGGGATCCGTCACGTCGGTCGCGCGCAGCCGGAACGACGCGGTCTTGGGGGCCGGATCGAGGAAGGCGACCAGGTGCAGCCGCCAGAATCCATCGGCTCCCTCCACCGTCGTGCGCTTCAATCGGCGCAGCGCCTCGATCATGGCGGCCCCCGATGGAAATTGTGCCGCGGAGGCGATCAGCACGTCGCTGAAGACCACCTGCCCGTGGAACTGCCCCCAGGTCAGCGCGGCCGTCGGCGCGGTCGTCGGCATGATCGCCGGCGCGAGCGCCGGGGCCTGGGCCCGTGCGCGCCCGGCCATCAACGCAACCAGAGCTGACACCAGCAACCAGAACCCCAGCCCCGCCATCGCCACGTCGCGCCGCATCCCGACCTCCCGCCGCATCAGCCTTCGACTCAATCTTGGTCGGCGGCGCGGTCCGTCAAGAGCCATCGACCCCGGGCGGCCGGTGCGGGGGCGGGCATCGCGGTCGATATTGTATTGACCCCCTGTCCGCGCTACAAAATGGGACGGCGGCGTTTCCGCAGTCCTCTTATTCCTTGTTTTCTTCCCTGTATTCTTGGGAGACGCGTCACCCCTACTGAAAGGCCTTCGCCATGAAGCTGCGCTCTGGACTAGTTTTTGTGGGTCTCCTCTCACTCGGCCTCCTCAACTACTCCTGCGCGAACGGCGACACCGTCTCCGGCAGCACCGGCGGCGGCCAAGGCGGCTCGAGCTCGACCGGAACCGGCGGTAATGGCAGCGGCACCGGTGGCAACAGCAGCGGCACCGGCGGAACCCACACGGGTGGTACCACCGGCACCGGCGGGACGCACACCGGCGGCAGCACCGGAACCGGCGGCATCAACCCCGGGACCGGCGGAACGCACACGGGTGGTACCACCGGCACCGGCGGCATCAGCCCCGGAACCGGCGGCGTCAGCCCGGGCACCGGCGGAACCTCGACGGGCACCGGTGGGGCCGGCGTTACCACCTGCGGGACGAGCTTTGACGTCACCTCCGCCGGCTTCGTGACGACGCCAGCCAAGGGAGGCGGCTGCTGGTCCGGCTACGCGTATACGTACGCGGATACGTACGGAACCACGTTCGCGCCCACCGACTTCTCGACCTGCGGAATGCCCTGCAAGTTGACGGAGACCGGCAACATCGTGGCGGTGAGCGGAACGATGTATTCGTTCATCGGGCTCGGCTTCAATCTGGGGGATAGCTCCTCGGGAGGGACCGCTCACCCCACCGTGACCCCAACGGGCGCTAGTCTCACGTTCACGTTTGCGTACACGGCGCCCACTGGCACGGCGTTCCGGGCACAGATTACTGACGGGACCACGACCTGGTGCGACACGGTCACCGGTACCAGCCCACTGACCATCCCGTACGCTTCCTTCAACACGAAGTGCTACGACTCGCCGCCCGACGGGACGGCGTACGCCAAGGCGCCGATCAACGCAATCCAGCTTCAGATCGCCGGCGGGACGGCGGGCGGCGCCACGAGCATTACGATCACAAGCGTCACGGAGAACTAAGCCGCGGCGGGCGAGCCTCCGTTTTCGCAGCTTGCGGGGGCCCGAAACGGGGTCCCCGGGCACCGCCCCCCTTTGACAGTGGAATCGGCTTCCCAGCCGGGATAAAATCCGTGATCTATGCCCCCGCTTAGCAATTCCTTGACGCGCGGTCTCGCCGTCGGGTTGCTGTTCGGCGTCCTGCTGTTCGCCTGTCAGGGACCGGAGGAGTTCTTCCGCACCGACGGTGGGCTTTCGGGGCTCGGCGGTTCGCCACCCGGCACCGGCGGCGATGGAACGGGCGGCCAGGTGGCCACCGGCGGCATCACCGGCACCGGTGGTGCGGCAACCGGCGGCGTCACCGGCACTGGCGGAACCCACACCGGCGGCGTCACCGGCACCGGCGGTACGGCAACCGGAGGCATCACCGGCACCGGCGGAACCCACACGGGCGGCGTCACGGGAACCGGCGGCAAGGCCACCGGCGGCGTCACGGGCACTGGCGGAAAAGCGACCGGCGGCGCGCCCGGAACAGGCGGCGCGGCCACCGGCGGCGTTACGGGAACGGGCGGCAAGGCCACCGGCGGCGTCACGGGCACTGGCGGAAAAGCGACCGGCGGCGCGCCCGGAACAGGCGGCGCGGCGGGCGCCATGGGGACCGGACCGTGCGCTGGGCTCTGCAGCGATCCGACCGAGATCACAACGAAGAGCTTCAGCTCGGGCAACGTCGGAACCGGCGCCGCTTGCTTCGAGTCGACGGTCGCCATTCAGGGCGGCAACTGCAGCAACGTGACCGCCCCCCGAACATTCTCCATCAACGGAACGGTCGAGGCGTGCGGTCAAAACTGGCCGTCGCTCCCCGCAATGATCGACGGCGGCTACTGTTACCAGTTCACCGCCGGACAGCCGGACTATTCGGCCTTTACGACCTTCTGACGAATTGCGCGGGCTGCTTATCCAGAGATTCGGGCGGCGAGGTACGAGACTTCCTCATGTCGAAGCTTAAGATCGTTGTTTGGCGTTCCCTCTTCGTGGCGGCCGCGCTCGGTTTGCCGATCGTTGCCTGCCAGGGACCCGAGGCCTTCTATCGATCGGTCCCTGGAGAGGGAGGGTCGCTGGGCGGCGGCGGCTCCGGTATCACCGGGAGCGGCGGCACGACGGGGACGGGCGGCACAGCGATTACCGGCAGCGGCGGCTCCATTGTCACCGGCACCGGCGGCGCCACAGGCACCGGCGGCATCCCGGCGACCGGCGGCACCACAGGCACCGGCGGCAAGGGCACCGGCGGCTCGCCAGCGACCGGCGGCACCACGGGCACCGGCGGCAAAGGCACCGGCGGCTCGCCGGCGACCGGCGGCACCACAGGCACCGGCGGCATCCCGGCGACCGGCGGCACCAAGGGCACCGGCGGCGCGCCGGCAACCGGCGGCGCGACGGGCACGGGCGGCTTGCCAGCGACCGGCGGCTCGCCAGGGACCGGCGGCGCCCCAGCAACAGGTCTCGTCGTTGTCGACACCGACTGCCAGAGCGCGGCGACGCCGCAGTCGATCGGCCTCTACCTCGACGTCTTGAACACCTCGTCGGCGGCGATTCCGCTCAGTCAGATCACCTTCCGCTACTATTTCCAAGTCGCCGAGACCTCGGATCCGCCGCATCTCGACATCGACTACTCGAACACGGTTCCGACCGCGGACATCACCGCCAAGTTCGCGGCCATCTCGCCCGCAGTGACCGGCGCCAACGAGTACATGGAGGTCGACTTCGCGGCGGCCGCCGGCTCACTCGCGGCGCTCTCGGACACAGGACAAATCCAGCTTCGCGTGCATGCGACGAATTACGCCAACCCCTTCGACTCCATGCAGGCGACTGACTACTCGTTCCAGCCCTGCGCCGCCGGCAGAACGGCGAACACCGGCGCTTTCGCTCAGCAGACGACCATCACCGCCTACGTCAATGGCGTCCTGGCGTCGGGCACCCCGCCGCAGTAGCCGACCCCGAGCAGCGCGTCGAGCCAACGCGCGGCGCACATCTTCCACGCCCGCTGCTTTCAGAGTAGCGTCTCACGGCCGGCGGTGTGCCGGTGTATCTCCCCCGAGGTTCGAATGATCGAGATCATCGTTCGCCGCCGCGCGGCTCGCCCGCGCGCGATTGCTCTCTTCGTGGCTCCACTCGCGCTCTGGTCCGTCACCGGCTGCGCACCGACGCCCGCGCCGACACCGCCGCCGGTCACTCCGGCCGCGGTGCCCGCCGTGCCGGCGCCCGCGCCGGCCGCCACGCCCGTCGCGGCGCCGTCTCCGACTGGAAGGCCGCGCCGACCAACGGCTCGCCGGGCGTCAACGTGCCGAAGCTGTCGGGGAACGATCTGCTCAAGAACAACAGCTTCGACGGGGGCAAGTACATCCCCTGGAGCACTTCGTTCAGCTCGCCCGGCGGCAGGCAGCGCCGCGGTGAAGGACGGCCAGCTCTGCGTCGACGTCACCAACAAGGGAGTCAACGGCTGGGACGTCGCAGGCCCGCCACCGCGAGATGGTGATCCAGAAGGGGCACACCTATTCCATCTCGTACATGGCCCACGCCTCGAAGCCGATCAAGATGAAGGCCAAGGTCGGCATGTCGGGACCGCCTTACAAGGAGTACTGGACCGACACCGCCGATCTGACGACGCATCCGCAGACGCTTCGTGGGCGCGTTCACCATGGAGAGCGCCGACGACGCGACTGCGGAGCTCGCCTTTCACTTCGGCGGCAGCCATGGCCGGCGAGACGGCGGCCGCGCCGTACACCGTCTGCCTGGACGACATCCACCTCGACGATCCGCAGTTCGCGAAGGCGAAGACGCCAGACGGCCGAAGAGGCGCCGATCCCGAACGTGCTCGTCAACCAGACCGGCTACCTGCCCGATCTGCCCAAGCTGGCGACCATCAAGACCACCGCAGACGGCGCCGCTGCCGTGGGAGCTCAAGAAGCACGGCGGCGCGATGGTGGCCTCGGGCGAGACGAAGCTCGTTCGGCAAGGACGTCGCCGTCGGGCGACGACGTGCAGGTCGCCGACTTCTCGGCCTTCAAGACGCCCGGCAAGGACTACACGCTCGTGGGTCGGCGCCGACGTCAGCCACCCCTTCGACATCGGCCAGGACCTCTACAAGAAGCTCAAGTACGACGCGCTGGCGTATTTTTATCACACCCGCAGCGGCATCGAGATCGCGATGCCCTACGCGGGCGGCAAGCAGTGGACGCGCCCGGCGGGCCACGTCGGCGTGGCGCCGAACCAGGGGGACAAGGGCGTGCCCTGCCTCCAGGGCTCGGGCTGCGACTACAAGCTCAACGTCACCGGCGGCTGGTACGACGCCGGCGATCACGGCAAGTACGTCGTCAACGGCGGCATCGCCGTCTGGACGCTGCATGAACCAGTACGAGCGCGCCGTCGCAGCGCGGCACGCGACGGCGACTTCGGCGACGGCAAGATGAACATCCCCGAAAACAAGAACAAGATCCCCGACCTGCTCGACGAGGCGCGCTGGGAGCTCGAGTTCATGCTCGAAGATGCAGGTTCCCGACGGCCAGCCGAAGGCGGGCATGGTCCACCACAAGGTCCACGACAAGGAGTGGACGGCGCTCGGCACGCGCCCCGACGAGGACGCCATCAGCCGCGCTTCCTCTGGCCGCCCGTCGACCGCGGCGACGCTGAACCTGGCGGCGACCGCCGCGCAGGGCGCGCGCATCTTGGAAAAGCTCGACAAGGCGTTCTCCGCCAGGTGCCTGGCCGCGGCCGAGAAGGCCTGGGCGGCGGCCGCGGCGAACCCCGCCGTCTACGCCGGCACCTCCGCCGTCGGCGGCGGGCCGTACGACGACACCAACGTGAGCGACGAGTTCTACTGGGCCGCCGCCGAGCTCTTCATCACGACCAAGAAGGATGGCTACAAGGCGTTCCTCCAGAAGTCGCCCTACTTCAAGAAGATGCCCGTCATGCAGGGGAGCGACGGCCTGCCGTCGGCGTTCGACTGGGGAGACGTCGGCGCGCTGGGGACGATCTCGCTGGCGCTGGTGCCGAACCTCCTGCCGCCGAAGGAGATCGACGACTGCCGGGTCGCCGTCGAGACCGCCGCCGACAGCTTCCAGGCGCTGGTCGCCGAGCAGGGTTACCGGCTGCCGTTCAAGCCGAGCGCCAAGGGATATCCCTGGGGCTCGAACTCGTTCGTCCTCAACAACGCGATCGTGCTGGCGCTGGCCAACGACTTTTCGGGCGAGGCGAAGTATCTGGCCGCCGTCGCCGAAGGGATGAACTACGTCCTCGGGCGCAACCCGCTCGACAAGTCGTACGTCACCGGCTACGGCGAGCGGCCGCTCGAGAACCCGCACCACCGCTTTTGGGCGCACCAGGCCAGCGCCGAGTTCCCGTCGCCGCCGCCGGGCATCGTGTCGGGCGGCCCCAACTCCGGCCTGCAGGACCCCTACGTCCAGGCCGCCGGCCTGGCGGGCTGCGCACCCGAGAAATGCTTCGCCGACAACATCGAGGCCTGGTCGGCCAACGAAGAGGCGATCAACTGGAACGCGCCGCTGGCCTGGGTGGCGGCGTTTCTCGACGAGAAGGCGGAGGTGAAAGCAAAGCCGCGCCCCAAGACCAAGGTCAAGGCGGGCGCGAAGGCCGGCGCCAAGGACGCCGCCGACAAACGGCCGCGCCGGCCCAGGACCCCGCCGACAAGCCGGCCGCGCCGGCCAAGGACGCCGCCGACAGACCGGCCGCGCCGGCCACGCCGCCCAAGTAGCGCCGCCAGCGCGGCGGCGCCGGTCAAGGAGCGCCGCCGGCGCGGGAGCACCGGCCAAGGAGCGCCGCAGGGGCGGCGCGTCGGCCAAGTGGCGCGGTGCGTTTCGGGAATCGTGATAAATTCGATGGTCTTAGATTTCGACAAGGAGCTCCCGAAGATGATCTTTCGTCGTTCCCTCTTGGCTTTCGCTTGTCTGCCGTTCCTCGCTTGCGCCGCCGCCGCCAGCGGTGGTGGAACCGGCGGCTCGAGCGCCACCGGCGGCTCGACCGCCACCGGCGGCTCGAGCGCCACCGGCACGGGCGGGACCGCCACCGGCGGCACCGGCGCCAGCCTCGGGATGGGAGGTCCGTTCACCTTCCCGCAGAACGAAGGCGAGCGGCTCCTGCACGCTGACGACGGTGGCCAACGCCGCCTCGGCGACGTCGAGCGCTTACTCGAGCTGGAAGAGCACCTACGTCACGTCGAGCGGCGCCCCCAGCGGCGCGCTTCGCGTGACCAATCCCCAGACCTTGAGCTGCTCCGGCACCAGCGTGACGAGCGGAACGGTCTCCGAGGGGATGGGCTACGGCATGCTCGCCGCCGTCTACATGGGCGATCAGACCACCTTCGATCAGCTCCTGGCCTACGTGAACGCCCACCTCGACAGCAAGGGGCTCATGAACTGGTGCCTCACCTCGAGCGGAAGCATCGTCGGTTCCTATTCCGCCACCGACGCCGACGAGGACATCATCTGGGCGCTGTTGATGGCCTCCGACCAGTGGAATTCGGCGAGCTACTTGACCACCGCGCAGACGATGATTGCGGCGATGCGCAAGTACTCGCTGCTCAACGATGGGACGCTGGAGATCGGCGACAACGCGAACACCGCCGACATGACCCACCCCGATTACTTCTCGCCCGCCTACTACCGGGTGTTCGCCAAGGCGACCGGCGACACCTTCTGGTCGACCTACGTGGTCAACACCAACTACACCCACCTGGCCAACGTGTCGGGGACTGACGGGCTGGTCCCCGACGCGAGCAACTTCGAGGACATGATCGCCAGCGCCTCCAGCACGTGCATGAACTGCAGTCCCAACTACGGCTACGACGCCTGTCGCATCCCCTGGCGAATCGCCATGGACTACTGCTTCAATGCCGAGCCGCGCGCGCTCACCTACCTCCAGAAGATCGGCGGGTTCTTCAACGGCAGCAGCGGTGTCTCGGGGAACGCCGCCAACATCGGCGACGGCTATTCAGCCACCGGCACGAAGACCAGCAGCAACCCGAACATGGCCTTCATCGGCCCCGTCGGTGTCGCCGGCATGGCCGGGTATCCCATGCTGCTCGACAGCGCCTTCAACTTCGGCGTCAGCAACCCCGGCGCCGGCAACGCCGCCTACTTCCCGCAGTCGCTGCGGGTGGTGACCATGCTGATGATGTCGGGAAACTTCCTCGACTACTCGCAGATGTAGCGGCCGCTCGGTCCCGATCGCGGGTCACGGCTGGAGCGCGGCCTTACTGGGTCATGTCCCAGAAATTCCCGGACATGGCCATCAGCGAGAGGACGCCCCACGAGGCGTGGAAGTAGGTGAAGGTCCCGCTGACGTTCTTACCCGGTCCGGTGGTATCCCCCCGCTGCGTCCCGTAGCTGACGTCCCGCAGCGGGTCGTCAGCGGCCGCCATCGCGCCGACGCCGGCGGGACCGGTGAAGGCCATGCCGGCGGTGTAGTCACCCAGCGTGCCGGTCGGATTCTCGCCGGTCGTGGTGTAGCCGTCCTGAATTCCGGCCAGCGAGCTGGCGGTCGACTTCGACGAGTAGAAGGCGGAGATGAGCTGCACGTAGCTGAGCGCGCGCGGCTCGCCGTTGAGGCAGTAGTCCATGCCGATGCGGAACGGGATGCGGCAGGCGTCGTACCCGAAGTAGGGGTCGACCATGGCGTTGGTGACGGTTATTCCGGTGCCGCTCTGGTTGACCCAGTTCGGGACCAGGCCGTAGCTCCCCGAAGCGGAGGCCAGGATCGCGTAGGTCTTGTCGACGAGCGCCATCCAGGCGGCGCTGTCGGCGCTGTCGAAGGTGGCGAAGGTCCGGTAGTAGGACGGCGCGAAGTACGAGGGATCGAGCTCGTTGGTGTTGTTGAAGCCGTCGCCCCCCTCGAGGATGCCGCCGCTCACGTCGTGCGCGAGGATGTTCTTGATCATCGTCATCGCGTCGGACGAATAGGTCCCGCCGCTCCATTGCTGGCTGGCCATGAGGAGCGCGTAGGCGATGTCCTCGTCGCCGTCGGTGGCGGAGTTGGCGCCCGAGCAGCTCCCGGAGCCCGCGGGAATGCACCAGGTCATGAGCCCGTCGTTCTTGCCCGAGGGGTGCGCCTTGGCGTACGTCCAGAGGGTGTCGAACATCGGCTGGTCATTCATGTAGACGCCGATCAGCATGCCGTAGCCGATCCCCTCCGAGACGGTATCGTTGCCGTTCTCGGGGCGGATGATCTTGGTGCCGTCGTAAAAGGCGGTCTTCCAGTTGGTGTAGGCGGTCTGGACGATGTCGGTGCTGTAGATCGGAAAGGTGCAGTTGGGGAGCGCATGGCCCTGCGGGTATGGAAAGGCCGCGGTTGAGCCCATGTTCTGCGGGTAGTCGGATGAGGGGTTCATCACGATCGCGGGGCCGGTGCCGCCGGTGCCGCCGCCGGTCCCCGTGCCGCCCCCCGAGCCGCCGCTCCCGCTGCCCGAAGAGGCCGCCGCGCATCCCAGGGCTGCGAACCCAAACAGCAATGCAACCAGGCCAGAGCCGCGCAACATTCAGGAACCTCCTAATCTAGTGATATGGCGTTCTACGCGAACGGGAACGAACGAGAACGGTCCGGTCGTCGTGCCGGAGCGGCACGCCTCGGTCGCCGTCCCGGTCTTGACGCGAGAAACGTCGGAGAAGATACTACACCATTCTATTTCCGGAGCGGCCGGGAGTTTTGGCGGCTGCTGCGGTCCTGGTTTCCAAATCCCCCAGAACCCAAAACGCTCACACGAGGCCTAACGAACATGAAAAAAATCTCGCATCTCTTCATCACCACCCTGGCGGGCGCCCTGCTGCTCGCGGGCGGCGCCTGTAGCTCCAAGAGCACAGGCACCCCGACCACCGGCTCCGGCGGGACCAGCGGGTTGGGCGGCAACAGCGGCGTCGCGGGCGACCCGCTCGTCTCGAGCCCCACCGGCTTCGTCGATGACACGGCCGTGACCGGCGTCGTCGGCGCCTGGTACGTCTACGCCGACAGCGCGGGGCCGGCCGCCGACATGGCCAGCACGGACTTCGCCGACAGCGACTGCGCCAAGGCCGGCTTTACGACCGACGCGTCGTGCACCAACATGCTGGTACCGACCCCGGGGCAGCAGTTCCCGCCGACCACCATGGCTACCAGTCAGATGTGCACCAGCGGAAATGCGGCGAAGGTGATCGAGACCCCGACCAGCGGAACCGCCTCCGACTACAGCGATCTTTGGGGCGGCGGCATCGGCCTCGACTTCAACAACCCGGGCGGCGATGCCGGCGTGAAGGGAGACTTCGACATGACGCCTTACACGGGCGTGGCGTTCGACTTCAGCGGCACGCTGATCCCGACCAACTCCATGCGGGTCAATTTCCCGTTCGATGGGGAGCACGGCGGCTCGGACTCGCCCTATTGGGAGGGCGGGACCATGGCCTACTCTCCGCTCTCGGTCCAGGCGGGCGCGGTCCAGCACGTCGTCATCCACTGGGCCGACGTGGCCGGGCCGATGTACCTCGTGGGACAGGGCATCACGCCGCCGGCTTTCGACAAGACGAAGGTCCAGTCGATCCAGTTCCAGGTGTTCACCAACACCACCTCCGCCAGCCCCTACAACTTCTGCGTGGCCAACCTGGCCCTGCTGACGGATTAGTAGCGGTAACTCCGGGCGCGGCCTGATTGGCGCGCCCCGAAGAAACACCAAAAGCCACCTGCGGCGAGCCGCAGGTGGCTTTTTTGTTGTGAAGGCGTTTCGTTGTGTGAGGCGGGTGCGTCGCCGGATCGAGCCGCGCTCCGTCTGACGCGTAGCTCAGACCTCGCAGTCGATGATGACGGTCGAGCCGGGCTTGGCGTAGGGGACCAGGTCGCCGGCGATCGCCTTGCCGTCGACGGTCAGCTTGGGCGCTCCCGACGATCCAGCTTGCCCGCTGTTCTTGACGTTGATGCGGTACTCGGCGCCGCGGCACTTGCGGGTGACGGTGAACTTGCCGACCTCCGTCCCCATGCAGGGGTGAACGCGCAGGCCGTCGAAGTCGGGGCGCACGCCCAGCAGGTACTGCGAGATGGCCACGAAGTTCCAGGCCGCGGTTCCCGTCAGCCAGGAGTTCTTGGCCTCGCCGTGGCGGACGGCGTCCTTGCCGGCGATCATCTGGGCGTAGACGTACGGTTCGAGGCGGTGCACCTCGCTCTGCTCCTCGAGATAGGCGGGCGCGATCTTCTTCCAGTAGTCGAAGGCGCGATCGCCGCGGCCGATCATCGTCTCGGCGATGATGATCCAGGGGTTGTTGTGGCAGAAGATGCCGGCGTTTTCTTTGTAGCCCGGCGGGTACGAAGAGATCTCGCCCAGCTCGACGTGGTACTCGGAGTAGGGCGGGTTGTTGAGGACGATGCCGTACTTGGTGTCGAGCCGCTCCTTCACCGAGTCGAGCGCCTTCTTGGCCTGGCCCCCTTCGATGCCGACGCCGGCCATGACGCAGAAGCCTTGCGGTTCGATGAAGATCTGCGACTCCTTGGTCTCCTTGGTGCCGACCTTGTTGCCGAAGAAGTCATAGGCGCGCAGGAACCATTCTCCGTCCCAGCCGTGCTTGAGGATGGTGTCGTTCATCTTCGCGGATTCGGCGCGCGCCAGCTTCGCCTCGTCGGCCAGGCCCCGCTTGTCGGCGAGGTAGGCGTAGTCCGGCGCCACGCCGACGAACATGCCGGCAATGAAGACCGACTCTGCCGTGCGGCCGGTTTTGTTGCCCGTCGTCTGGAACGACTCGTCGGGCGTCTCCGAGAAGCAGTTCAGGTTGAGGCAGTCGTTCCAGTCGGCGCGGCCGATGAGCGGCAACCCGTGCGGCCCCAGATTGTTGAGGACGTGGTTGAAGGAGCGCTTGAGGTGCTCGAACAACGACGTCTTGGTCTTGGGATCGTTGTCGAAGGGGACCTGCTCGTCGAGGATCCCGTAGTCGCCGGTCTCGCGGATATAGGCGGCCACGCCGAAGATCAGCCAGAGCGGATCGTCGTTGAAGCCGCTGCCGACGTCGTTGTTGCCGCGCTTGGTGAGCGGCTGGTACTGGTGGTAGGCGCTGCCGTCGGGAAACTGCGTGGAGGCGATGTCGATGATTCGCTCGCGCGCCCGCTCCGGCACCAGGTGCACGAAGCCGAGCAGATCCTGGTTCGAGTCGCGGAATCCCATGCCGCGCCCGATCCCCGTCTCGAAGTAGGAGGCGCTGCGCGACATGTTGAACGTGACCATGCACTGGTAGGGATTCCAGATGTTGACCATCCGGTTGAGCTTCTCGTCCGTCGACTCGACGGAGTAGTTCGAGAGCAGCCGCGACCAATGCTCGGAGAGGCCCTTCATCGCGTCGGCGACCTGCGCGGCCGTGGAGAACTTCTCGATCAGCGCGTGCGCCGGCTTCTTGTTGATGATGCCGGGCTTCTCCCACTTCTCGGCGCGCGGGACCTCGACGTAGCCGAGCGTGAAGACGAAGGTCTTTTCTTCGCCGGGCCCGAGGTCGACGTCGAGGCCGTGCGAGGCGATCGGCGCCCAGCCGCTGGCCACCGACTTCGACGACTGCCCCTTCATGGCCACGTCGGGCGCGCTCCAGTCGTTGTAGAGGCCGAAGAAGGTCTCGCGGTCGGTGTCGAACCCTGCGACCTCGGTGTTCACGTTGTAGAACGCGTAGTGGTCGCGCCGCTCGCGGTATTCGGTCTTGTGATAGATGGTGCTGCCGCCGCGCTCGATCTCGACCTCGCCGGTCGAGAAGTTGCGCTGGTAGTTGGTCATGTCGTCGTAGGCGTTCCAGAGGCACCACTCGATGAAGGAGAAGACCTTCAGGTTCTTGGGGCCTGCGGTGCTGTTCTTGATCTTGAGCTCGTGAACCTCGGCGGTGTGGCCGGGCGGCACGAACATCAGGAGCGAGGCGCGCACCCCTTTGCGCTCGCCGGTGATGCGGGTGTAGCCGAGGCCGTGACGGCACTCGAACGTGTCGAGCGCCGCCTTGGTCGGCGCGAAGCTCGGATTCCAGACGTCGCCGCCGTCGTTGATGTAAAAGTACCGGCCCCCCATGTCGGTGGGGACGTTGTTGTAGCGGTAACGCATGAGGCGCCGGAGACGAGCGTCGCGGTAGAAGCAGTAGCCGCCCGCGCGGTGTGAGACCAGCGCGAAGAAGTTCTCCGACCCGAGGTAGTTGATCCAGGGGTAGGGAGTCTTCGGCGTGGTGATGACGTATTCGCGGTTCTTGTCGTCGAAGTATCCAAATCGCATCGCTGGTCCTCTTTTTCTGACGTCTCAAACGGACAAACCGGCCGCCACCGACCCCCAGGGTGGCAACGGCCGGCCGTGATCATCGAATCCCGTCGCCGTGGGCGATTCTACTCGCAGAAGAACTTCAGGTCGTCGATGTAGATGTCGTAGGTGGAGCGGGGCACGTTGACCTGGAACTGGACGCCGTAGATCTTGGAGGGGGTGATGTGCGGCTTGTGCGGCGCGCCCCAGTCCGGCAGCTGCTTCATGGTCTTGAACGGGAAGCTGTAGAGCTTCCAGTCGTTGGTGAGCACCATGTTGGCGCCGAAGTCGTTGAAGCACTCCGTGCACACCCCGCCGTCCGGATCGGTGTTCGTGTCCGGCACCTTGAGCCGCACCTTCCCCGTCGAGTCAGCCCCCTTCTTGGCCCAGAACGAGATCCCGGCGTACTTCGAGGCGTCGTACGGCCCCTTGGGGTCGATGAAGTTCATCCCCATTCCCGAAAACACGATCGCGCCGGTCCCGATCGTCCCGTGGTAGCGCGCGGCGTACTGCGAATCGTGGCCCCCCTCGCTCATCGCGAAGGTGCCCCCCTCTTCGCCCGCCGTCGGCTCCACCGTCGTCGTCCCTTTGTCCTTGAACGTGTACCAGTACCCGCCGCGGTTGTCGTTCGGCAGGTTCTGGTTGTTCCCGTCCTCGCCGTCGTCGATGAGCCCGTTCGGCCCGCAGTCCTTGCCGACCGCCACCGTCGCCGTCGCCGCGGGCGCCGCCGCCCCGCCGCCGATCGACGCCGCTGACCCCGGCGCCACCGTCGGCGCCGACGCCGACTTGTCCGGAATCACGCACCCCACCAGCAGCATCGTGGCGCCGCCCAGCGCCAGAACCAAACTCTTCGCGTCACTCTTCATCATTGGATCCTCGCCTGAACGAATTGAACGTTGGTTAGAACTGATCAGAACCGATCAGAACCAGATGATCGCCGCGATCTGCGCCGCGTTCTTGTCGACTCCCAGACCCGACCCTCCGGGCTGGCTGTTGTACGGGAACTGCGAGCCGCTCACGAATCCAGGCAGCGGCCCCGTCCCCGCCTTGTAGTCCGAGCCGTAGAAGTACCGCGAGTACTGGATCATCACCTGCTCGTGCGTCACGAACGCCGTCCGGAAGATGATCCGCGGCGAGATCACCGAGAACGACTCCCCGGCGATGTTCAGGTTCGGCTCCACCACGTCGTACCGCCCGCCCAGGCCCAGCCACGCCAGCGGCACGTACGTCCACTCCGTCCCGAACTTCAGCTTGTTCAGCGAGTACATCGTGTCGTCCGGCGCGTGCACGTGGTTGAACATCCCGAAGATCGTCCCGATGATGTCCGGCCCGTCTCCCCAGAATGCCTGCGGGTAGTGAAACAGCTGCCCGAAGCTGAAGCTGTACTGCAGCTCCACGCTGTCGATCGATCCCGTCACCGGCTGCACCCCGCCCGGCGGGCCGAAGTAGTTGTCGTGCAGCTGCCAGCCTCCGAACGAGTGCAGCACCTCGATGGCGTCCGCCAGATAGAGCCCGTTCTGCGCCTGCAGGTGCGAGTACCCCAGGTACCCGTCGCCCAGCACGCCCCCCAAGAGCTTGGCGTCGAACCCGCCGATCCAGATGCTCGGCTTCGGGTCCTGCGGCTGCCGCGCCGGCGCCATGCTGTTCATGTTCCCCGGCCCGTCCCACCCCGTCGTCCCCTGGTACGAGCCCGCTCGCTCGTTGTCGTTGGCGAACACGTAGATGAAGTGCGCCCCCAGGATCAGCTCCTTCTTGAACACCGCTCCCAGGTGCCCGTGCGCCACGAACGTCGACTCCTGCGGCACCGGCCCCGGATAAGGGTCCCACGCCGGCAGCTCCTCGTTCGCCGGCGCATTCGACGTCGGAGACTGCGGCTGCCCGTAGAACGGGATCGGCTCCAGCTTCCCCCCGAAACCCTCCTCCGCCTCGATCGTCCAGTCGTTCAGGTCGTAGTCGAAGGTCAGCGTCTCGCCCGCCGTGTGCGTCCGCCCGAACAGGTACGTCTCGTACCGCCCGGCGTCGTAGCGTCCCGCCGCCCCGTAGCGGTTGGTGTACGCCCCGGCGATCAGCGTCAGCCGCGCGTTCTCGCTGACGAACTCCGGCCAGCTCATCGACAGGAACGCCTCGTTGATCCCCAGGTTCGACTCCAGCCGCCGGTACCCAGAGTCGGTGATGTTGTACGACGCGATCTGCACCGTCGCCTTCACCCGGTCGTTGCCGTAATGAAAGTTGAGCTCGGTCCAGGGTCCCACCATGCTGTTCGTGTACCGCCAGTCGATGTAGTTGGCGTCCGGCACCAGCGGCGGCGTCCGCAGCTGCGTCCCCGCGTTCCCCTTCGCTCCCGGCAGCGTGTCCGGCGTCGTCGGCGGGCCCCACGAAAACCGCAGCGGCGCCCGGAAGTATCCCGTAACGTCGAACTTCCACTCGCCCGTCGCCGGCTCCTCCACCGCCGCCGGTGCATCCGACGTCGTCGTCACCAGACCACCCACCTGCGGCGCGTCCGGGTTCAGCCCCAGCGACGGCCCGCTCCCACCCTTCTTCTTCGGCGCCGCCGGCGGGGGCGTCGCCACCGCTGCCGCCGGCGTCGCTTCGGGCGCGGGGGCGTCCGCCGGTGCCACGGCGGGCGCCACAGGTGGTGGAGCGTCCTGCGCCAGCACCGGAAGTGACCAGGCGGAGAGCGACAGGAGGCTCGTGAGGACCAGGGGATTGGCTTTTCTCGTCATCGAATGGGCTTTCTTGAGAGGTCTAAGAGTCTTGGGGAGGTCTGGGGAGAATTTCTAGAGTCCCTCACCGCACTGGCAGGACTCGGTTTGCTACGGGTGCTGCGGGTGCTGCTCGAACAACCCTGGCCGAAGGCGCCAGCCGAACGCGCGTCTATCCGACGACGCCAATCTTGAACACGTCCCAGGCAGGCGTGAAATTACTGATATTCGCAGGCTGATTCCAGAGATAAACCGCCGGAAAGGTCTGAACCCCCAGCTCCGTCCGGACCATGACGGTCATGAACAGCTGGGCGATGGGGGAGCTGTTCGCGTCGACCATCCCCTGGCGCCAAGACGAAAAGATCAGCCAGTAGTAGACGTCGCCGTTCGGCGCAGTCACGACCTCGGGCGACCACTTGGCCCAGGTGTTGTTGATGCCGGGGCTGGTCTTCTGCCCGGGGCACTGGGGCGGGTCATTCGCCGCCAGGCGGGTCGCCGTCCCCCCGGCCTCGGGGATGACGAACAGCTCCGTATCGGGCTGCATGTACATCCCCTCCCAGACGCACGGCGACGGGTTGCAGCCAGTCGCCGACGTATCGAGGCTGGGGTGATTGGTCGCCGCGTCGCTGGCGGAGATTCTGTCGTAGACGATGTACGCGTCGTCAGCCGAGAGCGTGCCGTAGTACTCGGCGTAGTTGGGATCCGAAGCATCGCCCGGAATGGGCGTCGCCGGTTGCGGGCCCGTCCTCGAATAGGGGACCTGGTAAAGGTGAGCGGTGCCGGTTCCGAGACGTCCCGACTTCACGTTGCTGGTGGCGGTGAAGACGACGAAATCGTCGTTGGGCGCCCGGCTCCAGGAGGGGGCGGCGGCGTACCGGTGGTTGGTGGTGTCCGGCGGATAGATCCAGTTCCAGGCCGTCCCCTGCAGCGTGGTGGCCGGATCGGCCATCGTCGCGTAGCTGGCCGAGCTCTCGAGGTCGAACCAGGCGAGGCCGGGCTGCTGGTCGGCGTCGACCGCCGAGTTGGCCGTGCAGAGGGCGCCGTTGCCGCAGGTCCCGAGCGGGGCGACGGCGACGTGGTCTCCGTCGACCCAGTGATTGCCGGAGTAGGTCGTGATCCCCACCCACGGTTGCGTGAAGGCGGCGTACCCCGCACTCCCGATTCCCACGAACGTCGGTGACAGTCCGAACGTCTGCCCGGGTTGCGCCGAAGCGAGAACCCCACCCCATGGGTAGTTGTCGTTGAACGAGATGTAATTCCCATCCGGCGTGGAGCTGTGGCAGCCGATGCAGCTGACCGCGCGCGGGTTGTACGCGGGGTCCATCGTCTTCCAGGACGGATTGTTGGTGGTGACGTCGGTGGGCGCCAAGACCTGCGTGACACCGTCGTCTCCGACGGCGAACCCCGAGAGCACGGTCTTCCCCGGGACGCCCTTGCCGGCGTTGGTCGAGCCCATCGGCGACCAATAGACCAAGCTGCCGGAGGCGCCGACCGGTGCCATGGAGAAGCCGGTGGTCGTCCCCGTGGCCGGCGCTCCGCCGTGGGACGAGCTGCTGATCGTCACGCTGAAAGACCCACCGCTGCTGTCGATGCCGAGGGCATCCCACATGGTGGCCGGCATCGTCCAGGTGGCCTGATCGGTGTACACGATCAGATCGTCGGCCTGGTTGCCGCCGCTCACCCGCAGCTCGTAGAGATCGCCGGTCGACGTCCAACTGAAACGCGGGCGCAGCCAGTTGTTCGGAAACAGGGTGCCGTCCTGCGGCTCGTAGAGACAGGGACCGTTGCTGCCGCCGCCGCTGGCGCTGAAGATCTGCGCGGCGCCCGACGGGACGGAGCCGCTGGTGCCATCCGGGCCGACCGGGCCGCCGCCGAAGTCATCGCACTGTGCGCCGCAGGTGCCGGTGTTGCCGCCCGAGCCGCTGCCGCTGCCGCCGCTGCCGGTCGCCGCGCCCGCGCCGGTGGGCGTCGTGGAGTTCTCTTTGACGCCCGCGCAACCGAGAGCGAGGCAACCCAAAACGAGGCCAGCGCAGACAAACAGAGCTGCAGGGCTGGCGTGCTTCATCGGACTAGCCTCGTCGTGCAATAAGACAATAGATGCACAGGCCCACGTGTGCGCACGGGACCAGGTGCACACAATCATGGCGAAAAGCCCGAGTCAAGCTGGGGCCGGCGCCTCAACGCAGCGTTCCGAGGCTCCGCGCTGCTTCTTGAAACGTGGCGACCGCCGAGGTCGGCCGGCGGGTCAACGCGGGGTCGTCGAAGTCGATCGAGAAGAGCCCGAAGTGGCCCTGCGCGCCGTGTGACCACTCGAAGTTGTCGATGAGCGACCAGTAGATATAGCCGATGACGTCGACCCCCTCGGCGCGGGCGCGATCGACGGCGTAGAGGTGGGCGCGCAGGAAATCGGCGCGCAAGAGGTCACGCCCGTCCGCCACGCCGTTCTCGCTGACCACCAGGGGCCAGCCACGCCGCCCGTAGCGGACCAAGAGGCGGTAGAGCCCTTCCGGGTAAACCTCCCACCCCAGATCGTTGCGGGGATGATCGGGCACCGCGGCGGGCGTGTAGAGGTTCGCCCCCCAGAGCGCCCCCACCACCAGATCGCGCGTGTAGTAGTTGATCCCCAAAAAATCGAGGCTCCCCGCCAGCGGCGGGAACGGCTCGTCGATGTCGATCACCCCCGGCAGGACGACGCGGACGCGGCCCAGCGTGACCGCGTCGAGGAACGACTCGTCGTAGAAGCCGTCGGCGGCGCCGGCGACCAGCGCGTCGACCGGGTTGCCGGAGTAGGGGTCGAAGATGCGCAGGTTCTGGGCGATTCCGATCCGCGTCGCGCGCCCGTCACCGTCGGCGTCGGCGCGGTCGCTCTCGCGCAGCGCGCGCGCCATGAGCCCGTGCGCGCGCATGAGCGCCGCCATCACCAGGGCCGCCCGCCGCGGATCGCGCACGCCGGGCGGCCATTGCGCCGCCAGGTAGCCCTTGGCGACCAGCACGTTCGGCTCGTTGATGGTGCACCACCAGTCGACCAGATCGCCGAACGCCGCCCCCGCGCGGCCGGCGAACGCGGCCAGCGCCGCCGGCGCGCCGGCCCACTCCCAGCCGCCGCGCGCGGCGACCCAGGGGGGGAGCGTGAAGTGATAGAGCGTCACCATCGGCGCGATGTGGGCCGCGCGCAGCGCCGCGAACATCTCGCGGTAGCGCGCGGCGGCCGCCTCGTCCCAGGCTCCCTCCGTCGGTTCGAGCCGGCTCCATTCGATCCCCATCCGGTAGACGTTGGCGCCGAGCAGCTGCAACGCCGCCAGGTCGGAGCGCCAGAGATTCCACGAGTCGGCCGCCCGCGCCGCGTTCGTCCCGTCGGCGACGTGCGGCGTCCCGTCGGGATAGCGCCCCTTCTCCCAGGCCGTCCAGTCGTTGTGGTTTCCCCCTTCGATCTGATAGGCCGAGGTCGCCGCGCCCAGGAGAAATCCGGGGGGCGCGCCGGCGAGCATCCTGTGCGAGGCGATCGCGCCGGGGTCGAAGGCGATCGGCTTCCCGCAGCCCGCCGCGGCCCCGGCGATCGCCGGGAGAAGCGCCCAGACGAGCGCGCGGCCTCTCAGCGTGCGATCGCTTCGCAGATGTACGGGCGCGCCACGCTGTCCGCGCGGTCGAACCAGGTACCGTCGTTGATCATCACCAGCCAGTGATCGCAGGCGCAGGTGGTGTCGTTGTCCTGGCAGGCGCACGACCCGTCCGGTTGACCCATGTGCCAGTTCTGGTAGCCCCATGGCTCGCCGGTCACCCAAGCGTACGTCCCGACGCCGCTCTTGTCGTCGCTTGCTTTTCCATCCGTGGCGCCGAGCGACACGCCGTTTCCCATGAAGAAGTTCGGCTGCTGCAAGAGGACGCTGAGAACGAACATGTTCTCCTGCGACGAGAGGATCGTCGCCAGGGTCCCCCCCTCGCTGACGCAGCTGGCTTCGGAGCTGTCCCAGTCGCTGCCCTCACTGTGCGTCCAGTAGCAGTGCAGGAGGTTGTCGGTCGGGGTGACGAAGCTGGATCCCTTCGGGAAGTACGAGCAGCTCGGCGTGTGGCTTCCGCCGGTTCCACCGGTCCCGCCGGTCGCGCCGCCGGTCCCCGTCTCACCACCGGTCGCGGGCGCGCCGCCGGTTCCCGGCGCGCCGCCCGTCGCAGTTTCGCCGCCAGCCCCGGTCGTGCCGCCGGTCCCAGGGCCGCCAGTCCCCACGCCGCCGCTGCCGGTCCCAGGCGCGCCGCCGGTCCCAGGCGCGCCGCCGGTCCCAGGCGCGCCGCCGGTCCCAGGCGCGCCGCCGGTTCCCAGCGAGCCGCCGGTCGCGGTCGCGCCGCCGGCTCCCGGGTTCGCGCCGCCGCCTCCTCCGGCCTGTCCGCCGCCGTCGACGCCGGACCCGCTGCCAGCGCCGCCGGTCCCGAGGACGCCGCCACCGGTGCCCTTTGAACCACTGCCGCCGTTGATCCCGCCGCCGCCGACGCCCCCCGTGGACAGCGAGCCCCCGCTCGACCCCCCAGAGGAGCTCGAGGCGTCGCTGTTGGAGAGCCCGGCACAATCGACCGAGCACACCGTCCCGAACACCACACCCACCGCGACGGTCGAACCGAATGCCAGGGCCGCCAACGTGCCGCGGACCGGACGCAACATCGCGTGTATGCTAACACGACATGGCGTTGCGTAAGCTCTGGGGAGCGTTCGTGTTCCTGTTGGTTCTGGGCAGCCTCGGAGCCTGTGGATATCTTTACACATTGCTTCGCCACGAGGAGGCCGCCCGGACGGCGCAGGAGCAGCAGATCGCCGCCTTCGGACCGCGCTTCGATCAGTTCAAGGACGCCGTCCGCGACGTCGACCGCCGACTGTCGGCCACCGTGTTTCAGGAGGTCGACCTCGCCGTGTCGGGCTGGCAGCCCATCGCCGGCGGGCTCTACGTCATCGATCTGTCCTCGACGCCTGCGGGGGCGACCGCCGGCAAGGGGATGAGGATCTCCGGGAAGGTCATCAACCCGACCTCGGTGACGCACGAGTCGGCGCAGCTATCGGTGCGGGCCGGCGACCAACGCGCGAGCTTCACGCTGGCCCACCTGCCGCCGGCGGTCGCGCAGCCGTTCGAGGTCACGCTGCCCGACGTGCCGGCCGGGACGCGCAAGGTGTTCTTCTCCCTCGACGGATCGACGATCAGCTTCGCCAGCTCCAGCACCCGCAAGCGCGCGGGCGAGCCGGTCGACACCGACAAGCTCTTGCACTGACGCTGGCCGCTGCCGAGACCGGCGCGACGTTCGAGCCGCGCTTACGGGCTGCGCGCCGAACGGGCGACCGTGTAGGCGGTCATGCTGACGATGGTGTCGACGTTGGCGTCGCGCGGGAGCACCGTGACCGGCTTGTTGACGCCGAGCAAGAATCGGCCCGATGGCGGTCGCGCCGCCCAGCGCCGCGAGCACCTTGTAGGCGGCGTTCCCGGCCGCCAGCGAGGGGAAGATCAGCACGTTGGCCGCGTCGGTGAGGCGCGAGAACGGGAATAGCTCGCGCAGCTTCTCGGGCTCGACCGCGATGTCGGCCTGCACCTCGCCGTCGATCTCCAGATCGGGGCGCAGCCGCGCGGACGATCTCGACGGCGTCGGCCATCTTCTGCGACTCGGGGTGCGGCGCCGAGCCGAAGTTGGAGAACGAGATCATCGCGATGCGCGGCGTGACCTCGAAGGCGCGCGCGGCGTCGGCCACCTGGATGGCGGTGTCGGCCAGCGTCTCGGCGTCGGGATCGATGTTGACGGTCGCGTCGGCGAAGAACTTCACGCCGTTCTTGAGCAGCATCATGTACATGCCGGTGGCGCGCCGGACGTCGGGGCGGATGCCCAGGATCTGCAGCGCCGGGCGGATGGTGTCGGGGTAGGGGGCCGTCAGGCCGGCGACCAGGCCGTCGGCGTCGCCGGCGCGGACCATCATCATGCCGAAGTGGATGCGCCGGTTGACGAGGCGGGCGGCGTTGGCGGCGGTCACCCCTTTGCGGCAGCGCAGCGCCAGGTACTCGCGCGCGTAGGCGGCGTGCTTGGGCGATTCGGGCGGGTTCAGGATCTCGGCCCCCTCGAGGTCGAGATCCAGCTCGGCGGCGCGCGGCGGATCGTCGCTCGGATGGCCCAGCAGGA
Organism: uncultured Pseudomonadota bacterium; assembly: GCA_963723305.1. Lineage (GTDB taxonomy): Bacteria > Myxococcota_A > Polyangia > Fen-1088 > Fen-1088 > JADGRB01. The sequence goes on from CAVRRT010000017.1 coordinate 63,106, forward strand.
TGGGGTGGGCGATCTTTTCGTCGAGCACGATCTGGCAGGCGCGCAGCACCTTGATGTTGTCGCCGTCGGGAAAGACGATCCGCCTGGGCGTGCTCTTGGCGCGCTGCACGATCTGGCGCATGATGGTCTGCTGGGTGCCGCCGATGCGGCGCTGCAGCCGCTCGCGGTACTCGTCGAGGTCGAGCGTGCAGCCGGGCGGCGCCCGACTTGATCGCGGCCTCGGCGACCGCCGGCGCGCACCACCAGAGCACGCGCGGTGTCGAACGGCTTGGGGATGATGTAGTCGGGGCCGAAGCGAAAGGCGCGACTGCCGTAGGCCTCGGCCACGGCGTCGGGCACCGGCTCGTGCGCCAGCGCGGCCAGCGCGCGCGCGGCCGCGATCTTCATCGCCTCGTTGATCTCCTTGGCCCGCACGTCGAGCGCGCCACGGAAGATGTAGGGGAAGCCGAGCACGTTGTTGACCTGGTTGGGGAAGTCGCTGCGCCCGGTGGCGACGATGGCGTCGGGCCGCGCCGCCTTGGCGTCGGGGTAGCTGATCTCGGGATCGGGGTTGGCCAGCGCGAAGATGAGCGGGTTGCGGCGCCATCGTCTTCAGCATCTCCGGCGTGCAGAGCCCCGCCTTGGACAGGCCGAGGAACACGTCGGCGCCGCGCAGCGCGTCGGCGCGCGTGCGGGCGCCGTCGTCCTGGCGCGCGAAGCGCGCCTTCCACTGGTTCATCCCCTGCTCGCGCCCTTCGTAGATGACGCCGATCGAATCGACCATCGTGATGTTCTGCAGCGAGCACGCCGAGCTCGACGTAGAAGTTGGCGCAGGCGATCGCCGAGGCGCCGGCGCCCGAGACGACGATCTTGAGGTCGCCGAGCTTCTTGCCGGTGATCTCGGCGCCGTTGAGCAGCGCGGCGCCCGAGATGATCGCCGTGCCGTGCTGATCGTCGTGGAAGACCGGGATGTCCATGCGCGCCCGCAGGCCGGCCTCGATCTCGAAGCACTCGGGCGCCTTGAGGTCCTCCAGGTTGATGCCGCCGAAGGTCGGCTCGAGCGCGGCGACGATGTCGATGAAGCGCGCCAA
>CAVRRT010000018.1:0-38688 GCA_963723305.1 uncultured Pseudomonadota bacterium
GGATCGGTTGTTCAAGGAAGTGAAGTCGAACGTCGCGCTGCGGGTCGAGGAGACCCCTTCGCCCGACACCTTCGACGTCCTCGGCCGCGGCGAGCTGCACCTCTCGGTGCTCATCGAGACCATGCGGCGCGAGGGCTACGAGCTGATGGTTTCTCAGCCGCAGGTCATCTTCAAGACCGGCGAAGGCGGCGAGAAGCTGGAGCCGTACGAGGAGGTCGTCATCGACCTCGACGAGGCCTACTCGGGCGCGATCATCGAGGAGCTCGGGCGCCGCGGCGGCCGCATGCAGGAGATGGGACCGGCGGGCGAGGGGCGGATGCGCCTCGAGTACCTCTGTCCGGCGCGTGGCCTCATCGGTTACCGCTCGCAGTTCCTGACCGACACCCGCGGCACCGGGGTCTTGAACCACAACTTCAAGAACTACGGTCCCTTCGCCGGGTCGATCCGCTCGCGGCCGAACGGCGTGCTCATCTGCCAGGACAACGGCGAGACCAACACCTACGGGCTCTTCTACTTGCAGGAGCGCGGCCAGCTCTTTTTGGGGCCGGGGCACAAGGTCTACGGGGGACAGATCATCGGTCTGCACTCGCGCGACAACGATCTCGTCGTCAACCCCTCGAAGGCCAAGAAGCTGACCAACATCCGCACCACCGCTGCCGACGAGAAGCTGTTCCTCACCACCCCCCGCGCTTTTTCGCTGGAGGCGGCGCTCGAGTTCATCAACCCCGACGAGCTGGTGGAGGTGACCCCGGTCGCGCTGCGCTTGCGCAAGCGCTTCCTCGATCACAACGAGCGCAAGCGCCTGGAAAAAGCCCGCGACGCCGGCATCCAGGGCGACTAGAGCCGACTCGGAGACCGGACGCCGCGCCCGCCCGACGGCGGCCCCGGTTCGAAACCCACCCCGGGCCGCTGGGGCCCGCCAGAGACGACCGTCGCGGGCGCTCGGCCCGTAATTCGACACCCGCAGTTCACCGGGATGTTGCTGCGGCGTTTCGCGCAAAGGTTTACCCTGGACTGGGATGCGAATCGCCGCGCTCGACGTTGGCTCCAACTCGTTCCACCTGATCGTCGCCGAGGTTGAGACCGGGGGGCGGATCCACGTGCTCGACCGCGCCAAGGAGATGGTGCGCCTCGGTGACTCGACCTTGCACAAAGGGGTCATCGCGCCGGAGGTGTTCCGGCGCGGGCTGGACGCGCTGCGCGCGTTGCGCCGGATCGCCGACCGCCACAAGGTCGATGCGCTGGTGGCGGTGGCGACCAGCGCCGTCCGCGAGGCGCAGAACGGCGGCGAGTTCGTGCGCGCCGCCCGCGACGAGTCGGGGATCGACATCCGGGTCATCCGCGGCGACGAGGAGGCGCGGCTCATCTATCTCGGCGCGCGCGGGTCGCTCGATCTCGGCAAGCGCCGCGTGGCGCTGTTCGATCTGGGGGGCGGCTCGCTGGAGATCGTGCTGGCCGATGCGCAGGAGCTCTACTTCACCTCCTCGCTCAAGCTGGGGGTCATCCGCCTCTCCGAGAGCTGCCCCTGCTCCGACCCTCCGACCGCGCGCGAGCGCGCGCACCTCGTCGAGCGGGTGCGGACCGTGCTCGACCCGGTGATCTCGCGGGTGCGGGCGATGGGGTTCGACGACGTCGCGTTCACCTCGGGGACCGCCTCGGCGCTCGTCGGTCTCCTGCGCGCCGAGGAGGGCGGCGGCAAGTCGACCATCGCCCTCGGGGATCTGGCGGCGCTCGAACAAAAGCTGGGGGCGATGACGGTGGCGGCGCGCGCCAAGCTCCCCGGGCTCGACGCGCGACGGGCCGACACGATCTACGCCGGTGCGGTGGTGTTCCGCACCGCCCTCGAGTTGGCCGGGGCCGATGAGGCGGCGCTGTGCGAGACGGCGCTGCGCGAGGGGATCATCGCCGATTACGTCGCCTCCAACCGCCCGGGCATCTTGCTGGTGGAGGAGTTTCCCGACCTGCGGCGGCGCAGCGTGATGGAGCTGGCCCGGCGCTGCCAGTTCCGCGAGGACCACGGCGCGCACGTGGCGCGGCTGGCGCTGTCGATCTTTCATCAGACGCGGCGGCTGCACAGGCTGGCCGACGCCGACGCCGAGCTGCTCGAGTTCGCGGCGCTCCTGCACGACATCGGGTTCTACATCTCGCCGCACCGCCACCACCGGCACACCGAATACCTGATCAAGAGCCACGCCATGACCGGCTTTTCACGCTCGGAGGTGGAGATCATCGCGCTCACCGCTCGCCACCACCGCAAGGCCGCGCCGCGCCGCGGGCGCGGCGAGCTCAAGACCATCTCCAAGGTCGACGCGCGCCGGGTGCGCTATCTGGCGGCGATCTTGCGGGTGGCCGACGCGCTCGACCGGACGCATGCCCGCCTCGTGCGCGCGGTGCGCTGCTCGATCTCCTCGCGCACCGTCGAGGTCCGCGTCGACGCCGACGGCGATCCGGAGCTCGAGCTCTGGGCGGCGCGTCGCAAGGGCGATCTCGTTCGAGGCGCTGGCGGGGCGCAAGCTCCGCTTCGCCGTCGACGGGGTCAAGGAACACGAGGAGCGCCCCGCGGCGGCTGCCATCGCGCCGCTGTCGCCCGCCTCGCTGCGCGTGGTCCGCGCCTCCACCCGCTAAACTAGCTGCGCGTGGGCGCAGGCGAGCTCCGCTCGCCGAAGCCCGTCGCGGGAGGGTTTGGGAACCCTCCCAGGGGTCCCATCAAACTAGATGCCGAGCTTGCGCAGGCCGAAGTAGAGCGCCGCCGCGATCAGCGCGGCCGACTGGATGGTGAAGAGCCAGGCCCAGACGATCCGCAGCGCCACTCCCCAGCGAACGCCGGCCGGCTTGTTGACCCAACCGACGCCGACGATGCCCCCCGTGATGGTGTGGGTGGTCGACACCGGAATCCCCAGCGCGCTGGCCAGAAAGAGCATGGCCGCCGCGCCGGTCTCGGCGCAGAAGCCGCCGGAGGGCTTTAGCTTGGTCAGCCGCATCCCCATCGTGCGGACGATCCGCCAGCCGCCGGTCAGCGTCCCCAGGCCCATCGCCGTCTGGCAGGAGAGAATCACCCACAGCGGCAGCTCGGCGTGCGGCCCCAGGTGCCCCTTGGCGATCAGCATCGCCAGGATGATCCCCATCGTCTTTTGCGCGTCGTTGGCGCCGTGTCCCAGACTGAACAGCGCCGACGACACCAGCTGCAGCCGCCGGAACCAGCGGTCGATGCGCCCCGGTTGCTTGTGGCGGAACAGCCAGGCCACCAGCACCATCATCCCGCCGCCCAGGACCATCCCCAGCACCGGCGACACCACGATGAAGAGGGCGGTCTTGAGGACGCCGCTCTGCTGCACCACCCCGAATCCCCCCTTGCTGATCCCGGCGCCGAGGAGGCCGCCCACCAGAGCGTGCGAGGAGCTCGACGGCAGGCCGTACCACCAGGTGATGAGGTTCCAGGCGATGGCGCCGCCGAGCGCGCCCAGCAGCACGGCGTCGGTGATGATCTTCGGATCGATGATCCCCTTGCCGATCGTGTGCGCCACGTGGAGCGGGAAGACCACGAAGGCGATGAAGTTGAAGAAGCCGGCCCACACGACCGCCTGGCGCGGGGTGAGGACGCGCGTCGACACGATGGTGGCGATCGAGTTCGCCGCGTCGTGGAACCCGTTGATGTAGTCGAAGACGAGCGCGATCACCACGATCGCGACGGTGATCAGCATCGGTGACCGCTCAGCTGTTCTCGAGGAGCACGCCCTCGACGATGTTGGCGACGTCCTCGCAGCGGTCGGTGGCCGACTCCAGCGTCTCGTAGATCTCTTTCCACTTGATGATGGCGATGGGGTCCTTCTCCTCGCGGAAAAGCCGCGCCAGCGCGCCGCGCAGGATGGTGTCGGCGACGTTCTCCAGCCGGTTGACCTCGATGCAGTGCTGCAGAATGGCCTCCGACTTGCTGAGGTCGCGGATGCCCGAGACGGCCCCCAGCACGTGCTCGGCGCCGGAGACCAGGCAGCGCGCCAGGTCGACCGCCTCCTTGCTCATCTCCTTGACGTCGTAGAGCGCCAGCCGGTCGGCGGCCGCCTCCACCATGTCCATGATGTCGTCCATCTTGGTGATGAGGCGGTAGATGTCGTTGCGGTCGATGGGGGTGATGAAGGTCTTGTGCAGGCCGGCCACCACGGCGTGCGTGATCTCGTCGCACTCGTGCTCGATCTGCTTGACCCGCTCGGCCTTCTGTTCGAGATCGGTCGGGTTCTCGACCATCTCCAGGAAGGCGCGGCACCCTTCGACCGTCTTCTGTCCCTGTTGCTCGAAGTGGGTGAAGAAGGAGACGTCGTGCGGGAGGAGCCTCATGGCCGCCGCTATATATCCGAAGGGCGCCGGTAGGGCCAGTCCGCCCGCCGGCAGAGGCTCAGAGCGACATCGCGAACCGGAGCAGAAATTCCTGTTCGATTTTCCTGTCGGCCGCCAGCGTCACGATGGTGACCGAGGTGCCGCTCCACTGGTTGACGATGTAGTTGGCCGAGATCCGCACGAACCGTCCCCGCCAGTAATTGGCGCCGACCGTCCCCGACGTGACCCGGGTGGTGGAGATCCCAGGATCGCCGAGCAACAGGTTGTCGCTGTTCAGGTTCTCCTTCAGGACCTCGCCGCGCACCGCCAGCTGCAGCCCCTCGGTGAGCATCGGGTGCTCCGCGGCCCCGCCCGGGGTCACGATCCGCCGCGGCAGCTCGAGGCCCGGCGCCGGCAGCAGCAGCCCGTCCCCCCAGAGCCAGAACCAGAGCTCGCCGTAGCCGCTGATCCCGTCGAGGATCGCGTCGCCCGCCGGCGCGCCAAGGCCGGCCGCGGTGTCGTTCTCGGCCAGGTGCTGCCGCTTCCAGACCACCTCGCCGCGCAGGCCGAAGCGATCGCCGATCGGCAGATTGAGCTCGCCGCCGAACGCCGTCTCGGTCCCCTGCTCCTGCAGCTCGAACGACATCGGCATGGTCTGGCCGCTGGTCCAGTGCGGCTCGAAGAAGACCATCCCGCCGGGCGTCGCCTGGACCGGGGCCTCGGGTCCGAGGACGTGGTTGCCGTACCAGAAGGAGCCGCCGATCGAAAATCGGTGCCACCAGCGGTCGCTCTTGGTGGCGAACGGGGTGACCACCAGGCGGCCGATGGAGTCGGCCTGGTTGTCGAGGTTGCGGAACTCCGGCCCCTCGCCGTTGAACAGGCCGGCCGAATAGTAGAAGCGCCCGTCGCCGAGGAGACCGTGGGCCATCACGCCAATCTCTTTGTTCCGCGGCGCGCCCATGGAGCGGGCCACCATCGCCCGCTCGATGAAGTCGGTGTAGGCGTCGGAGGTGCGATTCTCCAGCGTGAACGGCACGTCGAACTGTCCCGCCTGGACGATGAACCGATCGCCGTAGGGGGCGAACGCCAGGTAGTCGTCCGCGGCGGGGAGCGCGCTCGGCGCGACATCCGTCCCCGCGGGCGGCCGGGGGGCGAAGTCGCCCGAGAGGTCGAAGTAGAAGAGCGGGCCGAGCCATCCGGCGAGCTCGAGGCGCGCGCGCCGGATATAGGCGCCGCTCTTGGGGGTCTGCTGCTGGAAGAAGGCGCTGTCGACCTGCAGCCGCCCCCCCGGAAAGAGCACGATGGCGCCGTCGCGGCTGCGCAGGAAGATCCCGTCGGCGTCGTCCCCCACGGGCGCGAGCGCAGGCGGCGCCCTCTCGTCGGCCTCCGCGGCGCCGACCGCGGGGGCGGGCGCCCCTTCGTCGGCCCGCGCGGCGGTGACGGGGGCGAGCGCCCCTTCGTCGGCCCGCGCGGCGGTGACGGTGGAGGCGAGCAGCGCCGCGCAGAGACCGGCGGAGGCGAAGCGGGCGGCGTGCATCGCGGCTTGCGCATTGTAACCGGCCGGCGAGACTGAGGCGTGGTTCGAGAGCCAAATAGCCTGGCGGCGGCCGCTCTCCGCGCCCTGGGCGGCAAGTACCAGCGCCTGGCAGCCCTGCGCGCCCGCCGCGACGGGAACGGCCCGCCCGCCACGCGCGACGAGCTGCGCGCGCTGGCCGCCGAGTTCCCCGGCTGCCTGCGCGAGCTCGACACGCTGGGCGCAGCCGAGCTCGGCCGGCGCGCGGCGGCCTGCGCGGCGGCGGCGGACGGCGAGGCGACCGCCGCGACCTGGATGCTCTGGATCGACGGCTACCACGCGCTCATGAAGCAGGCGCTGGCGGCACGCAGCGGCCGCGCGCGCGGCGAATCGCGCGCCACCGACGGCGCCTTCGAGCAGGCGGTGCTCTCGCCGCCGGAGGGGCGGATGGGGGTCGTCGTCTTGCGGGCGCTCGCCCTCCGCTTCGCCGTTCCGGCGGCGACGATCGCGGCGACGCTGTTCCCTCCGCGCCGCCCCTCGCCCTACCAGCTGTAGCCGACCGTCAGGGGGCCCGGTACGCGCCGAGGTCGTCGGCGCCGGTGGAACCGGCTCAGCCGCGCCGGGAAGTCCGGGCGAGCTGCGCGGCGAGGTCTTCCGGCTCGTGCAGGGGCAGGTCGCAGCGTCCCTGGACACAGACGTAGGCGGTCGGGCGGCCGTCGAGCGCCCGTTTGTCGGTCATCCAAGGGACCAGGCGGCCGAGCGCGGCGGCGTCGGCTTCGGACGCGGCGGCGATCGCGCGGCTCGGGACGAAGCTGCGGCGCAGGACGTCGACCAGCAGCGCGGCCGCGTCGGGTGCGGCGTCGCGCGGCCAGACGATGGCGATCTCTCGCGCCTCGTCGGCGGCGTAGTCGACCGCCAGCAGCGCCTCGGAGAGCGCGAGCGGGTTCTCCGTCAGCCGCCCGGCCAGGCCCGCCAGCGCGCGGTCGGCGACGGCGCGCCAGCGATCGTCGGTGGTGAATGTCCCGAGGCGCATCACCGAGAGCAGCGCCACCGACACGCCCGCCGGTTCCGCGCCGTCGTAGGCCGGCTTTTCGCGCGCGATGAGCCGCTCGTGGTCGTCGGCGGTCATGAACCAGCCCCCGGCCGGATCGGCGAAGCGGCGTTCGGTGTCGTCGGAGATCGCCAGCGCCGCCTCCAGCCAGCGCGGCTCGAAGGTCGCTTCATAGAGGTCGAGCAGGCCGGCGGTCAGGAACGCCTGGTCGTCGAGGAACGCGGGCACGCCGGTGCGGCCCTCTTTCCAGCTGCGCACCAGGCGCCCGCCGGGGCGCATCTCGCCGAGCACGAACGTGGCCGCGCGCGCGGCGGCCGCGACGTAGCGGGGCTCGTTCAACACGCGGCCGGCCACGGCGAAACCGGAGATCGCCAGGCCGTTCCAGGCGGCCAGGATCTTCTCGTCGCGGAGCGGCGGCGGGCGCCTGGCGCGCACGGTGTAGAGCGCGGCCCGCGCCTCGGCGAGCGCGGCCCACTCCGCCTCGTCGGGGCGGGCGACGTGCAGGATGTTCTCGCCTTCGAAGTTGCCGGCGGCGCTGACGCCGTAGTGCGCGGTGAATCGGGCCGCCTGCGGCGCGCCGCCGCCGGCCGCCTGCGGCGCGCCGAGCACCCGCTCGATCTCCGCCTTGGACCAGACGAAGAACTTCCCCTCTGCCGAGACGCCGTCGGGCCCTTCGGAGTCGGCGTCGGTTGCCGAATAGAAACCGCCGCCGGGCGCCGTCATCTCGCGCGCCAGGTAATCGAGCGTTTCGCGCGCCACCCGCGCGAAGTCGCCCCGCCCGGTCACCTGGAACGCCTCGGCGTACGCCACCGCCAGGAGGGCGTTGTCGTAGAGCATCTTCTCGAAGTGGGGCACCAGCCAGGCGGCGTCGGTCGAGTAGCGGTGAAAGCCGCCCCCGAGCTGGTCGTACATGCCGCCGCCGGCCATCTTCTCCAGCGTGAGCGTCGCCATCCGGAGCGCGTCGGGATCTCCCGTCCGGCGGTGGTCACGCAGCAGAAGCCGGATCGGGAGGTTGGAGGGGAACTTCGGCGCGCGCCGGAGGCCGCCCTCGTTCTCGTCGAAGAGGCGCTGGTAGGCGGCGACGGTCTGGCTGATGAGTCCGGCGCCCGGTCTGGCGGTCGGCTCTCCCGGCGGGGCGGCCTCCATCTGGGCGCGCACCGCGCGCACGAGGGCCTCGGCAGCGCGCCCCACGCGCGCGCCGTCGCTGAGGTAGGTCCGGTGGATGTCGCCGAGCAGCTCGAGGAAACCCCGTCGCGCGCCGCGTGCCCCCTCGCGCGGCGGAAAATAGGTCCCGCCGAAGAACGGCTGGCGATCGGGCGTCAGCCAGACGCTCATCGGCCAGCCACCCGACTGGTTCAACGCCTGCACGGCGGCCATGTAGACCGCATCGACGTCGGGGCGCTCTTCGCGATCGACCTTGATGCAGATGTAGTGGCCGTTCATGAAGGCGGCGATCTCTCGATCCTCGAACGACTCCGCCTCCATCACGTGGCACCAGTGGCAGGTGGCGTAGCCGATCGACAGGAAGACCGGCCGCCCCAGCCGCCGGGCTTCGTCGAACGCCTCGTCGCCCCAGGCGCGCCAGTCGACCGGGTTGTGGGCGTGCTGCAGCAGATAGGGGCTCGACTCGAGGATCAACCGGTTGGTGTAGGTCGGCGCGTCGCCCTCGAGGTGATGCGTGCGGGGGCGGTAGTCGCCGGGCGCGCGCCTGGCGTCGAGCGCGGCGCCGAGCCGGGCGGCGACCTCGGCGCCGAGCGGCGGCGCTCCCGGGAGATCGGCGACGCCCGACATGACGGCGGCTAGCGCTCGAACATCTGATCGACTGGAACGACGCGGATGGCGTCCTTGCCGATCGGCACCGGGAACTTCTCGATGAGCTTGTCCTCGGCCAGCACGTCGGCCGGCGTGCCGGCGGTGTCGTAGGTGATCGGCGTCGGCGCGTCGCTGGCCAGCTTGTCGGCGAGCGCCTGCCCGTGGTCGGCCACCATGGCCATGCTGAGCCCGGTCAACGTGAGGTGCTTGCGGACCGCCTTGTCGACCTCCGCCTTGGTCATCTTGGGCAGCCGCGCGCGCAGCTCCTTGACCAGATCCCTGCCGGTGAGGACGGCGTCGATGGCGTACCCCAGCCGGCGCGACACGTCCTGGGTCCAGAGATTGGCGTAGTTGGTGAGGAAGGTCTTGGTCGCCTCGAACCCCGCCTGCGGGATCCCCTCGGTGACGAGCTTGTTGGTCTCGTAGAGGGCGGCGCGCAGCGCGAACAGGCTGTTCTGCGGCGGAACCGGGCGCAGCCAGATCTCGAAGTGCTGTTGCCGGCGCGGGATGTTGGGGAGCGGGAAGGTCGACCAACCGTCCTGGATGAAGCTCTCGATGTAGGCGTAGTCGCCGTAGTTGAGGCCGCGGTTGCCGCGCAGGTGATTCATCAGCACGCCGTTGAAGGTGCGGTGCTCGCCGAGGTATGAGCGCGCGACGGTGAGGGGATAGAAGTCGGCGTCCTTGCGGGTCACGTCGATGGTGTGGCCGATCGAGATGGCGTTGGCGCGGGCGTCCTTCTGCACGATCAGGAGCTGATTCTCCTTGATCACCGGCGGAGGCGGGAGCTTGGGGAGCGGCGGCGCCTTGGCCGGCAGCGCGGAGAAGCGCTTGGCGAAGTTCTCGGCAAACCCGGCCGGGTATCCGCCGGCGACGCCGATCACCAGCCGGCTGCGGGCGTAGGTGGCGGCGTAGAACTTCTTCACGTCGTCGAGCGTGATGGCGGAGAGGCCGGCCACCGTCCCCTGGGTGGGACGTCCATAGGGGTGCCCGGCATAGAGCACCGTCGCCAGCGCCTGCTTGCCGAGCTCTTCGTCGGCGTTCCCCCGCAGCGTCTTGGTGATGTAGTCGAGCGCGTCCTCTTTGTTGCGGGTGAAATCGTCGTCGGCGAAGCGGGGCGCCAGCAGCTGGTCGGCCAGCAGATCGGCGAACCGCGCCAGGTTGTCGCGGTGGACCGTCCCCTCGAAGACCACCGACTCCTTGTCGCTGTAAACCCTGATCTCGGCGGCCAGCGGGTAGAGGGCGTCGAGCAGCTCGGCGTAAGTGCGGCCCTTGCTGCCGCCGCGTCCGATCATGTCGGCGGTGAGCGACGCCAGCCCCTCTTTGCCGGCGGGATCGTCGACCGAGCCGATCTGGAAGACCAGGCGGATCGCGCAGAGCGGGCTCTGCGGGGAAGGGATGAAGACCGTGCGGACGCCGCCGACGCTGGTCGGCGTCTTGGCCGGGGTCTTGGCGGAGGTGGGTGCGGCGATGGCGGCGCGCGCGGCGAACAGCAGCATGGAGAGCAGTATGATCGCCTGGAGGCAGCCGGGCTTCGCCCGAGGGAGTCCTTCGCGGGAGGGTGCGGGAAACCTACCAGGGTTCCCAGGGTTGGAGGACCTCATTTGCCGGCCTTCAGCGTGACGACCGTGCGATTCGTCGGTTGGAAGTAGGCGGCGGCGACGCGCTTGACGTCGGCGCTGGTGACCTTGTCGTAGAGCGCGAAGTAGGCGTTGATCGAGGCCAGCTCGCCGGTGAGCGCCAGGAACGACGAGGCGGTGTAGGCGGTCTTGTCGGCCGTCGAGAGCTGGCCGGCGAAGGCGTATTTGACGTGCGAGAGGACGTCCTTGAGCGTCTTGTCGTCGACGCCGTCCTTGGCGACGCGCGCCATCTCCTCGTGGATCGCCTTCTCCACGTAGCCGAGGTCGGCCGGCTTCTTGATGCGCGCCATGACCGTGAAGAGGTTGGGATCGACGTGGGAGTCGTTCGAGCCCGACAGCGACTCGACCTTCTGCTCGGTGATCACCAGCTTCTTGTAAAGCGGCGCCCGCTCGGCGAAGAGCAGCTCCGCCAGCACGTCCAGCGTCGGCAGATCGACGTTGGTCGTCGAGAAGCCGGGCGTGTGGTACCCCTCGACCAGCATCGGCAACGTCGGTCCCGGCCAGCCGAGCGCGGCGCGTTGCTCCTTTTTCTGGGGCGGCTCGACCGGGATGGTGGGGTGCGGGCCGCCCGGCTTCCAGTCGCCGTAGCTCGCCTCCACCAGCTTGAAGACGGCCTCGGGCTCGGCGTCGCCCACCACCAGGAGGATGACGTTCTCCGGGCGGTAGAAGCGGTCGAAGAACTGCCGCGAGTAGGCCATCTCGTTGGGCATGTTCTCGATGTCCTTCAAGAAGCCCATCGTGGTGTGCTTGTAGGTGTGCGTTGTGAAGGCCAGGTCGTAGAGCGTCTCGATCATCTTCTCGATCGGGTTGGAGGCGTTCTTGTTGTATTCGCCGAGCACGGCGCGGGCCTCCTTCTGGAAGTCGGCCTGCTGGTACTGCAAGTGTTGAAAGCGATCGCTCTCGATCTCCACGATCTTGGGGAGCGCCGTCTTGCCGGCCAGGATGTGATAGACGGTCAGGTCGTCAGAGGTGAAGGCGTTGGAGTCGGCGCCCATCTGCTTGATCTGGGCGTTGTAGGCGTCGAGCGTGTACTTCTCGGTGCCGTGAAACATCATGTGCTCGAAGAAGTGGGCGAACCCCGACTTGCCCGCCTCGACCTCGTTGCGGCTGCCGGTCCGCACCACCGAGTAGTAGGCGACCAGGCCGGGCGAGTCGTACTTGACGACGTAGACGCGCAAGCCGTTGGCGAGCGTCTTTTCGGCGACCGGGAAGGGGAAGGCCAGGCCGCCACCCGCGGCGGCGGGCGGCGCGGGCGCGGCCGGGGTCGCCGCCGAAGCGCGGGAGAGCACCGCCAGAAGCGGCAGAGCGAGCGCGCCCGTGAAGAGCGCGGTGGTCAGGAGCATGCGCATGCGGCCTCCGAGGGGATAGCGACGTAGGATAGTGCCGCCCGATGAAAACAGAATCGCCCCACGCCCGCCACAACCGATTCTCCGTCAGCGGGCGATTGCTGGTGGACGGCCGGCTGACGCCGGGGGCACTGGTCGTCGAGGGCAATCGGATCGTGGAAGTCCGAACCAACGGCGTGGGCGAGCTTCCCTCGCCGCGGTTCGAGGCGGAGGTCGTTTCGCCGGGGCTCATCGACCTGCAGTGCAACGGCGGCTTTGGGTTCGAGGTGGGGGGCGACGCGGCCGCGTTGCGGAGCCTGGCGGCGAGGCTGCCCTCGACGGGCGTCACCACCTTCTTGCCGGCGGTGGTGAGCGCGCTTCCAGTGCACTACCGTAGCGTGGCGGCCGCGCTCGACGCGGTCGAGGTGGGGGACGCGTTCGCCGCGCCCAGCGCCCAGGCCGCGGGGCTTCATCTCGAAGGGCCGCTGCTCTCGCTGTCGCACGTGGGCGCGCACGATCGCGCGGCGATCGCGGCGGCCGACGCCACCCTGGACGACGTGCTCGACGAGCTGCTGGCGTCGCGGGCCCTGCGGGTGATGACGCTGGCGCCGGAGCGCCCCGGGGCGCTGGCGCGGCTTCGGCGTCTCGTCGAGGCCGGCGTGGTGGTCAGCCTCGGTCACACCGGCGCCACCTACGACGACATGCTCGACGGCGTTGACGCGGGCGCGACGTTGGCCACCCACCTCTTCAGCGCCATGACGCCGTTTCATCACCGCGCGCCGGGCGCGGTCGGCGCGGCGCTGATCGACGAGCGGCTGACCGTCGGCCTGATCGCCGACGGCGTGCACGCCCACCCGGCGGCGCTCAACCTGGCCCTGCGCGCGAAGGGCGCCCAGCGAATCGTGCTGGTCACCGACGCGGTCGCCGCGGCCGGGGCGCCGGCCGGGAGCTACGCGCTCGGCGGGCGGCCGATCGTCTCGGACGGGCAGAGCGCGCGGCTCGCCGACGGGACGCTGGCGGGCTCGACGCTGACCATGGATCGCGCGGTGCGCGGGATGGTGGCCTTCGGCGGCGCGCGCGCCGAGGAGGCGCTCACCATGGCCACCGCCGTTCCCGCCGCCTGCCTCGGCCTCGCCGATCGCGGTCGCTTGCAGGTCGGCCGGCGCGCCGACCTGGCGCTCTGGTCTGCGGAGCTGGAGATCGTGTCGACTGCAGTGGGCGGTGTCTGGAATCGATCGCCGACGGGCTGACGCGGTCAGCAGCCGGGGGCGGTCGAGCCGGGGAGGCAGATTGAGCAGTTGATGGTGCTGCTCTCGCTCTGGGTGTCGCTGCCGGGAGGATCCGTGACGTCGAGCTGCTGGCCGTTGCAAGACGGACCGCCATCCGTCCCGCCGCCGGCCTTCAGCGTCCAGCAGGGGGGGGCGTTGCCGTTCTCATTACAGTTCTGCAGCGCGGTGTCCTTCTTGTTCCCCTGCACGTCCTGCTGATGCTCGATGACCGAGCACAGCGGCTGCCCGGTGGCATCCTTTTGGATCGTTCCGGCGATGCAGGGCGGGGTGATGAGCCGGCTGAGCTTGTCGGCAATTTGCTGCATCGAGCTCGCATAGCTGTCGTCGCAGATCGAGGCGAGCACATAGTTCGGAAAGGCGCTCACGAACTGAGAGACGCGGACGCCCGGATCGCCGAAGCTGCCATCCGTCGGGTTCACGTTCGCCTCGGGGTTTACGTCGTCGCCCCCTTTCGCGCCGCAGGAGTGCTCCACCTCGGGCCAGAGCTCCCCCGGCTTGGTGTCCTGGCCGTCCTGCCCGGACACCTCTTCCGGTGACGCCCAGCGGACGGTGTATGGCGCCGCCGGGGCCGTGATGGCGGCGACCAGGATCTGGTTGTCCGGGTCGCTCTTCAGCAGCTTGATGTCGCTGACGAACTGGCTCACCGGGGTGAGCGCGCTCCCCCCTGTTTCATTGTCCTGACAGTTGGCGAGATCGAGCGTCGGTGCCGCCGCCGTCCCCTGCGCGTCCGCCGGGGCGTTGAGCGGTGGAACGATCCAGGCGTTGCCGTTGGCCGGATCCTGGCAGCGGTGCGCGCCGCGTGGGCCGCCGTTGCACCGGTAGTTGGTGATGGGCCCGTCTGGATCGGAGATGTTTTGTGGGTAGCCGTTGGCCGAGTAGATCGTGCTGCCGGCCGGCGCCGAGCAGTCGTCCTCGTTCGTCAGGATGACGATGCCGAGGTAGGCCTCGGGACGCAGGAAGCCGACGTTCGTCGAGGGCGGGGTCGGAATGGGGAGCCCGCTGGAGGGATCCGTTCCCTGGTAGCTGTCCGAGCCGAGGGCCCGATCGATCGACGCCAGTTGATGCTCGAACCCGCATCCCTTGTCGCCGAGGAGAGCGATGCACTGGAACACCTGGGCGATCGTGGCGTCCGTATAGTTCGGCATCATGTCGGCGTCGGAGATGAAGGTGGCGCCCGCCGCCAGCGAGGTTCCCGTGCAGGCGCCCTGCGCCATGCTTTGGAATTGACCCTGATTGCCGACGCCGCAATCGATGTTGGTGTCGCTCGGCGCGCCCATGTCCGACGAGACGACCGCCACGTGGAGGCTGGGGGGATTGGGCAGGCTCTCCAGCACCTGCAGGAACAGCGGGAGCTGATCGTAGAGCTTGCTCTGCATCTCGGTCATCGACGACGAGTTGTCGATCATGAACAGGAGGTCGAGCTCGTTGTTGACCTTCTGCGTGAAGGTGGCCGTCACCGTCTCCGTCGGCTCGACCACCGGCGTATCCAGCGTGCGGGAGGTGCAGGCCCAAAGCGCGGGAGCGGCCGCGGCCAACGCCGCCCAACGGAGGACCGGCCAATGTCTCGTCGAAAGGCGCGCGCGACCAATCATGAAATCCTCCTCGAAGAACGGTGGAAGAACGGTGGCTGCATTGCTGATGGACGAGCGCCCATAACAGCAACCGCCGGGCCATCCCCAAGGGCCCGCGATCCGCCCGCTTGATTGCCGGCGGGCGCCAACGCGGTTGGCCCTCACGCCTACCGCGGTCGCGCGTTTACATCTTGGCGCGATGGCGCGAGAGAGACGCCGGACCTATCGCCAGAGCGGGAACAGGCGACGGTTGGCCGCTGAAACTGAGATGGGGAGCTCGGCCCAGACCGGCACGAAGTAGATGGAGACCGCCAGCACGAGGAGCACGAAGAGCAGCACCCCTCTGGGGTAACGGCGATCGAGGCGCGAGGCGACGCCCGCCACCAGCATGATCGCGAAGCCCCACGACGTCAGGTAGTGGTACCAGTAGGTGACGATGCGCCTGGTGAACCAGAGCAGCATCATGGACACCCAGGAAACGCCCAGGATCGCCAGCGCCCGGCTAGAGCCGGCGTCGAACCAGGTGCGCCATCGCGCGCGCAAGCCAGGGCGCAAGGCGAGCGCGACTCCGATGACGGGCAGGGCCACCAGGCAGGCGTCCGCGGCGATCCACAAGAGCGGGTTACCGACGCTGCAGGCGAGTCGGACGTTCGCTCCCAGGTGCGCGCTCTTGATGACGAAGGGATGGTAGAGGACGAGCCAGGAGTACCAGGGCGACTCCAGGGGATTGGTGGAGTGCACGAACCCCAGGTGAATGCCGGCGCGGTGACGGATCTCGGCGACCACGGACATGAGATCGCTCGGATGCCCGATCAGGCGGAGGCCGATCACCCAGATTCCGAAGTGTACGAAAGGCACGACCGCGAACGAAACGATCGAGTACCAGGGGGCGCGCCGGAGCACCAAGATGGCGAAGCAAGCGGGCAGTCCGACCAGCACGGCGACCCACTTGATCGACGCCGCGGCGCCCACCATGACCGCACAGGCCAATACTCCGCCCCAGCCGCGCGCGGTGATCGCCGCCAGCATGCACCACAGCACGGCACAGGCCAGGATCCCGTCTGGCAGCGCGGCCCGCGAATACGAGAGGTAGAACCCATCGGCCGCCAGGAAGGCAGCCGCCAACCATCCCGCCCTGCGGTCCTCGAACAGCGCGCTGGCAATGAAGAAGACGAGCACGATGCTCTGCAGCCCGAAGACGAGCGGCGCGAACCGCCATCCCATCGGGTTGTTCCCCACCAGCACCATGCCCACGCCGATCAGCAGCTTGCTGAGCGGCGGATGGCAACACTCGCCCGTGTCCGGCACTCCGACCAGGAACTGGTGCGCCGCACCGACGTACTGGTTTTCGTCGAAGTTGTAGTGAAAGGGATAACCGACGTTCTGGATGCGCAGCACGATCCCCGCCAGCACCATGAAGATCAGGAGAAATCCGGTCTCCGGACGCGACATGCGGGGACCCCAAGCGACGGCGGCCTTCCACACCGAGCGCGCCAGGCTGCTGACGCGCGAATGAAAGGCGTCGATGTTCATCGCGGGAGCATGCAATCGGTGAGGGTCCCGAACGTCGCCGTCTTTCCGAGGGGAAGGAAGGCGTCCCGGGGATTGAAGCGAATCAAGGCCGACCTCAAGACACCCTTGATGTTGTAGTTGCAGACCACCGTGAACCGCTGCTGCGGCAGGGGTCCCTTCAGATCGGGGGAGCTCCAGAGACCCGCGCCCAGCAAGAGCTCGTCGCCGACGGTGTTGTAGGGCTGGAGGATCTGGGGATCGTCGGGCGCCAAGGGACCGGCCTCGCGCAGATCGCTCCGATAGCCACAGTGCAGCCCCGCCAGGGACTGATTCGAAGAGCAGGCCAGGTTCTCCTTGTCCTGCCTCACCAAGGTGAGCTCCACGCCTCGCGTGGTCCCGACGCGCCAGGCTTGCGTGGCGTCGGCGTACTCCTGGCGGTAGCGACTTCCGGCAGAGACCAGCCACACCCCGAACCCGATCACGAAGAACGACAGGAACGACAGGAGCAAGACATTGCAGCGGCCGGGCTGCCCTTCCCCCATCTCACGGGGGGGGCCACCGCCTGGAGAGTCGGAAGACATGGAGAAAGAGCGAATAGCTGATCGAGCGGCCACCGTCAACGTGCTCGGCCGGACGGTGGCGGGCAGGTGGGCCGACCTCTGCTCTCACGGTTTGACGGAAGCGAGCGCAAAACCTACCCTCCTCGACCGATGCTCCTCGGTAACAAGATTGCGGTGGTGCTCCCGGCCTACAACGCCGCGCGGACGCTCGAGCAGACCTATCGCGAGATCCCGCTCGACATCGTCGACGAGGTCGTCCTGGTCGACGATCGAAGCGCCGACGACACGCTGGTCGTGGCCAAAGCGCTGGGGATCCGGCACGTGATCCAGCACGACGTCAACCTGGGCTACGGCGGCAACCAGAAGACCTGCTACGACACCGCCCTCGGCCTGGGCGCGGACATCGTGGTCATGCTGCACCCGGACTACCAGTACACGCCCAAGCTGGTGCGGGCCATGGTCGCCGTGCTCGCCGAAGACGTCTACGACGTCGTGCTCGGCTCGCGCATCCTGGGCAACGGCGCGCTGCTGGGCGGCATGCCGCTCTACAAGTACGTGGCCAACCGCGCGATCACCGCCTTCGAGAACGTCGTCATCGGCCAAAAGCTCTCCGAGTACCACACCGGTTTTCGCGCCTACCGGCGCCGCGTCTTGGAGAGCATCCCCTACGCTCGCAACTCGGATGACTTCATCTTCGACAACCAGTTTTTGGTGCAAGCGCACGCCTTTGGTTTTCGGATCGCGGAGCTGACTTGCCCGACCAAGTACTTCGCGGAGGCCTCGAGCATCAACTTCAAACGCAGCTTGCGCTACGGAATCCTCTGCTGCGCCACCGCGCTGCAGTTCCGGTTGCATCGCATGGGCGTAGTTCCTTCCCCGCTGTTCGAACGCGTCTGATGAGCGCGCCCGGGAAGGGTCGACCGGCGTCGTCAGTCGTCGAGCGCGCCGGCGTCTATCCAAGCCCTGATGTTGGCGAGGGTGGCCTCCGATAGCCTGGGGCCACCGGGAGGCATCGTTCCGGAGTTGACGGTGAGGAAGAAGCTGGAGTCTTCGCTGTCCCCTGGCATCACCCGACTCCTGACCGCGCTGTAGGCCGTTGACCGAGTGGCGAAGCCAATCCCACCCTTGATTCCTGGGCTGTGGCAGGAGGCGCCGGCGCAGAAGACGGTCAGAGTGCCGTCGAAGATCTGGGTGAAGGTCGGGGCTGTTCCACCGTCCGCCGGCGTTCCGGCGTTCGCTCCGACGCTCGGTCCCGTTTGCGTTCCCGCGTCAGGCGAGCTGGTGCTGGTCGTGATGTTGGGACGCGGCTCGCCTCTCATGCCGGCGCCGCCGTTGCCACCGATCCCGGCGCCCGCATTGGAGGTCCCCGTTCCGCCCGTGCCGCTCGACCCGCCCGCCCCTCCGTCCTGGGCCCCACTCTGCGATCCGCATCCCCCGAGGAGGCCCATCGCCACCACGCCGACCAACCACGCCGCCTTCATCTCAGCCTCCCCCGCAACCGCCGTGAGCTTCCCGGAAGCTAACCATCGCCCGGGGCGGTCGAAACGAGGGGGGAGTCTGAAGTGAAAGTCGTGCCGGGGCAGGCGGACCGCGCCGGGGCCCCTGCTCCTCAATGAATGCGGCTGCCGTGCGGGAGCGCGCCGAGGATCCCGGCCTCCTTCTGGCCCAGATCCTCCAGCCGCGCGGCGAACGTTTCGGCGTCGACCAGTGGGCGAGCGAGGTCGAGGAAGATCTCGGCGTGGCGCTCCTCGGCGTCGCCGAGCGCGCCGTAGAAGTCGCCGAGCTCGGCGTCGCCGGCCGCCGCGAACCCGCGCGCCAGGAGGCCGAGGCGCTCGTGCGAGCGCGCCTCGATGAAGGCCGCCACCAGGAGCGCGTCGAGCAGCCGCTCCGGCTCGCGCCCGCGCACCTCGGCGAGCAGCGCGCGCGCATAGCGGTTCGGAAAATCGCCGCGCGGCGTCCATCCGCGCCGTCCGATCAGCGCCGCCACCTGCACGACGTGGCTGGTCTCCTCGTGCGCCAGCCGCGACAGCTGCGCCACTGAGGCTCCCCGGTGCGGGTAGCGGCGCACCAGCGCCAGCGCATTCTCCGCCGCCTTTCGCTCGCAGTGCAGATGATCCGAGAGCAGCGCCGGCAGATCGGTCGCGCTGGCCGCGAACCAGCGGGGATGGGTGGAAGAACGGAGGATCGAACGGAGGATCGGAGAGAGGGTGGTCGGGCTGGTCATCGCGCGGAAATGCCGACTATACGAGATCAGAGCATCGTGAGCAGCGCGGCGATGCCGGCGCCCAGCGTGTAGAGCGACTCGCCGGCGATGAGGCCGCCGCCGATGAGCGAGGCGGCGCTCATGTCTTCGGGCAGCGCGTCCCCGGCGTCCTCGGGCGCGGCCGCCGGCCGCCGGCGCGGCGAGAGCAGCGAGGTGAGCAGGCTTCCCGCCGCGAACCAGGCCGCCGTCGGCAGATCGACGAAGCCACCGAACGACGAAGCGTAAGGGCTGGAGAGCAGCAGCGCATCGACGCTCCACCCGACGGCGAATCCGAGCGTTCCCGAGGCGATGAACGTTCGATAAGCGCCGTGGCGGGCCAACAGCTTTCGCCCCACCTCGGTCCCGAGGCCGATCCCGAAGCCGATCCAGAGCGCGGTGATCTGGTGATGCGCCAGATGTCCCAGGCCGCGGATGGCGCCCACGAACTTGAACGTCATCGCCGACTGCCAGACTCCGACGCGCGCCTCGGGGTGAGCGAAGGTGTCGACGCGCAGCACGGGGTAGGCGCTCATGAAGAGCTGCGCCAGCGCCACGCACAGCGCGGCCCCCCCGACGATTCCGATCGCCTGGTAGCGAAACTGGAGCGCGCGGTTCGATCCCAGCCGCCAGCCGGTGGACCGGTCCTGCTGCATGTCGACGCCGACGGTGCAGGCGACCAGGAGAATGCTGGCGGCCATCATGGCGACCACCGGCGCCCGCAGGCCAAGCGCGGACATCAGCAGCACCGCCACGACGAAGGCGCTGGAGATGGGGTTGGAGTCCGAGATGCCGGTCGAGATCCCGTTGATGAACACGAACACCAGGGCCAGCGCCAAGGCGAACAGCACGTAGCCGACGGGCTGACCGAGCAGCAGCGTCGCCACCAGGACGAGCGCGGCGCCCCACCCGACGACCCAGGCGCCGAGCCGCGCGCCGCTCAGCCCTCCGCTTGGCGCCGCCGGCGGGGGCGGGGCGCCGACCCGCGCCGTTCGCAGCCGGCGCAGAGCTTCGCTTCCGATGATCGTCAGATCGACGACGGCGGCGCCCATGATCATCGCCAGCGCGACCAGGAACCCGATCTTGCGGAACGGATCGTGCGGCCCGAGGACACCGTCTGCGCGCAAGCGTGGAACGAGCCACTCGCCCACGGCGCCCATCACCAGCGCCGGCACGCCGATGCGCGAGCCGACGATCAACCCCGCCCCGACCGTGGAGGCGGAGATGCCGCTTTTGCCCAGCCAGGCCAGGCGCGACACCAGCCCGGCGATGGCGACGCCGCCGGCCGTCCCTCCGCCCAGCTGCGCGATCGAGCGGCGCAAGAGGCGCTTGTCGGTGAGCGCGCGCAGGATGTTGGCCACGGCGTGGCCCGAGGGAAACTCGAGCTGCAGCCGGTCGACCAAGATCGGTGTGTAGAGCATTCCGACGCCAATTCCGAACATGCCGATGCAGCCAAAGTAGAGGCCCAGCTTCCAGGGCGCCGGCAGCGGCATCCCCAGCCAGACCATCGCCTGCATGAGCACGCCCATGCCCGCCATCGAGGCGACGGAGGCGGCCATCGTCTGGATGTAGTTGGCGCCGTGCTTGCCGTCGGCCCCGTAGCCGTAGGTCACGACGCTGCCGAGGATGCCGGCCAGGACCTGGCCCCCAACGGAGAATCCCAGGCTGAACGTCATATAGGCGCTGGTGATCCCGCCCAGCGGCCCGAGCACCAGCAGCGCCACCGCGCCCAGCAGGAGGTGATAGCGGGCGCTGTCCGGCGCGGGAAGAAAACGCCGCCGACCGGGCGTTTCGCTCACCGCCCGTCCGCGCCGCGGGCGCGGCCGATGGCGACGGCGCGCCGGAGGTAGTCGACGAGCGCGGCAATCCCCAGCGCGAAGGCCAGGTAGATCGGGAGGCGCGCGGGGAGGCCGACGACCAGCGCGCCGATCGCCAGGAACTGGGCGATCGTCGCCGCCTTGCCGAGCAGGCTGGCGCGGAAATCGTAGCGCAGCCAGCGGCGCAGCGTGGGGATCGCCCGGTAGACGATCGACATCGGAAGCTGCAGGAGCTCGCGCGCCACGATGAGCGCCAGCAAGCCGAGCGAGATGCCGCGCTCGAAGTGCAGCGCCGCCAGCACCGCCCCGATGAACAGCTTGTCGCAGATCGGATCGAGCCAGGAGCCGACACCGGCCAGATCGGTCCCGCGGCGGCGGGCCAGCGTCCCGTCGAGCACGTCGGTCGCCGCCGCCGCGCCCATCACCCCCAGCGCCGCCACGGCGTGGCCGGGCGTCGGCCCGAGCGCGACCCAGAACAGCCAGCCCAGAGGCAGGCGGGCCAGGCTGAGCAGGTTGGGGAGGGTGAAGAAGGGGAAAGGGACCGTCGCCGACATCCGGTCCTTCGAAGCGTAACACCGCGCCGCCGAAGCGCGACCCGCTCTCAGGGTTCCCGGGTCAATGAAAGAGAGCGTCCGCTTGATGGTGGTGGTGAAGGTCGGCCTCCGCGACGGTGCCGCCCACGGGGATGACGACCGAGTCGAAGATCTGGCCGGCGGCGCAGGACATGTCCTCGTTGCCCGGTGAGGGGGGACCGCAGGTCGCTTCGATCAGCAGGTCCGCCGGGCGCGCCGTGATCTTCAGGAAGCCGTGGTGGATGGCGCGGTAGGCGGTGAACGCGGGCGGCTGGCAGAGGTCCCACAGGCAGGGCGTCGGCCCGTGCTCGAGCGCGCCGCCGCCCGTGCCGGCGGTGATGTACACGACGTGCGCCTGCGGCTTGGTCCGTTCGTAGACGTGGCTGTGTCCGTTCAGGTTGAGCACATATTTTTTGAAGCGCTTGCCGAACCCGTCCAAGATCGCGCGCAGCTGCAGATCGCTGCCGTGGTGCCCCGACGAGTAGGCGGGGCGGTGGCCGGCGGTGATCACGAACTTGATGAACGGGTTGGTCTCGGCCTCCACGAACAGCGGCTCGGCACGCTTGGCCCAGTCGACCCAGGTGTCGTGGGTGTACGGCTCGGGGTAGATGATGAAGCGGACCTCGCCGAAGTCGAACCAGGACCAGTCCTCGCCGCAGCAGCCGGCGGCGGGCGCGCCCGGCGAGGCGGCGGCGTGCGGCAGCGCGAACCGCCCCTTGTAGTTGCGGAGATCGTCGCGCTGCGGATCGCTCCACTCGTGGTTGCCCCAGGCCGGCATGTAGGCCGCGCGCAGCGACCAGACCATGACGTCGTCGAAGTGGCGATCGACCGCCGCCTGGTCTTTCAGGTCGGCGTAGGACAGGTCGCCGAGCGCCAGCACGAAGGAGGGGTCGACCAGGGCGATGGCGCGGTGGATGCCGCCGGCTGCCGGCTGACCGGCGGTGTCGCCAATGTCGCCGACCGCAACGAAGATGAACCCCGACGCGCCCGGCGCAGGCGGCGCGCGGAACGAGCGCGAGATCGGCTTGGACGGGTGGGCGACCTCGTAGGTGTATTCGAGCCCGGGGACGAGCTGGTCGGCGACCGCCTCCTGGAACGGACCGGCCGCCGAGGTCGGCATCGGATTGGGCGCGTGCGCCGTCACGCTGCGGGGCGGAAGATCCTTGGCCCAATAGCGCAGCGTGGTCCCGCCGCCGCGCCAGTCGAAGGTGACGGCGTCGGGCGCCGTGTACGTGAAGTGAACCTCGTGCGGCTCCTCGATGGGCGGCGGCGCCACCGGCATCGCCGCGTCGAAATGCATGAAGGCCTCCGCCCGCCCACGGCACCCGCCGAGCGCCAGCAGCGCCGCCAAGGCCAGCGGGCAGGCCGGCCGCATTGACGTGAGCCGCATCGACGTCAGCCGCATTGCCCGCGCTGTCTCAGGTAATGATCGGCCAGCACCAGCGCCAGCATCGCCTCGACGATGGGGACCGCGCGCGGCAAGACGCAGGGATCGTGGCGGCCGCGCGCCTTGATGGTCGTGTCACGGCCGTTCTCGTCGACGGTCTCCTGCTCGCGGAGGATGGTGGCGGTCGGCTTGAACGCCACCCGGATGACGATCTCCTCGCCGTTGGAGATTCCCCCCTGCACGCCGCCCGAGCGGTTGCTCCGGGTCCGCACGCGACCGCCGGCGTCGTAAAACGGATCGTTGTGCTGGCTGCCGGTGAGGCGCGTGCCGGCGAACCCGCTGCCGATCTCGAACCCCTTGGCGGCCGGCAGCGACAGCATCGCCTTGGCCAGATCGGCGTCCAGCTTGTCGAACACCGGCTCGCCGAGCCCCGGCGGCACGCCACGCGCGACCGCTTCGACCACGCCGCCCAGCGAGTCGCCCGCCTTCCGCGCGTCATCGATGAGCGCGATCATCTTCGTCGCAGTCGGGCCGTCGGGGCAGCGGACGATGTTCGACTCGACGGCGTCGCGGGTCACCTTGCTGGTGTCGACGTCGACCTCCAGGTCTTGTACCCGCTGCACCCAGGCGACGATCTCGATCGCCCCCGCGGCCGCCAGCGCCTTGCGCGCCAGCACGCCCGCCGCCACGCGCCCGATGGTCTCGCGCGCGCTGGCCCGGCCGCCACCCTCCCAGGCGCGGACGCCATACTTGGCCTGGTAGGTGAAATCGGCGTGCGAGGGGCGGAATTTGGTCCGCATCTCGTCATAGTCGCCGGAGCGCTGGTCCGCGTTGCGCACCAGGAGCGCGATTGGCGTCCCCAGCGTCAGGCCGCCGTGGACGCCGGAGAGGATCTCGACGACGTCGGCCTCGCGCCGCTGGGTGGTGATGGCGCTCTGCCCCGGGCGGCGGCGGTCGAGCTCGCGCTGGATCTCTTCCACGGCGATCGGCAGCCGCGGCGGGCAGCCATCGACGACCACGCCCACGGCGGGGCCGTGCGACTCCCCGAAGGTCGTCACCCTGAACATCGTCCCGAAGCTATTGCCCATTGCCCGTCATTTGATTTGGCATTTGGTATTCGGCGTCAGCGTCCCGGCAGGTGATCGATCATGCCACGAGGGATGGATTCCCCCGCCATCATGAAGACGCCGCCGTTCCCCGCCTCGATTTGCAGGTAAAGATCGCCGGCCGCCCGGTAGCGCCAGACCTGCAGCGCGCCGGAGGTGTGCTGGGGGACGACGCCATCGACCTCGATCGCCGCACGTGCCACCAGCCGCTGCACGTAGCTGGCGCGGTGGTAGTCGATGGATTCGGGCGGCGGCACTTCCAGGTCGAGATCGCGGACCTCATGCAGCACCAGCAGGCGGTCGGCCAGGGCGCCGCTGCCGTCGTCGGGCGACTCGACCCAGACGACCGCCCCACCGTCGACGGCGCGCGCCAGCACCGACGTCTTCCCGGCCAGCCGGTAGAGGACGGTCCCTTCGACCAGATAGTCCCGCCCCGAGAAGGAGAGGACGTCGCGAATGTGGATGGGCAGGGGGGCGGTCTCCTTGACAGGGCGAAGGTCGGCCGATTATACGGGCCGGCGGTAGACCGTGAAGCTGGAAGTCATCCGTGTCATCGACGACGAGGGCAATGTCGTCCACCCGGAGCGTGAGCCGGCGCTGACCGGCCACGAGCTGCGGCGGCTTTTCCGCACCATGCTGCTGGTCCGCCTGCTCGACGAGCGGATGCTGCTCCTGCAACGGCAGGGGCGCATGGGGTTTTACCTGACGTCGCTGGGCGAGGAGGCGACGCACATCGGCGCCGCGCACGCCCTGCGCATGGGCGACTGGCTCTATCCCGCCTACCGTGAGATCGGCGCGGCGCTCTACCGCGGCTACCCGCTCAACACGTTCATGTGCCAGCTCTATGGCAACGCCGACGATCCGGTGAAGGGGCGGCAGATGCCGGTCCATCACTCGGTGCGGCGGCTGAACTTCGTCTCCGTCAGCTCGCCGGTCGGCTCCCACATCCCGCACGCGGTGGGGACCGCCTGGGCAGCCAAGCTGCAGAAGAGCGAGGACGTCGCGCTGGCCTTCTTCGGCGACGGCGCCACCTCGACGCCGACGTTCCACGTCAGCGCCACCTTCGCTTCGCTCTACAAGGTGCCGGCAATCCTGTTTTGCCGCAACAACGGCTGGGCGATCTCGGTGCCGTCCTCGATCCAGAGCGCCACCCCGTCGTTCGCCCAAAAGGCGATCGCCTACGGGATGAAGGGCGTCCTCGTCGACGGCAACGATCTGCTGGCGGTGATCCACGTGGTCGGCGAGGCGGCGGCGCGCGCCCGGCGCGGCGAGGGGCCGACCTTGATCGAGGCCCGCACCTACCGCCGAGGCGCCCACAGCACCTCCGACGATCCGTCGGCCTACCGCGATCCGGCGGAGGTCAAGGCCTGGGAGCGCCGCGATCCGCTCGATCGCGTCCGGGGGTACGGCCGGGCGCGCGGGGAGCTGGACGCGGCGTTCGAGGCCCGGGCGCGGGACGAGATCAACGCCGAGATCCGCGCGGCGCTCGCCCACGCCGAGGGGCGCCCGCCCAAACCCCCGCTGGCCAGCCTGATCGAGGACGTCTACGCCGAGCCGACGCCGCGCCTGCGCGAGGAGGCGGCCGCGCTGGAGGCGGAGATCGCCCGCCACGGCCCGAAGCGCCCGCAGCACGGGTGACCGGCGCAGGAACGAATTGACAAAGTGCACGGGCGCTGGAAGATGAACGCGTCCGTCCTTGGGGGAGGCCTGACGAAAGGCATTTCCCCTTGGCGAAAAAAAATAAGCCCGGCTCGACAGGCGGTCCCCCGCCGCTCGACAGTCCGCTGGCGATCGAGGTCGGTTCGATCGTTCACGATCTGCGCAATATCTTCTCGGCCATCCGCGGGTTCGCCGCCGTCATGGGGGAGGATCTCCCGCCAGGCGATCCGGCGCGCGACGACGTCGAGCAGATCCTGAAGGCGGTCGATCGGGGCGTGACCCTGACCCATCGGGTTTCCGCGCTGCGCGCCAGCCTCGACCCGGGCCTGCTCCCGCCGTCTCCGGGCGTTCCGGCGGCAGCCCAGGGCGCGCTCGATTCGTCAGGTGCCTGGACGCTGCACCAGCCGCGACGATCGGCGACCATCCTGGTTGTCGAAGACGACGATCTCTTGCGCTCCCTGATCGTCCGCGTGCTGTCCCGGAGTGGCTACGCCACGCTGGAGGCGGCGAGCAGCGCCGAGGCCGAGGAGCGGGCGCTGGCGCACGGCGCGGCGGTCGAGCTGCTGCTGGTCGACGTCGGTCTGCCGGTGTCCGGCGGGCCGGAGCTGGTGGCGCGTCTCAAGCAGCGCTGGCCGCTGGTGAAGGTGCTGTTCATGAGCGGCTTCGGGCCGACGGTCCTGGCCGAACGCGGTCTCCGCCCCGGACCCGATCTGCTGGAGAAGCCGTTCTCCCCGGTCGCGTTGCTCGAACGCCTCGAAGCGCTGCTGGCGCCAGGAACGTCGTAGGTCGCTAGGTTCGGCCGAGCGCGAGGCAGAGGGCCGCCCGCGCGCTGGAGAGGTCGTATTCGGCGCCCACCGCCTGCGCCCCGGCCAGGGCCGCGGCGAGCTCCGCATCACTGAGCTCGATGATGCTGCCGACGCCGGCGGTGTAGCGCCCGTCGGCCATGCGCAGCCGCGCCCGCGCGCCGTCCAGCGCCTGGCGCGAAGCGACCAAGGCCTCCCGCGCGGCGACGACGTCGAGCGCCGCCTGCTCGACCGCCACCCAGACCTGGTCGATGAGCGCGTCGTGCTGGGCGCGCAGCCCATCGAGCGTCGCGCTCGCCTGGTGCACCTGGCCGCGGGTGAGGAACCCCTGGAACAGCGGCCAGGTGACCTGCAGCCCGCCGAAGAGGTTCCAGGCGATCCCGCCGTAGGGCTGCACCTGCCCGAAGTTGTCGAGGACGTACGACTTGCCGAACGACTGCCCCGCCGCGTTCGCGCCGGCGAGCAGGCTCAGCGTTGGCCAGTATCCGTCGCGGGTCGCGCGCACGGTCAGCTCCTGCGCGCGGATCTGGGCCTCCATCGCGGCCAGGTCGGGGCGAGCGCGGATCGCCTCGTCGATGAGCGGTCCGAGCGCGCTCCCCTCGCCCGGTTGCGGCGGCAGCGCCTCGTCGGTGACGTCGTAGTCGGTGTCGCCGGTGGTCCCCATCGCCTGGTTCAGCTCGGCGCGCGCGATGGCGTAGCCGTTGTCGGCGCGGATGACCTGGACCCGGGCGTTCGCTTCGTCGGCGATCGCCTGCGCCAGATCGATGTCGGGGCGCGTGCCGGCGTGGACGAAGCCGCGGATCTGCTCGAGGTGGCGCTGCCGGTTGCCCAGCGTCTGGCGCGCCACGCCGACCAGCGACTTCTGCGCGCTGGCACGGAAGTAGGCCCTCCGCACGTCGGCGATCGCCTGCAGCCGCGTGGAGACCGCGCTGTCGCCGAGCCCCACGGCGCGGGCGCGGGCGGCGCCGAGGCGGTTGGTGGTCTGCCCGAAGTCCCAGATCAGCTGGTTGACCGCGAGCTCGGCGTCGTACCAGTTGAAGGTGTCGAAGGTGTTGCCGTAATTGTTGACGTGCCCCGGTTTCTGCGGGCGGTTGCCGGTCGTCCGCTCGTAGAGCCCCTCGAGCTTCACCTGGGGCAAGAGCGGCGCCCGCGCCTGCTCGCTGACGGCGGCGCCCGCCGCGGTGTCGGCGTCGGCCAGCCGGATGTCCGGGCGCTGGGCCGCGGCGGCGCGCTCGGCCTCCTCGAGCGTGACGGTGCGGGCGGTGAGCGCCAGCGCCAGGGTCGCCAGAAGGGGCAAGGGGACGACGGCGATCATCACTCGTACCGCAGCGCCAAAATCGGATCGAGGCGCGAGGCCTTGCGCGCTGGATAGAGGCCGAACCCGATTCCCACCGCCGCCGAGAAGCCGACCGCCAGCGCGATCACCTGGGGGCTGATCAACATCGGCCAGCCGAAGCGCACCGCCAGCCGGGCGGCCGCGCAGAGGCCGATGGCCACGCCGATGAGCCCCCCGGCCAGCGAGAGCGCCAGCGCCTCGGCCAGGAACTGCAGCATGATGTGGCGGCGCTTGGCGCCGACCGCCATCCGCACGCCGATCTCACGCGTCCGTTCGGTGACGCTGACGAGCATGATGTTCATGATCCCGATCCCTCCCACCAGGAGCGACACCGCCGCGATGCTGGCCAGCAGCATGGTGAGCGCCTGGGTGCTCTCTTCCTTGCGCGACGCCGTCTCGGTCAGGTTCTTGATGGCGAAGTCGTCCTCGCCCCCCAGGCCGATCCCGTGCCGGTCGCGCAGCAGCGCCGCCACCTTGTCGGCGACGGCGGTGGTCAGATCGTCGGAGTCGACCGCGATCATGATCGTCCCGGGGATGAACTTCTGCAGGCTCCCCTGGATCTTGGT
Source organism: uncultured Pseudomonadota bacterium (assembly GCA_963723305.1). Lineage (GTDB taxonomy): Bacteria > Myxococcota_A > Polyangia > Fen-1088 > Fen-1088 > JADGRB01. Next base: position 28,067 of record CAVRRT010000018.1, read on the forward strand.
GAGGAAGGTGGTGACCGGGACGAACACCACGTCGTCGTAGTCGCTGCCGCCGGCCGATTGCCCTTTGCGCGCCGCCACCCCCACCACCTGGAAGGGGACGTTCTGGATGCGCACGGTCTGTCCCGTGGGGTCGGAGTTGGCGCCGAACAGCCGCTCGACGACCGTCTGCCCGAGCACGGCGACCTTGGCGGCCCCGTCGGCCTGCTCGGGCGAAAAGCCGGGGCCGAGGCGCATGGGCCAGCTGCGGATCTGGAAGAAGTCGGGCGTCGTGCCGTCGACGACCGTCAGCCAGTTGCGGTCCTCGGCGACCACCTGCCCGGTGGTGTGGACGCGCGGCGCGACGTACTTCACGTCGGGGACCTCGGCCTTGATGGCGCGCAGATCGTCCCAGGTCAGCGTGGGAAGTGTCCCGGCGCCGGCCTTGGCGCCGCCGGCGGTCTTGGCGCCCGACGAGATGATGAGGACGTTGGTCCCCATCGAGGCGAAGGCCTCGGCGACGCGGGCGCGAGCCCCTTCGCCGATCGCCACCATGGCGATGACGGCGGCGACGCCGATGATGATGCCGAGGGCGGTGAGAAACGAGCGCAGCTTGTTCCGCAGGAGCGCGCGCCCCGCGACGCGCACCACGTCCCCCGCGCGCATCCGGCCGGCGATCACGGCGCCGCCGCCCGCGTCTTGCCGGCGGGAGGGCGCGCTTCGCCCGGCGCTTCGTCCGACGCCTCCGTCGAGCGGTCGTCTTCGATGAGCCCGTCGCGTACGACGATCACCCGCCGCGCGTGGCCGGCGATGTCGGGCTCATGCGTGACGAGGACGATCGTCATCCCCTCGTCGTTGAGCTCCTGCAGGAGTGCCATCATCTCGTTGCTGGCGTGCGAGTCGAGGTTGCCGGTCGGCTCGTCGGCCAGGATGAGGCGGGGCCGGTTGACGAGCGCGCGCGCGATGGCCACCCGCTGCTGCTGCCCGCCCGACAGCTGGCTGGGGTGGTGGTGCAGCCGCTCGCCGAGGCCGACCCGCTCGAGCGCTTCCTGCGCCCGTGCCCGCCGCTCCGCCGGGGAGAGGCCCAGGTAGACCAGCGGCAGCTCGACGTTCTCCAGCGCCGTCGTGCGGGCCAGCAGGTTGAAGCTCTGGAACACGAACCCCAGCGTCTGGCTGCGCGTCTCCGCCAGGGCGTCGGCCTCGAAGTGCGACACCTCGGCGCCGTCGAGCCAGTAGTCGCCCGTCGATGGCCGGTCGAGGCAGCCAAGGATGTTCATCAGCGTCGACTTTCCCGAGCCCGAGGCCCCCATGATGGCGGCGAACTCCCCCTCGGCAATCCGCAGGGTCACGCCGCGCAGCGCATGCACGTCGACATCTCCCATCCGGTAGGTCTTGGTGACCTCGGTGATGGCCACCAGCGACGGCAGCTCCGGGCGCCCGGTCAGCGCCGGACCGCGCATCAGAACAGCCCGCCTTTGTTCTTCGCCTTGGCGTCGGCGCGCTCCTCCTTGCCGACCGCGTCGGTGATGACCACCTCTCCTTCCGCCGAGATCGCCGGCGCGGACCTCGACCTTGCTGCCGTCGGCCACGCCGACCTCGATCGGAACCGCCACCAGACGGTCGCCGCGCAGCTTCCAGACGGTGCGGCGGGGCGTGGCGGCGTCCGCCGGGGCGTCCTCGGCCTCGTCCTGCTCGCCCGCCGGCGTGCGCGCCGCGGTTGCCGTACCGTTCGTCGCCATCGCTGCGCCGTGCTTCGGCCTGTCCTTCTTGTGCGCCTTCTGCGGCGGCGTCAGCCCCGACTCCGCCAGCAGCTCGGGTGGCGGCAGGAACCGCAAGGCCGCGCTGGGGACGCGCAGCACACCCTTGTGCTCGGCGTAGACGAAGGTGACGTTGGCCGTCATCCCGGGCTTGAGCCGATGGTCGGGGTTGTCGACGTCGATGACGGCGTCGTAGGTGACCACGTTCTGCAGCGTCTGCGGCGCGTCGCGGATCTGCCGGATCACTCCCTTGAACCGCTCGTCGGGGTAGGCGTCGACGACGAAGCTGCTCGCCATCCCGGGCTTGAGCCGTCCAACGTCGGCCTCGCTGACCGCCGCGTGCACCTGCATCTTCCCGAGATCCTCGGCGATCGTGTAGAGCGTCGGCGCCTGCAGCGAAGCGGCGACCGTCTGTCCGACGTCGACGTTGCGGGAGATGACCACCCCGCTTATGGGCGAGATGATCGTCGCGTAGCCCAGGTTCACCTGGGCCTGGTGGTAGTTGGCGCGCGCCTGCTCCAGATCGCCGCGCGCCGTCTCCACCGCCGCCTCGGTCGATGCCGCCTGCAACGAGGCGGCGTCGAAGTCGGCCGCCGCGATCAGGTTCTTCGACGAGAGCTCCTGGGCGCGCGCCAGCTGCTTCTTGCCATTCTCCGCCTTGGTGATCGACTCGCGCAGCGTTCCGGCCGCCGCGTCACGGTTGGCGCGCGCCTGCTCCGCCGCCGCCTGAAAGAGCTGCGGGTCGAGCTGGGCGATCACCTGTCCGCGCTTCACCCGCTCGCCGAAGTCGGCGGAGAGGCGGGCGATCCGCCCCGAGACCTGACTTCCCACCTGCACGGTGACCAGCGCCGACAGCGCGCCGGTGGCGGTGACCCGCCCCACGAGATCGCCCCGTTCGACGCGCGCCTTCTCCAGGTGAAAGGCCGATTTGTGCCCGCCGAAGCGGGCGCCGAACGCCAGCCACCCTCCGCCGATCCCGACGGCCGCGAGGAGGCCGACCAAAACTGCGACCCGGCGACTCATGTGACGAGCACCACCTCGCCAAGCTAAAGCCGGACGGTGGCCGGTAAAGGGTCTGGCCCGTTAATCCGAGGTTGCGGGCTGCGGTTCAGCTCGCCGCGGTGACGTCGGCGATGATCTGGGCGATGCGTCCTTGCATGAGCGTCTGGATCTGCGCCAGCCGCTGCCGGTCCGTCGGCCTCGAAGCGCATCACCAGCACCGGGCCGGTGTTCGACGCGCGCACCAGGCCCCAGCCGACGTTACGCAGCCGCCGGCGCTCTCCGCGCTTCCTTCCTGGAACAGGACCCGCACGCCGTCGATGTCGACGATCGGGTAGCGCTCGCGGAACCAGGCCACGGCGCGGCGGACCACCTCGAACTTCGCGTCGTCGGGGCAGGGCATGCGGATCTCGGGCGTGTTGTGCAGGACCGGCAGCGTGTCGTAGAGCTCGGCCAGCGTCTGCGGCGAATGGGTGAGCTGCTCGACCAGCCGCAGGCCGGCGTAGACGGCGTCGTCGAAGCCGAACCAGCGATCGGCGAAGAACATGTGCCCCGACATCTCGCCCGCCAGCGCCGCCTTCTCCTCCTTCATCTTCGCCTTGATGAGCGAGTGGCCGACCTTCCACATGATGGCCCGCCGCCCGAGGCGCGCGATGTCGTCGAACAGCGCCTGGCTGCACTTCACCTCGCTGACGAAGGTGGCGCCCGGCTGCGTCTTCAGGATCTCGCGCGCGAACAGCATGACCAGCTGATCGCCCCACAGGATCCGCCCCTGGCCGTCGACGGCGCCGATCCGATCGGCGTCGCCGTCGAGCGCGATCCCCACCTCGGCGCCGGTCGCTTTGACCCGCGCGATGAGATCCGCCAGGTTCTCCGGCACGGTCGGGTCGGGGTGGTGGTTGGGGAAGCGCCCGTCGGCATCGCAGTAGATGGCCTCGGTCTCGACGCCCAGCTTTTTCAGGATGGGAAGGATCGCCGGGCCGCCGGTGCCGTTGCCGCCGTCGACCACCACCTTGAACCGGCGCGGGCCGAGCTTGATGTTGTCGGCGACGTAGGCGACGTAGTCGGCCAGGATGTCGTGCTCCGTCGCCCGGCCCGGCGCGGCCCCGGTGCGAAAGGCGCGCCGCTCGATCTTCTGGCGCAGCTTCTGGATCTCCGCGCCGTGGATGGTGCTCCGGCCGGAGACGATCTTGAAGCCGTTGTCCTCGGCCGGGTTGTGGCTGGCGGTGATCATCACGCCGCCGTCGACGCCCAGGTGAAACACCGAGAAGTAGAGCCCCGGCGAGTGGAGCACGCCGACGTCGATGACGTCGATGCCGGCGGCGAGCAGCTCGCGCTTGAACACCGCGTGGATGCGGGGCGAGGAGATGCGGCAGTCGCGCCCCAGCGTCACCCGCCGGGCGCCCGTCTCTGCGAAATAGGCGCCGATGGCGCGGCCGAGGTCGGCCACGAAGTCGTCGGGGAAGTCGGTCTCCGCGACGCCGCGGATGTCGTATTCGCGAAAGACTCTGGGGTTCATCGGCCGCTGTTTTTACAACAAATCGTTGCGGCCGGCCTGCTTGGCCGCCTCGACGATCTGGCGCACGTCCTGGGCCCGGTCCTTGGGGATGACCAGCAGCGCGTCGCGGGTGGCGACGACGATCAGGTCGTGCACCCCGACCACGCCGACGAACGGCGCGCCCTCTTCGGCGACGACGATGTTGCCGTCGCCGTCGATGAGCGTCGCTCCCCCCAGGACGACGTTGCCGCGCGCATCGGCAGGACGCACCGCGGGGAGCGCGGCCCAGCTCCCCACGTCGTTCCATCCGAACGCGCCGGGGACCACGCGCAGCCCGCTGGCCTTCTCCATGATGCCGTTGTCGATGGAGATCGAGGGAACGTCGCGGTAGCCGGCTGCGATCGCCGCCGCCGCGCCCGTCGCGTCAGGCGCCGCCACCGCGGCGTCGAGCAGCACCGCCAGCGCCGGAAGATGTCGCTGCGTCTCTTCCAGCATCCGTCCGGCGGTGAGGAAGAACATCCCCGAGTTCCAGAGGTACTGGCCCGAGGCGAGGTAGCGCTGGGCGGTCGGCAGGTCGGGCTTCTCGACGAAGCCGCCCACCTCGTGGACCGGATCGGCGCCTTCGCGCGGCAGCTTGGCGCCGGTACGGATGTAGCCGAAGCCGGTCTCGGCGTGCGTGGGGCGGACGCCGATGGTGGTGATCGTCTGGCGCGCCTCGATGAGGGCGACCTTCACCAGCCGGTCGAAGGCGGGCTCGTCGCCGATGAACGGATCGGCCGGGAAAACCGCGATCACCGCCTGCCGTCCGGCGCGCCGCGCGGCGGTCACCGCGCCGAGGCCCACCGCGGCCGCCGTGTTCCGGGCCACCGGCTCGGCGATGATGTTCTCCGCCGGAAGATCCTGGATGTGGGCGCGGACAGCGGCCTCCTGATCGGCGGCGGTGACGATCAGCGTCCGTTCGAGGCCGACCAGCGCGCCCGCGCGTCGCACGGCGGCGGCCAGCAACGACTCCGGTCCCCCCAGCGCCAAGAGCTGCTTCGGCCGGGCGCGCCGGCTCGACGGCCAGAGGCGCGTTCCCGACCCTCCCCCCAAAATGACGGCGAACGCCGCGCCGGCCGCCTCTTCTTTGCTCATGGACCGCGCACTTTAACAGACCATGGCGGCCGGCACCTCCGTGATACGCTCGTCCCGTGCGGGCGGGCGAGGACACGCTGAGGCGCTCCATCGCGGCGGCCACCGACGGTCGGACGCGGGCTCGCCTGCGCGTCAATCTGGCCGAGCTGCTGCGCGTGCGCGACGCGGCCGCCGCGCGCTTCGAGCTCGATCAGGCGCTGCGGGAGGGGGGGACGAGCGGCACCCTCGCGCTGGCGGTGCTCAGCTTCGCCCGCTCGCTGCCGCCTGCCGATCGGCTCGCCTGGCTGGCGGGGCTCGCCAAGGGCAACGGCAACGGCAACGGCAAAGGGGAGAAGGGGGAGGGCAGGGACGCCAGGACGCCCTCGCCGGTGCTCGTCTCCGCGCTGGCCGACGCGCAGCTCGGTGCCGATCTCCCGCGCGACGCCGCGCTCACCTGGCTTGGCCTGGCGCGCGACGAACGGGTGGCGCTGCACCACCGGCGGGCGGCGGCGCGCAAGGCGGCCCGGCTCGGCGCTCGGCTGCCGCCGGCCGACGCACGCGCCGCCGAGATGGTGGCGGCGGAGCTGGCGGTCGGCAAGGCGCGCCGAGGTCCCCGCTCTTCGGCCCGCGAGCTCACCGACACCACGGCGCCGGAGGCAAAGAGCGTCCCACCCCCAAAGTCGGCGGTCCCACCAGCGGTCCCCTCTCGTGCCCGGCGTGCGCGCGTGGCGCCGACGCCGCTCTGGGATCGGGCGATCGCCGACGCGCGGGCCGGGCAGGCGAGTCGGGCGCGCCGCCTCGGTGAGGAAGCGCTCCGCGCGGCGGCGGCCGGGCCGGAGCTCGGGGCGCGCGTCGCCGCGCTCGACACGGCGCTGCGCGAGGGGGGGTTCGTCAAGGACGCGCTTCGCCTGCGCCGCACGCACCTCGAGGCGCTCGACGGCGCGAAGGCGCGTCCGGCGTTGCTCGCGCTGGCGGCGGAGGCGGAGGAGGCCGGGCTCGGCGCCCTCGCCGCGCAGTGGCGCGCCGATGCCGGCGTCGCCCCGGCGATGTCGCGGGCGGCGCTGGCCGCGCCCGACGCACCGGAGGCCTACTACCTGACGGCACAGCGCCGCCTCGCGCGTGACGGCCAGGAGGTCGATCTCCCCGCCGTGTTGGCCGATCTGGAGAAGGCGCTCGGCGGACACGCCGGCGCCGACGCGGCGCTGGCGCTGGCCGAGTCGCTGGCGGCCCGGATGGCCGACGGCGAGGCTGATCTGGGGCGGCGCCGGTTGGATCTTTTGCGGGCGGCGCACGCGGCGGAGTACACGCCGGGGCGTCGGGCGCGGCTCGGGCGCCGGCTGGCGGCGACGCTGGCGGCTGGCGGCGATCCGTTGGGCGCGGTGGCGGTGCTCGAGCGCGCGCTCTCCGAGACGCCGCCGGGCGAAGGGGAGCGGGTGCGCGCGGAGCGGGTTCGTTTGTTGCGGGGGCTCGGGCGCACGCGTGAGCTGTCGGCGGCGCTGGAGAAGGACGCGGGCGCCCTGCAGGGGGACGCCCGGCTGGCGGTCCTCGCCGAGCACGCCACGCTGCTCGAGGGGGCGGGCGAGGCGGAGAAGGCGCTCGACGTTCGCTTGATGGCGCTGGCGGAGTTTCCCGGCGCACCGACGGTGCTCGACGACGCGCGCCGCCGGCTGGAGGCGACCGGGCGGGCGGCGGAGTCTCTGGGGCTGGCGGTAGCCGCGCTCGATCACACCACCGACCTGGCGCGCCGCGGTCAGCTGCTCCGCGACGTCGCCGGCCTGACTGACAGCGCCGCCAGCGTCGATCGGACGGGCGCCGCTGATGCCTGGCTGGCGGTGCTGGAGGTCGACCCGGGCGACTTTCAAGCCGCGGCCGCCGCCGAGCGCTCCCTGGTGGCGACGGGCGACTGGGAACGGTGCGCCGATCTTCTCGCCTGGTCGGCGGCGCGCGCTCCCACGCTGTCGCCCGAGGCGGCCGCGAGCGGGGCGCCCAGCCGAAGCGCGCTGCTCTGGCGGCTGGCGGAGCTGCGGCGCGCGCGGCTCAATCAGACCGACGAGGCGCTGCGGATCTACGTCGAGCTCGCCGCGGCTGCGAAGTCGCCGCTCCCGCCGCTGGCCGATCCGCCATCGCTGGTGGCCTTCGTGCGGCGCGAGCCGCTGCTGGCCGTGGAGACCGCGCGGGCGGCGGCGGCACCCTCGGCGGCCGATCGATCGCGCGCGCTGCTCGATCGCGCGCGCGCCCTCGCCGAGCGCAACCGGCGCGACGATGCCGAGCGGGATGCTCTGGCGGCGATCGACTTCGAGCCCCGCAACATGGAGGCGCTGGCCGCGCTCGAGAAGCTGTTCGAGGAGCCGGCGCGGGCGCGGGCGCTGGCCGAGGAGCTCGGGCGGAGGGCCGCCAAGCTCGACCCGTCGTCGGCGGCGCCGCTCTTCTACGGCCGGGGTCGCGCGGCGGCGCGGGCGGGCGACAACGCCACCGCCCGCGAGGCTTACCGGCGCGCGATGTCGCTCGATCCGACGCTGGCCGAGGCGATCGCCGCGCTCGGCGCGCTGGCGTCGAAGGAGGGGGACTGGTCGGAGGTCGCCAAGCTCCTGGAGAGTGAGGTGGGGCTGACCGCCTCACCGGCGCGCAAGGGGGCGCTCTTGCTGGAGCTGGCGGTCGTGCACGGCGATCGGCTGGGCGCGCCGGCCCGCGCCGTCGCGTTGCTCGACGACGCCGCCGCGCAGCTCCGCGACGAGCCGCGCGTGCTCGACCTGCGCGGCCGGTTCAACCTGGCCGCCGGGAACTGGAAGGCGGCGGCGGAGGCGCTCGATCAGCTGGCGGCCCGCAGTGCCGCCATCCCTGACGCCGCCGAGCGCTACTTCGCCGTCGGCGCCGCGGCCGAAGCGGCCGGCGACGTCGATCGGGCGCTGACCCTCTACTCGCGCTCCTATTCGCGCGACGGATCGTATCGCCCGACGCTCGAGCGCCTGTCGGCGATCTGCTTTGAGCGGGGGCAGTGGGACAACGCCTGGAAAGCGACCGAGGCGCTGCTCGACCGGCACGGCCCCTCCATCGAGCCGGCGCCGCGCGCGACGCTGCTGGTCCGGTCGGCGCTGGCCGACCTTCACGTCGGGCAACGGATCTCGGCGGTCGCCAAGCTGGGCGAGATCGTGACCCGCGGCGCGTCGTACTCGCCGGAGGCGGGCATCCGGGACGTCGCGGAGAGCTGGGCGGGGATGCATCTCGAGCCGCGGCTGCTGGTGACGCTGGAGGGGCGACGCCACGAGCGGATTTTGCGCCGGGCACGGGAGGCGTTCGCACTCACTGACGGTGAGACGGACGACGCGCGGCGCCAGGCGCTGGAGGTCCTGGGGGCGCTGGCGGTGGTCGACGGCCGCTGGGAAGAGGCGTTCAGCGCCCTGGACGCCCTCGCTTCCGACACCACCTTCGAGCCCCAGCGGCGGGCGGAATTCTTGCTCGCCGCCGGTGACGTCATGGCGCGTCGCTACGGCGATCGGGACGTGGCGGAGCCGTTCTACGAACGGGCGCAGGCGCTCTGGCCAGGCAATGCCCGATTCGGTAGGCCCCCGGACGGTCGTTCGTAGGGCCGAAGGGTCCTATTCGTCAAAGCTGTTTGCTGAAACTGTTAAGGCTGTGCTACAAAGCGGCTTCGTTTCAAAAAACACACACTTCAGTACACAAGTCCCCCCAGAAAGGTCGCAAATGTTGAAGACAGTGCGGAATCTCCTAGTCGTGGCGCTTCTTTCGGGAGGGCTTGCGGTCCTCACGTCGAGCGGTTGCAGCAGCGACAGCAATGGCACCGGCGCGGCAGGCGCAGGCGGCGCGGCGACGGGCGGCACTGCGGGCGGCGCGGCGACGGGCGGCACTGCGGGCGGCGCGGCGACGGGCGGCACCGCGGGCGGCGCGGCGACCGGCGGCACGGCAGGCGGCGCGGCTGGCGAGGGTGGCCATGCAGGTGGCACAGCCGGTAGCGCAGGCGGCCAGGGCGGCCACGCAGGCGTGTCTGGTTTGGCCGGCGCGACCGGCATCGGCGGACTCGGCGGCATCTAAGCCCGCGTCTGCAGCAGTTCGACCGACACCCGCTTCGGATCTCCGAGGCGGGTGTTGTTATTTTCGGCCGCTCACCGCGGCGCCGGCGATCGTGACGGCGAAGACCCGGTCTTTGAAGTAGGTGTCGATCGCCTCCTTGGTAAAGAAGAAGACATCTTGCATCTGGTCGCCGCGGCCAGAGAGCCGTTTCCAGTGCGCGAGCGGGCCCAGCTCGATGAGCGGCGCGAAGAAGAACTCGCGCGCGCTGCGGAAGAGGATCTCCCAGCGGGCGGTGGTGATCTCGACCTGCTGGAGCCCGGCTTGCTCGAGCCAGCGGCCGACCGCCTCACCATCCGGCAGAGCGGCGACGTAGCGATCCACCGCGGTCACGCTCTCCTGCTTTCCGTTTTCGCGCAGCACCTCCCGGAACAGATCGAGAAACTCCACCCAGGTGCCACGCAGCGGAGCAGAGAGCACGAGTTGCCCGCCGGGCACCAGCAGCCGCGCCGCCTCCTTCACGGCGGCGGGCGGATCGGCGGCGCTGGCGAGGGCCAGGTTCGAGACCACCAGATCGGCGGTGCGATCACCGAGCGGGATCGACGCCGGGATGTCGGGGTGCGCGAAGAGGGCGACCTGGGCGTGGGGCGCGGCCTCCGCTTCGATCCGCGCGCCGGCTTCGGTGACGAAGGCGGGCGAGGCATCGAACGCCGTCACGCGGCTGGCGATGTCGAACCTGCGCGCCAGCTCCCGCGTGAAGGCGCCTGTGGCGCAGCCGATCTCGACCACCCGCGCGGCCGGTCGCACCTCGATGGTGTGGGCGAGCAGCGCCCCGAACCGCGCGGCGTAGGCGGGGAGAATCTCGGTGTCGTAGAGCTTGGCGAGCCGGGCCTGTTTCTCTGCCGGCGTCAAAGCGGGTCCTTCTTTTGTTCCGGCTTCGCGCGTTCCGGCTTCGGGCTCGCTGGCGGTGCCGCGCCGCCATTGGCTGGCGGTTTCCACCCGCGCACCGGACCCAACGGCCGCCGCCCGCCCTGGTAGAGCCCGGCCACGTAGCGGACCGCCAGCAGGTAGAGCGCCGACGAGATCCGGTTGAGGGCGTGCGCCAGATCGGCGCGCGCCGGCACGGCGGTGGCGAGGCCGCTCGCCGGTGGGAAAGCCGCCAGGGTCGCCACTTCGGCTTCGCGCGCAATCGCCCGGGCCAGCGACAGCTTGGCGACAGCAATACGGTCCCAACCAGTAGAGGACATAACAGC
>CAVRRT010000019.1:0-74256 GCA_963723305.1 uncultured Pseudomonadota bacterium
GCGCAGTCCGTGGCCGGCGCCGAGGCCGCGATGCTCGCCGAGGGCGCCGGCCGCCGAGGCCGAGCTGCAGCAGACCGCCGACGTCGTCTACGCGCCGCCGAAGAGACGACCGCAGCAGGAGTCTTAAGCATGCCGACCATGGACTCCACCCAGCTGATCAAGGACCTCCGCGAGAAGACGGGCGCGGGCATGATGGACTGCAAGCGCGCGCTCGACGAGGCGAAGGGCGACTTCAACGAGGCGATGACGATCCTGCGCAAGAAGGGCATGGCCGACGCGGCGAAGAAGTCCGCGCGCGCCACCAAGGAAGGCGCGGTGGCCTTCAAGATCGACGGCAAGGCCGGCGCGATCGTCGAGATCAACTCCGAGACCGATTTCGTCGCCAAGGGCGCCGGACTTCCAGGCCCTGGTCAAGACCGTCGTCGGAGAAGGCCTGCGCCGGCGCGCTGAAGAGCGCCGAAGCCGCCACCGAGGAGTTCGTCAAGCCCCTCGTCGGCAAGCTCGGCGAGAACATGGGCCTGCGCCGCTTCGACCGCTTCGAGCTGAAGGGCGCCGGCCTCATCGCCGGCTACGCCCACCAGACCGACCTGGCCGTGCCGGCCAAGAACGGCGCGCTCGATCGAGCTGTCCGCCCCGAACGACGCCGGCGCGCCAAGTCCCCCGAGCTCGCCGAGCTCGCCAAGGACCTCCTGCTCCAGATCGTCGGCGCCATCGCCGAAGTATCTGACCCGCGCGGAGGTTCCCGCCGCGGACATCGAGAAGGAAAAGGAGATCCACACCGATATCCTGCGCAAGGAAGGCAAGCCCGAGGCGCTCGATCCCCAAGATCATCGAGGGCAAGATCAACAAGCTGTTCTACCAGCAGTGGGTCCTGCTCGACCAGGTCCTCGCTGCGCGACAACAAGACAGACGGTGTCCGACCTCATCGAAGGCGGCGAGCGCCAAGCTCGGCGGCGAAGTCAAGGTCGTCCGCTTCGTGCGCTACCAGCTCGGCGACGTAGATCGCCGCGGGGATGCCCGTCGGCCAAGAAGTACACGCGGGTCCTGCTCAAGCTCTCCGGCGAGTCGCTTGTGCGGCGAGAGCGCGCACGGCATTAAGCCCGACGCGCTGTCCTCCATCGGCTCCGAGATCAAGCTCGCCTGCGACTCGGGCGTGCAGATGGGCATCGTCGTCGGCGGCGGCAACATCTGGCGCGGCGAGCAGGACCGCGGCGAGGCGATCGGCCGCGTGACGGCCGACTACATGGGCATGCTGGCCACCATCATCAACGCCCTGGCCCTGCAGGACGCGCTCGAGCAGCTGGGCGTGCCGACGCGCGTGCAGACCGCCGTCGAGATCAACAAGCTCGCCGAGCCCTACATCCGCCGCCGCGCCATCCGCCACCTCGAGAAGGGGCGCGTCGTGATCTTCGCGGGCGGCACCGGCAACCCCTACTTCACGACCGACACGGCCGCGGCGCTGCGCGCCGTCGAGATCGAGGCCGAGGTCGTGCTCAAGGCCACGAAAGTCGACGGCGTCTACACGGCCGACCCCAAGAAGGACAAGAAGGCGGTCAAGTTCGACGCGCCTGACCTTCATGGACAGCATCCAGCAGCGCCTCAAGGTCATGGACACGACCGCGCTGACGCTTGTGCATGGAGAACCGCATGCCCGTCGTCGTGTTCGATCTGGCCGTGAAGGGCAACATCGCCCGCGCCGTCGCCGGCCAGAAGGTCGGCACCTTGATCACCACGGAGTAACCCATGACCGTCACCGACGCCGTCAACGCCGTGATCTCGAAGATGGAAGAGGCCATGAAGGAGCGCCTGGCCAAGATGGGCAAGGACATGTCCAACATGCGCACCGGCCGCGCCAACCCGATGATGCTCGAGTCGGTCAAGGTCGAGGCCTACGGCTCGCTGGTCCCGCTGAAGCAGGTCGCGGCCGTCTCGGTCCCCGAGGCGCGCACCCTGGAGATCCGCCCCTGGGATCCCTCCACGCTGCAGCGACATCGAGAAGGCCCTGCAGAAGGCCGACGTCGGCGCGATGCCGCAGAACGACGGCAAGATGCTCCGCATCAGCCTCCCGATGATGACCGAGGACCGCCGCAAGGACCTGGTCAAGGTCCTCAAGAAGCTCGGCGAGGAGTTCAAGGTCGCCGTGCGCAACGAGCGCCAGGACGCGCCTCAACAAGGTCAAGAAGTCCTTCCAGGCCAAGGAGATCACCGAGGACGACCTCCGCGGCCTCGAGGCGCGCATCCAGAAGACCACCGACTCCTTCACGAAGCAGATCGACGACCAGCTCGCGGTGAAAGAGAAGGAAATCCTGACGGTCTGACGTGCCGCTCGACCCCGCGCGCGTCCCCCGCCACGTCGCCGTCATGCTGCGGGATCAGTTCGAAAATTTTTGCGGGATCGACCTTGCGCAGGCAGACGTTGATGCCGGCGGTCGCCGCGATCGTCCAGGGAAAGCACCAGCCGTTGCAGTGGAACATCGGCAGCGTCCAGAGATAGACCGGATGCTGGCCGAGATTGCCCGCGAGGATGTTGCTGACGGCGTTGAGATAGGCGCCGCGGTGATGGGTGACGACGCCCTTGGGATTGCCCGTGGTGCCCGAGGTGTAGCTCAGCGCGATCGCGTCCCATTCGTCGCCGGGCGGTCGTGCGGCGAAGCCCGGATCGCCCTGCGCTACGGCGGCTTCATATTCGATCTCGCCGATGCGCTTGCCGCCCACGAAGGCTGCGTCGTCGACATCGATGACGATCGGTTTCGGGCCCTTCATCAGCGTCAGCGCCTCGGCGATCACGCCGGCAAAATTCCGGATCGACCAGAATGATTTTGGCGCCGCCATGATCGAGCTGGAACGCGATCGAGGTCGCATCGAGCCGGATGTTGAGCGCGTTGAGCACCGCGCCCGCCATCGGCACCGCGAAATGCAGCTCGTTCATCGCCGGGATATTCGGCAGCATCGCCGCCACGGTATCGCCATGGCCGATGCCGCGGCCGGCGAGACAGGACGCAAAGCGCCGGCAGCGCGTCATAGGTCTGCGCCCAGGTGAAGACGCGGCCCTCATAGACCGTGCTGACATGATCCGGATAGATCGCGGCGCGTGCGCGCCAGGAAGCTCAGCGGCGTCAGCGGCACGAAATTCGCCGGCGTCTTGTCCAGACCCGATCGTCGTACTGGTTTTGGGCTGCGCTCATCGGCCACCGTCCCATTTGCAAAGTTAGCTTACAGGAACCCGATCGAAATCCACGGGAAGATCGCCACGACGATCAAGCCCGACCAGCAGCGCCAGCAGGTAGCCCCAGATCGGCCGCATGCCCTCGGCCGGGTCGACCCGGCCGATGGCGCAGGCGGCATAATAGCCGACGCCGAACGGCGGCGCGAACAGGCCGATGCCCATCGCCAGGATCACGACCATCGCATAGTGGACCTCGTGGATGCCGACCGCGCGCGCGATCGGAAACAGCAGCGGCCCGAACAGCACGATCGCCGGAATGCCCTCCAGCACGCTGCCGAGCACGATGAACGCCACGATCGACACCGCCATGAAGGTCGCCGCGCCGCCGGGCAGGCCGGTCATCGCGGCCGCCAGCGCGCGCGAAAAGCCCGATTGCGTCAGCGCCCAGGCCATGCCGGTGGCGGTGCCGATGATCAGCAGGATCGCGCCCGACAGGCACGCGGTCTCGACCAGCATCGGCACGATCCGCCGCCAGTCGAACTGGCGGTAGATCAAAAGGCCGTAAATCAGCAAGCCGACGACGAAGGCATAGACGATGCCGATGGTGGAGACCTCGGTCGCGGTCGCGATGCCCTCGACCACGGCGGCGCGGATCACGAACGGCAGCGCCAGCGCCGGCAGGGCGATGACAAGCGCGCGGCCGATCTCGCCGCCGCTCGCCCGGCGTGACATGGCTGCAGATCCTCGTCGCGATAGCGCCACCACACCAGCGCGCGACAGCGTGATCGCCAGCACCACGCCCGGCAGCAGGCCGCCGGTGAACAGCGCCGCGATCGACACGCCGGTGACCGAGCCGATGGTGATCAGCACCAGGCTCGGCGGAATGGTTTCGGTCTGCGCGCCGGTGGCGGCGAGCAGCGCGACCAGATCGCCCGGCCTTGGCGCCGCGCCGCTTCATTTCCGGAAACAGCACCGGCGCCACCGCGGCCATGTCGGCGGCCTTCGAGCCGGAGATGCCCGAGACCAGATACATCGCGCCGACCAGCACGTAATGCAGGCCGCCGCGGACATGGCCGAGCAGGCTGCGCGAGGAACGCCGACCATGGCCCGCGCCATGCCGGTCATCTCGATCAGCAGGCCGAGGAACACGAACAGCGGCACCGCCAGCAGGATCAGGTGGCTCATGCCCTCGTCCATGCGGCCGACCAGCACCATCAGCGGCGTCCGCGTCGTCAGCGCCAGATAGCCGAAGGTCGCCAGGCCGAAGGCGAAGGCGATCGGCACGCCGGCAAACACGCAGAAGCCGGCGACGCCGACGAAGAAGATGACCAGGTTGAGATTGCCGAGCGGCTTCAGCAGGCCCTGCAACAGCCAGAACACGCGCGATCGATGGCGGCGACCGACAGGATGGCAGCCAGCACGGTCCTGATATCGCCGACCCGCAGCCAGCCGCAGCAACGCGAACAGCGCCATCAGGCAGGTGCCGACCGGCAAGCGCCGCGGCGCGCCAGCTGTTGGAGATCTGCAGCGCCGGCGTGGTGATGAAGCTTTCCTCGTAGGCGTAGTCGCAGGCCGGCCAGACGATCAGCAGCAGGAACGCCAGCGCGGCGCAGGTGGCGACCAGGTCGAGATAGGCGCGCATCGCGGGCCTGGCGCTGGCGACGACCGCCGTCATCCGCATGTGCTCGGCGCGCCGGAACGCGACCGCCGCGCCCAGCATCGCCAGCCACAGGAACAGGATCGAGGCCAGTTCGTCCGACCAGATCAGCGGGCTGTGCAGCACGTAGCGCGAGACCACGCCGGCGAACAGGATGACGATCTCGGCGACCACCAGAAGCGCCGCCGGAATTTCGACCAGCATGCCCAGCAAATGCTCGACGGACGCCAACGCAGAACGGCGGCGAGGGGACCTTGCAGTCACCTCGCCGGGCGCGATCTCAGTCATTTCGGCGTGAGCCATGACGGCCCCCTGCACTTACAATCGGGACAGCTTGCAATCAGGACAGCTTGCCGACCGACTTTTCCAGGATCTCCCAGGCCTCGTCGCCGTATTTGCCCTTCCACTCGGCATAGAAGCCGGCCGAGCGGAGCTTTTCGCGGAACGGCGCCACGTCGGGCTGGTTGAAGACCAGGCCCTTGCCGGCCAGTTCGTCCCGGACGGTGGCATTGAGCTTTTCGGTGTCGTCGCGCTCCTTGACCGCCGCGGCGTTGACGTTCTTGGCGACGATGGTCTTGATGTCGTCGGGCAGCGCCGCCCAGGCCTGGCGGTTCATCAGGAACCAGAAGCCGTCCCACATGTGGTTGGTCATCGAGCAGTATTTCTGCACTTCGTAGAGCTTCGCCGTCGAGATCAGCGCCAGCGGATTTTCCTGGCCTTCGACGATCTTGGTCTGCAGCGCCGAATAGACTTCGCTGAAATTGATCGAGGCGGGCGAGGCGTCGAACGCCTTGAACATCGAGGTCCACAGCGGCGACACCGGCACGCGGATCTTGAAGCCCTTGAAGTCGTCCGGGCCGTTGATCGGCTTGGTCGACGACGTGGTCTGGCGGAAGCCGTTGTCCCAGATCTTGTCCATGACCTCGAGGCCGGCCTTGTCGATCTCGCCGCGCACATAGGCGCCGAGATCGCCGTCCATGGCCTTCCAGACCGTCGGATAGTCCTTGAACGCAAAGCCGATGCCGTTGATCGAGGCCGCCGGCACCAGCGTCGCCAGGATCAGGCCCGACAGCGTGAAGAACTCGACGCCGCCGGAGCGGACCTGGCTCAGCATGTCGGTGTCGGAGCCGAGCTGGTTGTTCGGGAAAACCTGCAGATCGAACCGGCCGTTGGTCTCGGCCTTGATCGCCGCCGCCATCTCCCGGGCGCGCGTCATGAACGGATGCGATTCCGGCAGATTGTTGGCGAATTTGTAGGTGAATTCGGCCGTCTGCGCGCGCGCAACCATCGGCGCGCCGATGCCGCCCAAGACCGCCGAAGCCGCGGATGCCTTGAGCAGCGTGCGTCGTGAAAAGCTCATCTGTTTCTCCCTTGAGGCTTTTTGTTCTTGAGATGCAATCCTATACGGACCGGACGCCGTCGGGTCATCAGCGATCTCGCGTTCGCGTGGCTTATTGCAGCGGACGCCAGCCGCGGCAATATCGGCTTTCGGACCAGGCGACGCGCGCAAAGGCCGCGAAGCGATCGAGACCATGGATGGGCTACAGCCGTGGCTTCAGCCAAACCGACGAACCAGCGGCGATCCTGAGGACGCCTGGAAGGAAATCCTCCTAAATATCTGATCTAATTGGAGATATAAATATTCCATAATATACCTTATGCGAATTACGTATTAGGACATGGTCGGATGGCGCCCACCACCCGCTGGGCCAGCTCACGATCGCGAGCCGCTTGGAGGTCGGAGATCTGGTGCCGTGGCTTCGGATTTCGCGTGCGCGTTTTCCGCAATCGACCGCGTCGCAGGTGCGATGTAACGTCCAGAGCAACCGGGCCGCAGAGGCGGCCCAGAGAAGGCGCAAGCCTCGACCCGGGGAAGGAACGCACCATGCGCACCGCGCTGCTAGCCGCCAGCCTTTGCTCTGTTATCTCCGGTGCCGTCGCCCAGACCGCCCGGCCCGATCCCGGTCCCCTCACCATCGCCCGCCAGGGCAGCTTCTTTGTCGGCGGACGCGAGGTCAAATCCGACACGCTGTCGACGCTGCCGGCCTACGTGTCATCAGGCACCATCACGGTCGACCAGATGTATGTGCGCTATCAGGTACCGGTCGGCTCGCTCGGCGTTCCCATCACGCTGATCCACGGCTGCTGCCTGACCGGCAAGACCTGGGAGACGACCCCTGATGGCCGGATGGGATGGGATGAGTATTTCGTCCGCCACAGCCATCCGACCTACGTCATCGACCAGGTCTGGCGTGGGCGCTCGGCCGCGGATCCGTCGGCCATCAACGCCGTGCGCAGCGGCAAGGCCGCGGTGGATCAATTGCCGACGGTGTTCTCCGCCGGCCACGAGGGCGCCTGGGCGATTTTCCGGTTCGGCAAGGAATATCCGCAGACCATGCCCGGGATGCGCTATCCGGTCGCCGCACAGGCCGAATTCTGGAAGCAGATGGTGCCAGACAGCCTGAACAGCCTGCCGACGCCGAACCCGACCGTTCCGGCGCTCTCGGAACTGGCCCGGAAAGTCGGCAGCACCGTGCTGATGAGCCATTCGCAGTCCGGCATCTATCCGTTCCAGACCGCGGCGCTGAGCCGGACAGGCATCGCCGGCATCGTCTCGATCGAGCCGGGCGCCTGCCCTGCACCGACCGATGACATGAAGCCTTATGCGGGCCTGCCGATCCTGGTGCTGTTCGGCGACTACGTTGACGAGTTTCCGCGCTGGGCGCCGCGTCTGAAGAACTGCCGCGCCTTCATTGCAGCCGCCAACGCGGCCGGCGGCAAGGCCGAGTTGCTGGTGCTGCCCGACATCGGCATCAAGGGCAACACGCACATGCTGATGCAGGACGACAACAGCCTGGATATCGCCGATATCCTGCTCGAGTGGATCGGCAAGCATGTCACCAAGCCGGATTAGGTCAGGCGAGGACTGAGCCCGGTCTTTTTCTTGCGTCCCCACGCGGCGCTCAAAATCGCCTATACCTGTTCCGGCCAAGACGGCGCTTACGGAGCAGACTTCCCATGAACATAACGGTCGTCCCTGACGTCTATGCGCCGCGTTACATCAAGCTGAATGCGCGCGACAACGTCGCCATCATCGTCAACGATTTCGGCCTGCCCGCCGGGACCGATTCTGCTCGCGGTCTGCGAACTGCGCAACTTCGTGCCGCAGGGCCACAAGGTGGCTCTGGCCGACATCGCGCAGGACGCACCGATCGTGCGCTACGGCGAAATCATCGGCTATGCGCTGCAGCCGATCACGGCCGGCGAATGGGTCGAGGAGGCCCGCGATCCGCATGCCGGACGCGCCGGATCTCGACAAGCTGGAGATCGCCAGCGCGGTGCCGGAGCGCGCAGCCCGCCCTGAAGGCTACACCTTCGAAGGTTTCCGCAATCGCGACGGCTCGGTCGGCATCAAGAACATCCTCGCCATCAGCACGTCCGTGCAATGCGTCGCCGGCACGCTGGAATTCGCGTTGCAGCGGATCAAGGCCGAACTGCTGCCGCGCTATCCCAATGTCGACGACGTCGTCGCGCTGACCCACACCTATGGCTGCGGCGTCGCCATCAATGCGCCGGACGCGATGATCCCGATCCGCACCCTGCACAACATCGCGCGCAACCCGAATTTCGGCGGCGAGGTGATGGTCGTCGGCCTCGGCTGCGAGAAACTGCAGCCCGAGCGGCTGATCCGGACGAGGCCGGCCGCGGCGACACCTGATGCGCCTGCAGGACGAAGGCCTATCAGGCTTCGGCGCGATGGTCGAGGCCATCATCGACATGGCGGACGCGCGGCTGGAAGGTCCTGAACCGCCGCAGGCGCGAGACCTGCCCGGCGTCCGACCTCGTCGTCGGCCTGCAATGCGGCGGCAGCGATGCGTTCTCCGGCGTCACCGCCAATCCCGCGCTGGGCTTCGCCGCGGACCTGCTGGTGCGCGCCGGCGCCACGGTGATGTTCTCCGAGGTGACCGAGGTGCGCGACGGCATCCATCTGCTGACGCCCGCGCGCGGCAACGCCGAGGTGGCCGCGCGCTGGTCCGCGAGATGGCCTGGTACGACGCCTATCTGGCCCGCGGCGGCGCCGACCGCAGCGCCAACACCACGCCCGGCAACAAGAAGGGCGGCCTGGCCAACATCGTCGAAAAGGCACTGGGCTCGATCGTCAAGTCCGGCACCAGCCCGATCTCGGGGTGCTCGCGCCGGGCGAGCGCGTGCAAAGCAAAGGGCCTGATCTTCGCCGCGACGCCGGCCAGCGATTTCGTCTGCGGCACGCTGCAACTGGCCTCCGGCATGAACCTGCAGGTGTTCACCACCGGCCGCGGCACGCCCTACGGCCTGGCCGCGGCGCCGGTGATCAAGGTCGCGACGCGCACGCGAGCTGGCGCGGCGCTGGCACGATCTGATCGACTTCGACGCCGGCGGCATCGCCACCGGCGAGGCGACGATCGAGGAGGCCGGCTGGGAGCTGTTCCGCCTGATCCTGGACGTCGCGAGCGGCCGCAAGAAGATCTGGGCCGATCAATGGGGGCTGCACAACGCGCTGGCGCTGTTCAATCCGGCGCCGGTGACGTGATCGCCGGTTGCTCGCGCCTTAGCGCCCCCTGAACCGCGGTTTGCGGCGTTCCAAAAACGCCGCGACGCCTTCCTTGTGATCCTCGGTCATGCTCGCCAGCGCGAACTGGTCGACGTCCATATGGCTGGCGAGATCGTCGAGCGCGTGTGCCAGCCGATTGACGGTCAGCTTGGTCATCGCAACCGACATCGGCGGCTGCGTCGCGACCTTGGCCGGCAAGCGCCATCGCCGCGTCGAACGCCTTGCCGGGATCGGCCACCTCCTCCACCAGTCCCCATTCGTAGGCTTCGGTCGCCGAGATGCGCTGGTCGGCCAGGATCACCGCCTGCTTGGTTCGGGCCGGTCCGATCAGATGCAGCATGCGCGGCACGCTCTGCCAGCTCATGTTCATGCCGAGCCCGATCTCGGGCACGCGCATGATGGGCATCGCGCGCCATGACGCGAAAATCCAGCGCCACCGCCAGCGCCACGCCGCCGCCGATGCAAAAACCCTCGATGGCGCCGATGGTGATCTGCTCCATCTCCTGCCACGCCCGCGTCAGCCGAGGCCCGAGCTTGAGATGCCGGCGCAGCGCGCCGAGGTCCATGGTCCGCGCGCGACTTTCCCTCGGGATCCTTCAAGATCGAATCCGGCGCTGAAGGATTTGGCGCCCGTCAGCACCACGACCGAAGTTTCGCCGTCATCCTCAAAGCTGCGCGCGGCATCGGTAAGCTGGCGCAACGCCTCCGGCGACAGGGCGTTGATGCCGTCGCCACGGTCGAAACGCACGACCGCGATGCGGCCCTCGGGCCCGAGGCCCTTCTCGATGGTCACAAACTGCGTCAAGCGGAGCCTCCCTGCCCGTGTTCTTCTTGTTCGTTTCGCGCTTACAGATGGCCGCTACGCTCGCGCGCCGGCCTGCCCTCGGGCGCTGGCCACCGGATCGTGGTGCCGAGCGTGATCCAGTTGGCGTTCTCGCCTGATATGTTGTGGCCGTAGATCAGATCGACCGAGAAAATCTCGTTGGGCCTGTAGCGCACGCCAGTCTGGAACCGCGGCCGCACCACGCTTGGAATATCCGACTGGCCGGCCTGGCCAAAGGCCTCGATGGTCCACTGCAAGGTGTCGGTGAACTTCCAGTCGAAGCCGATCCCGTAGATGAAATAATGCTTGTCGACGGTGCGGTCCCACAGCCAGCCTCCGTTGAGGTTGATACGGGTGACCTCGGACAACCGGAACGTCGCCGGGATCGTCGCAAACACCGTCTGGTTTTGCCCGGTCAAGGCATCGAACTGGCCGCCGGCCGAGAACGAAAAGCCGAGCTTGCCGACACCCGTCGGCTCCAGGTTCAACTTCGCCTTCGGCGCAAAGGTAGTGCTCCAGTCGCCGCCGCTGCGGGCTTCATTGCTGAGCATGCTCAGTTCGACCGGCTTCAACTTGAACGGATCGACCGCGCAGGACGGGTTGGCGACCATCGAGAAATCCGTGTTGGTCGCTGCCTGCATCCAGCTCTCGACCTTGCAGGAGCCGGTGTCGGAAATATCGGCGGCATCCACCGCATAGGCGCCGTTGGCCGCCCGAGCGGCTCCGGCCGGAATCCCGGCCAAAATGACCGCAGCCGTTGCAATTCTGATATGCCCTGCCCCGATGCCCATAGCGGAAACCTAACAGAGTCTTCGCCTCGACATAGCCCGGATTTTGCGACTATCTTTGCGGCATGAGCAACCATGATCACGACCATCACCACCACGATCACGACCATTCGGAATTGTCGGAGACCGAGCTGCGCGTGCGCGCGCTGGAGACGATCCTGACCGAGAAAGGCTATGTCGAGCCGGCAGCGCTCGATGCCATCATCCAGGCGTATGAGCACGAACGACATGGGCGGAATATTGGGCCTATCCTTGGCTCATGACCAGCCACGATCACGACCATCACGACCACGATCACGACCTTCGGAATTGTCCGAGATCGAGCTGCGGGTGCGCGCGCTCGAGACGATCCTGACCGAGAAAGGCTATGTCGATCCGGCGGCGCTCGACGCCATCGTCCAGACCTACGAGACCAAGATCGGCCCGCACAACGGCGCGCGGGTCGTGGCCAAGGCCTGGACCGATCCCGCCTTCAAGCAGGCGCTGCTGGACGACGCCACCAAGGCGATCGGCGCGCTGGGTCATGTCAGCCGCGTCGGCGATCACCTGGTCGCCGTCGAGAACACGCCGCAGCGGCACAACATGGTCGTCTGCACGCTGTGCTCCTGCTACCCCTGGGAAATGCTGGGGCTGCCGCCGGTCTGGTACAAGGCCGCGCCCTATCGCTCCCGCGCGGTCAAGGATCCGCGCGGCGTGCTCGCCGACTTCGGCGTCAGCCTGCCCAAGGAGACCGAAATCCGGGTCTGGGATTCGACCGCCGAGACGCGCTTCCTGGTGCTGCCGATGCGGCCCGAGGGCACCGAGGGCTGGAGCGAGGCAGCAACTCGCCGAGCTCGTGACGCGCGACTCGCATGATCGGCACCGGCCTTCCGAAAAGCCGGGAGCGCCGTCATGAACGGCGTGCACGACATGGGCGGCATGGACGGCTTCGGCAAGGTCGAGCCGGAGCCGAACGAGCCGATGTTTCATCACCGAATGGGAAGCTCGCGTGATGGCCATGGTGCGGGCGATGGGCGCCGCCGGCGCCTTCAACATCGATACGTCCCGGTTCTATCGCGGAGACGATACCGCCCGAGGTCTATCTCGGCAGTTCCTATTACAAGAAATGGTTCCTTGGCCTCGAAGACCTGCTCGATCGACAAGGGCTACATCGCGGCCGAAGATGTCGCCGCCGGCATGCGGTCCAACCGCCGAAGCCGCTCAAGCGCGGCAAGTTCGGGGTCGACGACGTCGAGCGCATGATGGTGCGCGGCAAATTCGGCCGCGCGGCGACGGCCCCGGCCAAGTTCAAGCCCGGCGATCGGGTGCGCGCCAAGAACATTCACCCCGCCACCCACACCAGGCTGCCGCGCTACGTACGTGGCCACGTCGGCGTGGTCGAGCGCGACCATGGCTGTCATGTATTCCCGGATACGGCCGCCACCGAATCCGGCGAGAACCCGCAGTGGCTCTACACGGTCGTGTTCGACAGCGTCGAATTGTGGGGCTCGGATGCCGACCCGACATTGAAAATATCCATCGACGCGTTCGAACCTTACCTGGAGCCGGCGTGATTGAGGCGGCAGCGGCGCGCGCAACGGTCGCGGTGCCGGGAATTCCCCGCGACGAGGACGGCCCCGTGTTCCGCGAGCCCTGGGCGACGGCACCGGGGGCGCCCAGGTCGCGCTCAAGATCCCGCATCCGCAGCTGGAGAGCGACGTCGTCTTCTTCGAGCGTTTCAAGCGCGAGGAGGAGATGGGGCAGAAGCTCGATCACCCCAACGTCGTCAAGGTGCTGAAGCCGCGCGAGAAGAGCCGGATGTACATCGCCATGGAGTACGTCGACGGACGCTCGCTCCGCAGCATCATCCAGTCGGACGCGCCGCTGCCGATCGCGCGCGCGCTGGACATCGCCCGGCAGGTCACCGAGGCGCTCGTCTACCTGCACGAAAAGGGGGTCATTCACCGCGACATCAAGCCAGAGAACATTCTCCTCACCGCCGAAGGAAAAGTGAAGATCCTCGATTTCGGGATCGCGCTCGACGAGTCGAAGCGGCGCCTCACCTGGGCCGGCCTCTCGGCGACGCTCGGCACGCCCGACTACATGGCCCCCGAACAGATCGGCGGCCGACGCGGCGACGCCCGCACCGACGTCTACGCCGTCGGCACGATGCTGTACGAGATGCTGACCAAGAACCTGCCGTTTTCCAGCGCCAACGCCAACGCGCTCCTGCGGGCCAAGGCCAACGAAGATCCCAAGCCGCCGTCGTACTTCGTCCCCAACCTGGACGCCGCGCTGGAGGCGATCATCTTGAAGGCGATCCAGCGCCTGCCGCGCGATCGCTACGAAAGCGCCGCCGCGCTGCTGGCCGAGCTGCGCGATCCGGCGGCCGCGCTCCAGCGGGCGCCGGACGCCCCGCGCCCGCCCCGGCGCGGCCTGGCGCGGGCGGTGCGCCGCCTGGGCAAGGTCGCCATCGTGGTCGGCGTGATCGGCGGCCTCGGCGCGCTCATCTATTTCAGCAACCATCACGCCGAGCCCCCCTCGGCGGCGCCCGCACAGCACTGACGCAACGGGGAGGTCGTCATGCGAGAAGGTCATCTCGAGATCGCGCTCAATCTCGTCTGGGTCCTGATGGCCGGGTTCCTGGTGATGTTCATGCAGGTCGGCTTCGCCATGGTCGAGACAGGATTCACGCGCGCCAAGAACGCGGTGAACACCATGGCGATGAACATCATCGTCTATCCGATAGGTGTTCTCGGTTTCTGGCTCGTCGGCTACGGCCTCATGGAAGGCGGGCTGCCCGGCTGGCCGACGCTGGGCGAGCCCCTGCGCGGCGCCCACGAGGTCGGCGTCTCGATCGGCGGCCACCACCTGGGCCTCTTCGGCCTCTCCCGCTTCGCGCTGCTCACTGCGCCGCACGATCCAGCCAACCTGGCCATGTTCCTGTTCGCCGCGGTCTTCATGGACACGGCCGCCACCATCCCGACCGGCGCGATGGCCGAGCGCTGGCGGTTCGCGTCCTTTCTCGTTTACGGCCTCTTCATGTCGATGCTGCTCTATCCGCTCTATGGGAACTGGGTCTGGGGTGGAGGTTGGCTCGCCGCCATGGGGACCAACTGGGGGCTCGGGCATGGTCACGTCGATTTCGCCGGCTCGTCGGTGGTGCACATGACCGGGGGCCTGACCGCGCTGGCTGGCGCCATCGTGCTGGGGCCGCGGGCGGGGAAGTTTCGTCGCGACGGGACCATCGGCGCGATCCCCGGCCACAACCTGCCGATGTCGGTCATCGGGACGCTGATCCTGGCCTTCGGCTGGTTCGGGTTCAACGCCGGCTCGACGCTGGCGGGGGGCGATTCACGCATCGCCACCATCGCCGCCAACACCATGCTGGCCTCCAGCGCCGGCGCCTTCACCGCGCTCATCTTCGTCTGGTACAGCCTGCGGAAGCCCGACGTGGCCATGGCCTGCAACGGCCTCCTGGGCGGGCTGGTGGCCATCACCGGCCCCTGCGCCTTCGTCAGCCCGGCGGCGGCGGTCCTCATCGGGCTCATCTCCGGCCTGCTGGTCGTGCGGGCTGTCTCCTGGGTGGAGATGCGCTTTCGCATCGACGATCCGGTCGGTGCCTTCGCCGTCCACGGCGTGTGCGGCACCTGGGGGGCGCTGTCGCTGGGTCTCTTCGCCGACGGCACGTACGGCAGCGGCTGGAACGGCGTTGCCGGGCCGGTGCGCGGCCTGCTGTTTGGCGATCCCAGCCAGCTCGTCGCGCAGGTGATCGGCGTCGGAACCAACATCCTGTTCGTCTTTCCGGTGGCGTTTGGATTCTTCCGTCTCACCGACCGGCTCATCGGCAACCGCGTGAACGCCGAGGTCGAGTTCTCCGGCCTCGACTCGACGGAGATGGGCTCGGAGGCCTACCCTCCGGGCTGAGACGAAAGAGCCCCTCCCCCCGAGAAAACCCGAGAGGAGGGGCAAATAACTGCGCGGCGCGGACGGTCGCGGATGGCGCCGTCCGCGCGCCGACGACTACACCGAAGCGGGCGAGGTGGCCGGCTTCTCGACGAAGACCGACTTCGACTTCGCCTTGCTGCTGCGCAGGAAGAAGAGCGCGCCGTAGCCGCCCCACAAGGCGACGACCCCCAGCGCGATGTACGGCTCCTTCCAGCTCATCCCGGAGACGGCGAACGGCCCGATCAGGTAAAAGAGCATGCACACCAGGTTGGCGACCAACCCGAACAGCGGCACGAACATGTGCTTGAAGCCGCTGAAGGTGTGGTGCTCCCGGAAGGCCACGATCGCCGTGATGCAGGTGAGCATGTAGAGCAGGAAGGTGCCGAAGTTGCTCACCAGCGTGACGATGACCAGCGTGTTCGGCAGCTTGGCGTAGGTCGCCGGGTCCTTGAAGATCCCGATGCTGTACCAGAAGCCGCTGTACTTCGGGTCGAGCGGCGACGGCGTCGTGCCGCCCAGGTAGAGCGCGACAGTGACGATGCCGATGACCGCCGAGAGCACGGCCAGCGTCCAGATCGAGCGGTGCGGCGTCAGCGTCTTGCCGTGCAGCATGCCGAAGTGGCCAGGGACCTCCTCGTCCTTGCCCATCGCGTAGGTCACGCGCGCCCCGGTGCTGAGGCACGAGAGCGTCGTGCCGATGAGCGCCAGGAACACGGTGAACGCCTGGACCAGCATGAAGGCGCGGCCGGCGGAGTAGCTGCCGAACAGCCAGGTCCCGACCATCACCATCATGTCGCCGAGAGGCGCGCCGGAAGCGCCGGCGCTGGCGAGCGTGTACCCCTGATTGAGGAAGTAGTTCGCCGCGAAATACTCGATCAGGTAGAAGAGGAGCCCCTGAATCGCCAGCGACAAGAGCACCGCGCGCGGGATGTCGCGCTTGGCGTTCTTGGCCTCCTCACCCATCGAGGTGACCGACTCGAACCCGACCAGGATCAAGATCGCGATGCAGGCCTGGATGAACACCAGCGAGAACCCGTGCGCCGCCACCACCGACCCGGCGGTCGGATGGAACTGGAAGTGCGGCGTCAGATCCTTGGGGTGGTCGGCGTCGACCGGCGCCATCGTGGTGCCTTGGTCGGCGGCGTAGCTCAGGATGAATGGGATGGGCTTGCCGTCCTTCATGTCGGGGACGGGGTTGCCGGCGGCGTCCATCTTGTTCTGAGTGATGACCGCTCCCGTGGCGTCCTTTTTGGGCGCGCCGTTCTCCATCACTGGTTCTTGCGCGACCTGGAAGTCGACCGGTGTGCCGTTGACCAGCTGCAGGCCCTGCGACCCTTCGGGGTGCTTCACGCGGTAGGAGATCGCCATCACCGAGAAAACCAAGAGCGCGGTGATCTGGACGATGTTGATCAACATGTTCACGCCGGTCGTCCCGGTCACGCCGCGGAAGGCGATGTAGGCGACGCCCAGCGCGAACACGACGCAGAACAGGATCATGAACGGCAGGCTGTTGTAGCTCCCGCTGAACGTGTCCGGGAAAAACTGGTTCAGCAGGTAGCCGCTCAGAAGAGCGGTCACGCCGACCATGCAGCCCGGGTAGACCCAGTAGTAGAGGTGGCTCGCCCAGCCGGTGATGAACTTGGCGATGCGCGCGAACTTGTACGCGTGGGTCTTGCTGAGGAATGCCTGCTCCGCGAAGAAGTACGACGAGCCCGCGCCTGGATAGAGCTTGGAGAGCTCGGCGTAGCTGATCGCGGTGGCGAAGCAGAGCAAGAGCGCGGCGACGATGCCGAACCACATTGCCGAGCCCGCCATCGGCGCTCCGTAGAGTGCCTGGATCTGATACGTGAGCCACAAGAACGCGCCGGGCGCGATCAGCGCCATCGCGTTGATCGTGAGCCCGGTGAGTCCTAGTGTGGCGCGGCTGGACGGCTGTCCAGCCTCAGCGGATGCTGCTCCTTCTGGCATGGTGTGCTCCTCGCATGGTGGTGTTGGGGTGGTGCGAGCAAGCTATCAACGCACGGTAAACGACAGGTTTCGCGCAGCGGAAATGTATGTAACTTGCGCCTATCCCCGGATACACCGCGGACTTGCGGGCACTCACGGAGCTAAAATCACGCCGAATTTCTGCGCCCGCCGCGGCCCGCGTGGTGAGGATCACCCCCGCAATCCTAGATTGACGGTGCGCAGACCGAGCTGCGCGCGCAGCTCGAAATAGCCCTCGGAGACGCTCCAGGCGCAGAGATCGCGGACGATGTCGCCGGCCTCGATCGACGGATAGGCCGCCTGTCCGAGCCGGGCCGCCACCTCGAGATCGCCCGCCAGCAAGAGGCCGGCGCGGAGGGTGGAGAATGAGGCCGCGCGCGACCAGCGGGCGACATCGGGCTCGGCGCCGATCGCGCGAAAGCGGCCGACCAGCACGGTGAGCTGCTCGACCAGCTGGGGCGTCAGCGTCCGTTCGAGGAAGATCGTGTACTGCGCGACCGCGCCGGCCTGTTCGGCCGGCACCTTGCTCTCGGGGCTCACCAGCCGGATCGCCGCCTGCACGACCACCTCCAGCTCCGCCAGCGTCGGCACGACGCTCGGCCAGCGCAGCAGGTGATCGGGGCGCAGCGCCGCCAGCGTCCGCCCGAGGACGAACGCCAGCTCGATGTCCGAGCGCATCTCGTCCACCCCCTTGCCCAGGATCAACGTGGTCGGCGCCGGCGCGCCGGCCGTCGCGCCGCGCACGTTGACGACGTCGACCTCGCCGGGGACGTCGGGCGCCAGGTAGACCTCGGGCGTCGGGACGCCGAGGACCGCGGCGCCGTAGGCCAGCACCTTGCACGGCAACGACGGGTCGGAGGCGACGTCGCGGCGTTGCTTCTTCTTGAGCCCGGTCTCCTTGAACGGCCGCGCGCGCGCGGTGGCGACCGCCGGCGAGAGCGTCGCCAGGATCTGTGACAGCGCCCGGTCCTGCTCGGGGTGGTAGATCTGCGTCTGCCAGACCTCCTCGGTCAGGCGCGCATGGGCGCGCACGACGCCGGTCGGACGGTACTGCTGGTAGAGCGCCCGCTCCTCGGCGTCGGCCCGACCGATGAGCACCAGCGCCGCCGCGGCGCCGTGCGCTTCGTCGAGCGTTCCCATCTCGACGAACAGGCGCACCAGCGTCTTCAGATCTGGCTCCATCTCCGCCGGGCTCTTGGCCCGCAAGAGGATCGCCCGGTGCTCGGCGACCGCCTTGCCGTAGGCCGCGGGCCCGACCAGGCGATAGAGCTCGGCCAGCACGCGGCGCCGTTCGATCGAATCGGGATCGAGCCCCGCGGCGACCTCGAAAGCGGCGATGGCGGCCGAAGGGTCCTTGAGGCGGGTCCGGTAGATCTCGCCCAGGCCGTGCCACAACATGATCAGCGGGGGACGTGCTTCCGGCGGCAGCTCCGCCCCCAGGCGCTTGATCTGGCGGCGGTAGATGCGCTCCTGCGTCTTCCAGTCGTGCGCCTCCGTCACCAACCGGTCGATGCGCTCGAAGGTCTTGAAGTCGAGCGGGTCGGCGTCGAGCGCCCGTTCGAACGCTTCGATCGCCTCGCCGCGCGCCCCCAGCTCTTCGCCCAGGATGTTCCCGGCGGCGACGAGGTAAGGGGCGCGCGTCCCCCCCTCGCCCAGCTCCGCCAGCCGCGCCAGGAGCTGCACCGACTGCTTCCACTGCTTGGTCTCGGTGTAAAGCTCGAGCAACCGGTGCATGATCGATCGCTCGTCGGGCCAGATCTTGAGCGCCTCGAGATAGGCGGCGATGGCGCGCTGCGGATCGTTGCGGCGGTCGCGGTGGATGGTGGCCACGTGCTCGAGCAGCCCCAGCTTGGTCCGCGGATCGTCGGTGACCGCCAGCAGCGCCTGGGTGTGGCGCACGACCGCGTCGTCGTTCCCGGAGGCGCGCGCCGCCTCGACCAGCGACTCGAGCGCGCGGCTGCGGCGCGGATCGAGCGCCAGCGCCTTCTCCAGCGGTTCGAGCGCCTCCGCCGGCGCGCCCGAGCGGAGCCGCGCGATGCCCAGCCGTTCGTAGGCGACGATCTGGGCCTCGCGCGCCAGCCCGTCGGGATCGACGAGCACGCTCTGGTAGGCGACCGCCGCTTCGCTCCACTCCTGGCGACGGAAGGAGAGGTCGGCCAGCTCGCGGCGCGCGGCGAAGGTCGCCTCGGACGGCGACGAGGCAGGGATCTCGGCGACGGCGGCGGCGCCGTAGGCCTCGAGCGCGCCGCCCTCGTCGCCGGTCGCCTCGCGGGCACGGCCGAGGCGGTAGAGCCGGCGGGCCCGTTCGGGCGCCGATTGGCTCTCCGCGGTGCTCGCCAGGAGCTCCGCCAGCGGAAGCAGCCCCGAAAAGTCGCCGCGCCGGAGCTTGATCTCGGCCAGCTTCTCGACGAGGTCGCTGCGCGTGCTGTCGATCGCCAGGATCTCGCTGTAGAGAATCGGCCGCCTGCGCCTCGTCGTCGAGCGGGCCGGCGCAGATCTCGGCGGCCTCGCCCAGGATGCGTGTCTTGTCGCCGGGGTCGGTCAGAGCCGCCGCCGCTCGCCCCAGCAGCTGCCGCGCCTTCAGCCAATCCTTGCGCTCGCGGTAGAGCGCCGCGAGAAGCAGCAGGCTCGGCACGTGGGTATCGCCCCCGGGCAAGGTCAGCGCCAGCGCCAGCTGCTCCTCGGCGCCGCGGGCATCGCCGAGCCGCTCCTTGAGCAGCCGCGCCAACCGATATTGAGCGTCGATGCGATCGGGGACCCTCGAAGGCTCTCCGCGCCCACCCGCGACCGACTCCGCCGGGCTGAGCCCGGCTTCGTCCTCGCCTGGATCGAGGGCCACCGGCGCCTCGGGCAGGACGGCGATCAGACGGCGGAGCAGGTCCGCCGCGGCGTCCCAAGCGCCGCTCTCCTCGTGCAGGCGGCCGAGGCCGTCGAGCGCCCCACTGTGCCGCGGCTCGTACCGCAGCACCTCCAGGTAGGCGTCGCCGAGCTTACCGACGTCCGTGCCGGGGCGCTCGCGCTTGCGCCCCAGGATCTCGACGTAGCGATCCCAGCTCCGCTGACGGCGGTAGAGATTCTCGAGCAGCGCCAGCGCGCCCCCGTGCTCCGGCGCCAGCGTCAGCGCGGTCTCGGCGGCCCTGGCGGCCTCCTCGAGCTGCGCGCGTCCGGTCTCGTTCCAGAAGGCGATCTGCACCCACAGGTCGGCCGCCTGCTTGTGATCCTCGAGGCCGCCCGCAACCTCGGCGGTGGCGGCCACGAGCTCGCCCCAAAATCCGTGACCGCGCGCGATCCGTTCCATTTCCTGGATCACGCGCCCGCTGGCGGGATCCTCGGCCAGAGCGGTCTGCAGCGTCACGAGCGCCCCGCTCGGATCCCCCAACCTGCGCTCGTAGAGCTCGGACACCCGACAGAGCACGGCCGTGCGCTCGGCTCCAGCCGGCGCCGCCTCGGCCTCCACCAACAGCTCGTCGATCCGCGCGGTCCATTCTTCGACCGGCGGCTGCTGCTGCACAGGCGGCTCGGGATCGAAGGCGTCGGAGCTCATCCGGTGCACTCCCTATCTGACCATTAACACGGGGCCGAGGCCGCGGGGGAACGATCGCCCCGCGCCATTCAGCGCATCACCGAATCGGAAGCCGTCATACGTGCATCTGCCAGCCAGATCGAAAGCGCGGGCGGACCGGTCAGCGCGACATCGAATTCGAGCGGACCGCCCCTGTGGACGACCTGTGCCTCCAGCCCGACCGCGGCGCCGGCCGGCAGGTCGTAGCTGCCGCCAGCAAACGACAGCCGCACCGGAGCTGCCGCCTCGTCGGTCGCCTTCAGGGCGACGACATAGGTGCCGGGGGCGAGCGCGCCGCCGCCCAGCCGGACGCGTGCCCGCGCGCTCCCGTCGGCGCCGGTCGTGAGGTGGAGGCCGCTCGGCGCCCCTTCGATCGGCGAGGTCCCTGAGAGCGGAGGCGCCGGCCGCCAGAGCAAGAGCCGCGTCCCGCTCTGCCCCCCCGCTTGGAAGGCCACCTCCGTCGCGGCCCAGCGGTGCCGTGCGCGCAACGCCCGACCACCGTCGAGAATCGCCGGCCAGGAGATCCGCCAGATGACGATCAGCGCCAGCGCCACCGCCAGGGCACGCGACGAACGGACGACCTCCTCACGCGACCGACGGGCCAGGGCCAGCGCCAGCGCGGCCAGCTCGCCGAGCGCCAGGGCGACGAACGGAAACGCCAGCATCTCGAGCGGCAGCCGGTAGCGCGGCTCGGCGAAGAAGACGGCGTAGGTCGCGGCGAGCGCCAGCTGAAAGGGGAGCAGCGCCAAGAGCGTCCAGCGACGGCGCACGAACGCCAGGGCGATCCCGGCCAGGGCCAGCCCCATCACCGCCAGGCCGAACGCGTCGGCGAGCCGCGCGATGCCGGCGCGGCGGGCGGCAAACCAGGCGCCGCGCGAACCGACCAGCACGCCCGGTCGAAAGATCGGCCAGTAGAGCAGACGGACCTCCGGATCGAACAGGCGATCGGCCTTGAGCACCACCATCCCCAGCGTGTAGCGCGGCTCGAACCGGGTCCACTCGCGGACGATGGCGTAGGCGGCCTGGTCGGTCGCCCGGTGCGGCTCGTCGAGCACGCTCCGCCCGGTCACGTCTTTGAACAGGCGATTGAGCGCGCGCGTGTAGGTCCCCTCGGAGTTGGGGTTGGCGCCGATGAGCGCGGTGATTCCGCCATGATCGTCGGTGAAGTAGAGCGCGCCGCTCTGCCGCAGATGCCGGATCGCCCAGGGGGACAGCACCGCCAGCGCCGCCGCCACCCCCGCGGCCGTCAGGAGCAACGCGCGGCCGACGCGCACCCGCCGCCCGAGCCAGTAGCCGACCGTCAGCGCCGAGAGCGGCAGCGCCACCGCGCGCACCCAGGCCGCGAGGCCCATCGCCGCGCCGAACATCAGCGCCGCCGTCCAGGGACGCCGGGGAGCGAGCGTCACCAGGAGCGCGAGGGCCATCACGATCAGCGCGGCCGCGGGGACGTCGGTGCCGACGACGCTCGCCATCGCCACCCCCGCCGGCCAGAGGGCGTAGATCGCCGTCGCGGCGGCGGCGTGCGGACAGGGGCACCACCGCCGCCGGCCGCTCGGTCGCGCCGACCCATTGGCCTCGCCGTCGCCGGAGTCGTCGTCGTCACGGTCGCCGTCGAGGAGCCCCAAGGTGAGGGCGAAGAGCCCCGCGGCGCCGAGCCCGCCGAAGAAGACGCCGAGCAGCTTCTGCGCCAGCAGATCGCCGCCCAGGTTCTTGATCGCCGCCAAGAGCGCGACGAACCCCGGCATGTAGATGAAGCCGGGATCGAGCCGGCCGAACTCCGACAGGTAGTTGGCCGACTCGCGGTACATCGCGAAGTCGCTCACCGGCACCGTGGGGACCGACAGCACCCAGACCAGTCGCAAAGCGGTCGCCAGCCCGACCAGCGCAGCGCCCCAGACCAGGGTCGCCCGCGACTTCAACTACCCCGCCATCTGGAGCAGCTTCGACAGCTTCGTGGCCAGGATCGGATCGCCGCCGACCTTCAGCTTGCCGCTGAAGAAGAGCGACATCGCCGCCTGCATGCCGCCGTCGATCATGCCGCGGAAGTCGTCGTCGGAGGCCTCGATGGTGCACTGCGGAGTGCCCGCCTCGCCGACCACGCAGGTGGGGGGCGTCGAGACGAGATCGACGGTCCAGGTGCCGCCGTCGGCGCCGCTGATCTTGAACAGGTAGACCGCGGCCACGTCCTTGGCCTTCTCCGGGCTGGTGGCAAGAACGGCGGGGACTTTCTGGTCGAAAAACGCCTTTACGGACGTCGGCATCGGAACCTCCGGGAAATGGGAATCCTAACCGGACTTGCGGGTGGCAGCATATTTCTTCGCCACCTTCTGCGCGTAGCCGGTCTTTTCGATCGGCGCCGCGCGCGTTATCACCAGCGCCCCGGGCGGCACATCCTCGGTCACCGTCGTCCCGGCGCCGACCACCGCCCCTTTGCCGACCCGCACCGGCGCCACCAGCTGCGAGTCGGACCCGATGAACGCGCCGTCGTCGATGACGGTCCTGAACTTCTCGTAGCCGTTGTAGTTGCAGGTGATGGTGCCGGCGCCGATGTTCACTTTTTCGCCGACGGTGGTGTCGCCGAGGTAGCTGAGGTGGTTGGCCTTGCTGCCTCGTCCGAGGGTCGTTTTCTTGGTCTCCACGAAGTTGCCGATGTGGGCGTCGGGGCCGATCTCGGTGCCCGGGCGCAAATGGGCGAAGGGACCGATCGTCGCGCCGGCACCGATCACCGACTCGGTGGCCACCGAGTAGGGGCGAATGAGCGCGCCGGCGCCGACCTCGGTGTCGGTGAGGATGACGCCGTCGCCGATGCGCGCGCGGTGGCCGATCTTGGTGCGGCCGCGCAGCGCCACGCCCCGCCCCAGCTCGACGTCGACGCCGACCACGACGTCGGGCTCGACGTCGGTGGTTGCGGGATCGCGGAAGGTGACGTGCGCCATGAGCGCGCGGTTGATCCGCGCCCGCATCACCGCCTCCGCCTCGGCGAGCTGCCGGCGATCGTTGACGCCGGCGACGTCGCGGAAGTCGGCCTCCACGGCGGTGACGCCGATCCCTTCCGAAGCGCGGGCGATGATGTCGGTCAGGTAGTACTCCCCCTGCGCGTTGCGCGCGGAGAGCCCGGCCGTCGCGGTGCGGAAGAAATCGACCGGGCCGCAGTAGATGCCGGCGTTCACCTCGCTGATGGCGCGCTCTTCGGGAGAGGCGTCCTTCTCCTCGACGACGCCGATGACGTTCCCCCGATCGTCGCGCAGGATGCGGCCGTAGCCGGTGGGATCGGGCGGCGTCGCCGTCACCAGGGCCAGGCAGCGGTAGCGACGGGCGGTCCCCACCAGCGCGGCCAGGGTCTCGCGCCGCAGGAGCGGCACGTCGCCGTAGAGCACCAGCACCAGGTCACCCGAGAAGCTCTTCAGCGCCGGCATCGCCAGCCGGACGGCGTGGCCGGTGCCGCGCTGCTCGGTCTGCTCCACGACGGTCACCACCCCGGCACCGAAACGGCTCTGCAGCGCGGCCTCGACCGCGGGGCGCTGGTGGCCGAGCACGGCGATGACCGGATCGGCGCCCACCATCCGCGCCAGGTCGATCGGATAGGCGCCCAGCGGCCGACCGAGGATCTCGTGCAGCACCTTGGCCCGCGAGGACCGCATCCGCGTCCCCTTCCCCGCCGCCAGCACGATCGCTGCCAGCCCGCCGCGCGTCGGGCGGGCGCGTCGTCCCTTGAGGTTCTTTTTCGCGCGCGCCGCCATGGGCTTTGAAGCTCGACGGTACTTAACAACGTGGCGAGCCTTTGTCCACCGCGGTCGGCGGGATAAACTGCGCCCAAGCGCGATGGCCGGATATGTCCTCATCGTCGAACGGGACGCGGAGCTGCAGCAGCGCATCGGCGCGGCGCTGCGCGAGGCCGGCTACGAGCTGGCGGCCGAGACGGAGGCGGCCTGGGCCAAGCGGAGCATCGCCGTGCGCAGGCCGGACGCGGTGATCCTGGGGACGCGGCTCGGCGACGGCGACGGGTTTGGGCTGGCCGAGGAGCTGCGCCGCGATCTCGAGACCCGGACGGTGCCGATCGTCTTCATCGCCAGCTCGCACCGCGGCGCGAGCCACCGCGCCGAGGCGCGGCGCCGGTTCGCCCCGGCCGAGTACCTGACCACGCCGCTCGACGCCCGGCTGATCGCGCCGCGGCTGGTCGCGCTGGCCGAGCTGGCGGCGGCCCCTCCGGTCGACGAGGAGGCGACGCCGCCGCCGATGGCGGTGACGAAGGAGAGCCTGCGCGATCCGGCGCAACAGCGCGAGCGCCGCGACGTCGAGCGAACCGCCAAGACGCTGGTCGAAGACCCGGCGGAGGCCGCGTTCGCCGGGACGCTCAAGCGGACGCCGCTGGCCCGCGTGCTCCAGCGGCTCTACGCGACGCGCGCCACGGGCTCGCTGCTGTTGCTGCGGGACAACACCAAGAAGATCGTCCTCCTGGCCGAAGGCTACCCGGTGTCGGTGCGCTCCAACCTGCTCGGCGAGTGCCTGGGGCAGATCCTGCTGGAGAAGAAGCTGATCACCGGCGAGGCGCTGGCCGCCTCGGTGGCGCGCATGCAGAAGGAGAAGCGCCAGCAGGGGCAGATTCTGATCGAGATGGGCGCGCTCTCCCCCTACAACCTGCAGCGCGCGCTGGTCGATCAGCTGGAGGCCAAGCTGCTGGAGATTTTCACCTGGCCGGACGGGAAGTTCATGTTCAAGGCGGGTGAAGGGGCCACGGCCGGGGCGACGCGCCTCGAGCGCCCGCCGGCGGCGTTGATCCTGGAGGGGATCCGGCGCCACTACGACGAGGCCCGACAGAAGGCGGTGCTCGGCCGCTACGCCGGGCAGTACGTCGCGCTCAGCGCCGACCCGATGCTGCGGCTGCAGGAGATGACGGCCGATCCGACGGAGCAGGCCTTCATCCACGACCTCGACGGGTCGCGCCAGCTGGAGGCGATCCTGGCGCACGCCAAGGTCCCCACCCCGAAGGCCCGCCTGTTGCTGGTCGCGCTCTCCGAGGCCGGGATGATCCAGCCGCGCGAAGCGACCTCCCGACGCCGGGCCGCCGCGCCCCCCACCGCTGCGCCGACCCCCGTCGCGCCGGCGCCCGAGCGCCAGCCGGCGCCGCTCGGCAGCGGCGAGCTGTCGATGATGCTGCAGATGGCGCGCACGCAGGATCACTTCTGGGCGCTCGGCGTGGGCCGCGACACCCCCGCGGCGGAGATCGATCGTGCCTACGAGGCGCTGGCGCGCAGCTTCCACGCCGATCGCTACCGCCTGGCGTCCGACGACGATCGCCGGATGGCGCAGGAGATCTTCGATTGCCTCGCCGAGGCCCACCGCGTGCTACAGGATCCGGCGCGCCGGCGCGCCTACCTGGCCAAGCTTGGCCGCCAGGAGGACGCCCCCCCCGCGCCGCCACGCGACCTCTCCGCGGCGCCCGTGGCGGTGCCGGTGCGGGCGACCTCCGGATCGCCGGGCGGCGCCGCCCAGTCGCTCTACGAGGTGGGGCTCGAGCACCTGCGCGCCCGCCGCCACCACGAGGCCGTCGAGGTGCTGCGGCAGGCCGCGCGTCTCATCCCCAACGAGGCCGATTACCGGGCGGCGCTGGGGTGGGCCCTGTTCCGCCAGGCGCCCGCCGACGCGCGCGCTGCCCGGGCCGCCATCGCCGAGCTGCGGCGCGCGACCCAGATCGACGAGCGCCACCGGACCGCGGCCCAGCACCTGGCCGAGATCTACGCGCAGACCGGCCAGCCCGAGGCGGCCATCACGGAGCTGGAGCGGCTGCTGGCGCTCGATCCGGAGGCCGTCGAGCTGGCCGACGAGCTGCGCCGGCTGCGCGCGCAGTAACCGCCGCCGCTCGGGCCGCGTCCCGGCGGCGAGGGCTCGCGCGAAGGCTGGCCTGCGACATTGCTGTCAGGGTCCCTCCTGGTTTTCACAGACCTGGCCAGCGCGCCGGGCGCGACCGCCGCCAAGGACGGCCCCGAATCGCGCCGGCGGCCGCTCCGGGCGGGGCACGACGCTTGCTGTTCTCCCTGGCATGCCCAGTCACACGCTCGCCCGCTCGCGCTATTCGGCCAGCCTGCTCGCCCGCGTGTCGGCCGGGTGGCGGCGAATCGCCGACGACGAGCGGCGGGGCGTCGCGGCCGCCGCTCACATCGCCGCCGATCTGGCCGCCCTCAACGCGCCGCCCGCCATTCTCTCCGCGGCGGCGCGCCTGATCGCCGACGAGGTTCATCATCTCGACGTCTGCGCCTGCGTCCTCGACGAGCTCGATCCGGCGGCGCGCCGGATCGCCGTCCGCAGCGCGACCTCCCGCCGCCTGGATCTCACGCCGCGCGCGCCGGTGGGCGAGAGCGCGCTGGCGTGCACGCTGGTGGCCGACTACGCGCTCGGCAAGCCGGCCTCGGCGGCGGCGTTCGCCGCTGCGCGCGCCGTCAGCCGCGAGCCGCTGTTCGCCTGGGCCTACACCGAGCTGCTGCGCGACGAGGCCCGCCACGCCACCTTCGGCGCCAAGACGGCGGCCTGGGTCATCCGCCGCTGGTCTTCCGGCGAGCGCCGGACCCTCTGGACCGACGCGCTCACCTCCTCGGCGAACGCCGCCGAGCGCCCCCACGACCACGAGGCCGAGGCGCTGGGGTTGCTCCCCGCCAGCTCGGACTGCACGCTCCCGCGCTGGATTCTCCCGCACCTCGAGCCGCTCGGGATCCACGCCACGCCGGCGAACGCAGCGAACGCGGCGAACGCAGCAAACTGACCACCGCTGGTCCACTGAGACGGTGAGGGGAAGCGGCCCCCCTCCGCCTCAGTCGTAGTACTCGGCGCCGAGGTGGGTGATCAGCTCTTCGCCGCGCAGGTGGCGCAGCGTGTTCTTGAGCTTCATGAGCTGGATGAAGAGATCGTGCTCGGGGTAGAGGCCCGGCGCGCTCTGCGGGCTCTTCCAGTAGAACGACAGCCACTCCTGGATGCCGCTCATCCCGCAGCGCTGGGCGAGGTCCATGAAGAGCGCCAGGTCGAGGACGATCGGCGCCGCCAGGATCGAGTCCCTGCAGAGGAAGTCGATCTTGATCTGCATCTGGTAGCCCATCCACCCGAAGATATCGATGTTGTCCCAGCCCTCTTTGTTGTCGCCGCGCGGAGGGTAGTAGTTGATGCGCACGACGTGGCACATGTCGCCGTAGAGGTCGGGGTAGAGGTGCGGCTGCAGGATGTGCTCGAGCGAGCCCAGCTTGGACACCTCCTTCGACTTGAACGACTCCGGATCGTCGAGCACCTCGCCGTCGCGGTTGCCGAGGATGTTGGTCGAGTACCAGCCCTCGACGCCCAGCAGGCGCGCCTTGAAGCCGGGCGCCAGGATCGTCTTCATCAGCGTCTGGCCGGTCTTGAAGTCCTTGCCGCCGATCGGGCACGTCGTTCTGCTTGGCGAGCTCCATCAGCGCCGGCGTGTCGACGGTGAGGTTGGGCGCGCCGTTGGCGTACGGGACGCCGCACTTGAGCGCCGCGTAGGCGTAGATCTGCGACGGCGCGATCTCCGGATCGCTCTCCTGCGAGGCCCTTCTCGAACGCCGCGAGCGTGGCGTGGCACGGCGCCGGGCTGCGGTACACCTCGGTCGAGCCGCACCAGACCATCACCAGCCGGTCGCAGTTGTTGGTCTTCTTGAACTCCTTGATGTCGTCGATGACCTGCGCCGCCAGGTCGGCCTTGGTCTTGCCGGTCTTGGCGTGGGTGGCGGTCAGCTTCTTGACGTAGGACTGCTCGAAGACCGCCTTCATCGGCTTGATGGTCGACAGAAAGTCCTTGAGCTCGGCGAGGTGCTCCTTCGAGAGCACGCCGGCCTTCGGCGGCGGCCTGGTAGGCGTCGTCGGGGAAGAGGTCCCAGCCGCCGAACACGATGTCCTCGAGCTTGGCCAGCGGCACGAACTCCTTGATGAGCGGCGTGCGGGCGTCGGTGCGCTTGCCGAGCCGGATGGTGCCCATCTGCGTGAGCGAGCCGATCGGCTTGGAGATGCCCCTTGCGGATGGCCTCGACGCCGGCCATGAAGGTGGTGGCGACCGCGCCCATTCCGGGGATGAGGATGCCGAGCTTGCCCGTCGCCGGGCGGATGTCGATGGGCTTTACCTGTGGACTTCGTGAGAGACATTGGGGCTCCTTCTATAGTCGAAATGGCGATGCTGCAACCAAGATAACCAACGGTAAGCAACCGATAAGCAACCCTGATGCCGCATCTCCCGCCAGAGGTTGCCCCGCGGCCCGTCTGGGGTTCACGCTTGCGCTCGGCGGATCTGTGGTAGAAACCCCCCGCTCTTTTAACACCTCCGACATCACACGCCTGCTGAGGTGGCCGTGCGTGCCTGAGCGCTCGGACGATCGAATGATCGTTCGCGCGCAATCGGGTTACGGCCACCGATGACGCAGGCGGCGGAAAACAACGCGAAGGAATGAACATGGAAACTACGACCGAGACCGGAATGCCCTCCTCCCCGCCCCTGGCCCCGCCTGACGGCGGCGGCGGTGGCGGACAGCCATCGCCCAGCGACGCCCCCATCACCATCCGCGAGATGATGGAGGCGGGCGTCCACTTCGGGCACCAGACCAAGCGCTGGAACCCGAAGATGAAGAGCTTCATCTTCGGCGCCCGCAACGGCATCCACATCATCGACCTGCAGCAGACGGTCCGCGCCTTCAAGCGCGCCTACAACTTCCTGGTCTCCAACGTGGCCCAGGGGCGCTCGGTGCTGTTCGTCGGCACCAAGAAGCAGGCCCAGGAGGTGATCCGCGAGGAGGCGCTGCGCGCCGGCCAGTTCTACGTCACCAACCGCTGGCT
The DNA here is from genome assembly GCA_963723305.1 of uncultured Pseudomonadota bacterium. GTDB lineage: Bacteria > Myxococcota_A > Polyangia > Fen-1088 > Fen-1088 > JADGRB01. Next base: position 29,327 of record CAVRRT010000019.1, read on the forward strand.
GGGCGGCACGCTCACCAACTTCAACAGCGTCAAGGGATCGATCGATCGCCTGCACGCCATCGAGAAGATGTCGACCGACGGCACCTTCGAGCGGATGACCAAGAAGGAGGTCCTCGGCATCACGCGCGAGCGTGAGAAGCTGGAGAAGGCTCTGGGCGGCATCAAGGCGATGACCGAGCTGCCGGGCGCGGTGTTCATCGTCGACGTGGTCAAGGAGCACATCGCGGTCACCGAGGCGCGCAAGCTGGAGATCCCCATCGTCGCCATCGTCGACACCAACTGCAACCCGGACCTCATCGACTACCCGATCCCGGGCAACGACGACGCCATCCGCTCGCTCAAGCTGTTCGCCGGCAAGATCGCCGAGGCCTGCGTGCTGGGCCAGAAGGTGGGGCGCGAGCGCGCCAACCAGCAGCGCAACGCGCGCGACGAGGGCGGCGGCGAGGAGCCGCAGACCATCCGCGTCTCCTCGGGCGGCGAAGGACCGCGCGTGGAGGTCGTCTCCCGCCACCGCGGCGAGCTCCCCACGCCGGAAGCCGCCGCCACCCCCGAAGACAAGGAAGAGCGCAGCTAAGCATCCGCTTCTGCGCTCTGCCCGTGTGCTTCTGCCCGCTCTTCCCAGACAACCGAATCTCGCGAACTCTCCGTACGGAACGAAAGAGGACACCCAGGTCATGGCTTCAGAAATCACGGCTCAGATGATCAAGGACTTGCGCGAGCGCACCGGCGCCGGCATGGCCGACTGCAAGAAGGCGCTCACCGAGTGCACCGCCGACATGGAGAAGGCCATCGAGTACCTTCGCAAGAAGGGGATCGCCTCGGCGGCCAAGAAGGCGACGCGCATCGCCGCCGAGGGGACCATCGCCCAGTACCTGCACGGTTCGCGCATCGGGGTGATGGTGGAGGTGAACTGCGAGACCGACTTCGTGGCGCGCAACCCCGACTTCGTCGGGTTCGCCAAGGAGATCGCCATGCAGATCGCCGCCTTGAATCCGCAGTACGTCTCGCAGGACGAGATCCCGGCCGCGGTGCTGGAGAATGAGAAGGCGATCCGCATCGAGCAGGCCAAGCAGTCGGGCAAGCCCGAGGCGGTGTGGGGCAAGATCGTCGACGGGCAGATCGCCAAGTGGTCCAAGGAGGTCTGCCTGCTCGATCAGGTCTGGGTGAAGGATCCCGAAGGGAAGAAGGACATCCGCGCGCTGCTCACCGACCTCGTCGCCAAGACCGGCGAGAACGTCCGGGTGCGCCGCTTCCTTCGCTACGAGGTCGGCGAGGGGCTGGAGAAGCGCTCCGACGATTTCGTGGCCGAGGTGAAGAAGCAAGCGGGACAGGCGTAGGGTCGGCCCGGACGACCAGGACGACCACCATGGCCAAGGGGAAGGGGAAGAGCCCGTCACCCGGGCACCGCGGAAACGGCGAGGCGCCGACGGCGCCGAAGACACCGGCAGTGCCCAAGGCTCCCCCACGGCCGCGGGCCAGCTCTTCGGGCGCCACGGAGCAGGACAGCAAGCTGCCGCTGGCGCCGGGGGTGAAGTACCGGCGCATCCTGCTCAAGCTGTCGGGCGAGGCGCTCATGGGCTCGACCGAGCAGGCGATCGATCCGGGCACCCTGTCGCAGATCGCCGACGAGCTGATCGACGTCCATAGCCTGGGGGTGGAGATCGCCCTGGTGATCGGCGGCGGCAACATTTTTCGCGGCGTGGCCGCCAGCTCCGGCGGCATGGACCGGGCGCACGCCGACTACATGGGGATGCTGGCGACGGTGATCAACTCGCTGGCCCTGCAGGATGCGCTGGAGGCGCGCGGCGGCCACACCCGGGTGATGACGGCGCTGGAGATGGAGCGGGTGGCCGAGCCGTACATCCGGCGGCGCTCGATCCGCCACCTCGAGAAAGGCCGGCTGGTGATCTTCGCCGCCGGCACCGGCAACCCCTACTTCACCACCGACACGGCGGCCTCGCTGCGGGCGATGGAGATCGGCGCCGAGATCGTGATGAAGGCGACCAAGGTCGACGGCGTCTACGACAAGGATCCCAAGAAGCACAAGGACGCCCGGATGTTCCGCCGGCTGTCGTATCTCGACGTCCTCAACCAAAACCTGGGCGTGATGGACTCGACGGCCATCTCGCTCTGCCGCGACAACAACCTGCCGATTCTGGTCTTCAACATGACCAAGCCTGGGAACATCCGGCGGGTGTTGCTGGGCGAACCGCTGGGGACCATGGTCCTCGACGAGCGCCGCGAGCCACGCCCCGGTACCACTCTGCCAACCTAGCAACTGACAAGGAGATCCGATGATCAACGACATCGTGAAAAGCCTGCAGGGCGATCTCGACAAAGGGATCGAGGGCTTCCGCCGCGAGCTCGGCAAGGTCCGCACGGGCCGCGCCAACCTCTCGATTCTCGACGGGGTGCGCGTCGACTACTACGGCACGCCGACCCCCTTGAACCAGGTCGCCTCCTGCAACGTCGCCGACGCGCGGCTCATCACCATCAAGCCCTGGGAGCGCTCGCTCATCCCGGAGATCGAAAAGTCGATCCGCGCGGCGCAGCTGGGACTGAACCCGCAGTCGGACGGCGAGCTGGTGCGGCTCCCGATGCCGGCGCTCACCCAGGAGCGGCGGCAGGATCTGGTCAAGGTGGTCAAGAAGATGGCCGAGGAGGCCAAGGTCGCCCTGCGCGGCGCGCGCCGCGACGCCAACGAGATGATCAAGGAGGCGCTCAAAGAAGGCGCCATCACCGAGGACGACGAGCACAAAGGGCTGAAAACGGTCCAGGAGACCACCGACAAATCGGTGCTCAAGATCGATGAGATCGTCGCCAAAAAAGAAGCTGAGATCCTGGAGGTCTGATCGTGGCACTACTCTTTCGCGAAGCGCACGCGGCGCCCGACAAAAAACGAATCAACGAGGAGTACTTCATCCTGGAGAACGCCGGCGCGACGTCGGTCAACACCGGCGGGCTGCAGGTCATCGCCGCCAAGAAGGGTAAGCGCGGGTCGGTGCTGGGGGTGATCGATCCCGGCTTCATGCTCCAACCGGGCGAGAAGATCGTGGTCGTCTCGGGCGTCCCCGGAAAGAAGTCGCACGGCGAGCCGCCGACGCGCGAGGGGATGCGCACCTATCACCTGTTCCAGCGCGAGGCGCTGCTGCACGGCCAGGGGACGCTCATCAGGCTGGCGATGAATCAGGTCGAGGTCGCCCGTTTGCTTTACGATCCCGCCACCGCCACCGGCCTGGCGTGATAAGGATTTGGCTATGCCCAAGTATCAGGTCGACATCCCACACGACCTCCCCGTCGCCGACGCCAAGCAGCGCATCTCCGGCCTCACCGAGAAGCTGACGCGCGACTACGGCGCGGCCTGCACCTGGAAAGGGGAGACCGCGCTGTCGGTCTCCCGCAAGGGGCTCGACGCGCTGGTGACGGTCGAACCGTCGCGGGTCCACATCGACATGAACCTCGGTTTTCTCCTCACGCCGTTCGCCGAGAAGATCAAGAGCGGCATCGCCAAGCAGCTCTCGAACATCCTCGCCGCGCCGCCCGGCAACTAGCCGCGCCAGGATCCTTCGCGGGCGTGCGTTTCGTGGAGCTGGAGGAGGCGCGCGCGGCGTCGGGGCTGCGCGTGGTGGTCGCGACGAACGTGCCGAGCCCCTGGTCGCAGGCCGCGCTCGGCGCCTTCGACATGAAGGGGCTCGACTACCTGGCGGTGCGTTTTCGGCGCGGCGACGAAGAGATCAAGCGCTGGACGGGCGCGCGCAACGTGCCGGTCGTGCTGCTCGACGACGAGCCGCCGCGCACGGGGTGGGCGGAGATTGTCGCGCTGGCGGAGCGGCTCGGCGGGCGCCTGTCGCTCGTGCCCGCGGACGCCGAACAGCGCGCCCGGATGTTCGGCCTCTCGCACGAGATCCTGGGCGAGGATGGGCTCGGGGTGGAACGTGCGCCTCTTGCTGACGCATGCGAGCTTCGTGAGCGACGGGCGCCAGGGGTGGCCGAGGCCGGTGGCGGAGTATCTGGCGCCCCGCTACGGCTACGCGCCCGAGCGCGTTGCGGCGGCGCGCGCCCGCGCGGTCGGCACGCTGCGCCTCCTCGACGGCGTCCTGGCCGAAAGTCGGGCCCGCGGGGACGACTACTTCCTCGGCCCGGCGCCGACGGCCCTCGACCTGCACGCGGCCGTGGGGCTGGCGCCGATTTGGCCGCTGCCCGAGGAAGAGTGCCCGATGCCGGCGCCCGTCCGCCACGCCTTCGAGACGCTCGACGACGAGGTGAAGGAGGCCGTGTCGCCCGCCTTGCTCGCGCACCGGGCGCTCATGTTCAGCCGCCACCTCGTGTTGCCGGTACGCTGCTGAGGGCAGCGCCCACCTCCTCGTCGGTGGCGTCGGCGCCGCCGGTGATCACCTGGCACGCGTCGGCCGGCGGGGTGAACGCGGCGAGGCGGGCGTCGCGCTCGCCCAGCCCAGGGAGGTAGCCGGCGACGAGCCCGACGGCGTCGTTCTCGATGGCGACGACGGCCGCGGCGGCCAGCGCGCGCAGCCGATCGTCGCCGACCGGCAGATCGAGCGCCGCCAGCAGGGAGAGGCGGCCCGGATCCCAGGCGACGCCGAGGGGCGCGCCGAAGGTCTCGCGCAAAATGCCGACCTCGCGTGGGCTGGGTGACTGCCAGGGGGTGACCCCCACTTGCACCGCCAGCCGCAGGCCGGCGACGTCGGCGGCGCGCAGGAGCCGCTCGAACGCCCACTGGCAAGCGTCCAGAATTTCTGGCGCCTGCGCGCGGCGTTCGCCCAGCGCGGCGGCCAGCAGCTCGCCCCCAGGCTCTCCCGCCCCATCGCCCGGCGCGCGAACGCCTGCGCGAAGGCCGCGGCGTCGGCGGAGAGCGCCACGGGGCCGAAGTCGACGACGGCGACCTGCGCGCCGAACGAGCCGGCGGCCGCCAGGCCGCGCATGGCGAGGGCGATCGCCGCTTCGCGCTCGTCGCGGGCCGGCGCGGCGAGGCGCGGCAGCCGGCGCCCCGGCGAAAGAACCCGCTCGGGGAGCGGCAGCGCGATCGACGGGATGGCCAACCCGAGGCGGAGCGCCGTGCCGACCAGCGGCGCCTGCGCGAGGGTCTCGAGGTCACACCCGCCGCCCAGATGGATCCCGCCGGCCCCGGTCTCCGCGGCAAGCCGCGTGATCCGCTCGCCACCATCGGCGCGCGGCGGGCGGAGGTCGGTGGCCAGAAAACCCATTCGCCGACGCAGGATAGCGCTTTGAATCGGATCTCGACGCTGATATAAATGGCCGTCGCCGCTTACGGTGGCAGCTCGGTGGAGCCGGACGTTCGGGCTCCTGTTCTACCGGAGGTGTTCATGTTCGTCTCGCCCACGCCGGGGTTTGATCCAGGCGGCCGTCATCGCGGCGGCCGTGACCGGCTTCTCGCTTCCGCCCACGCCCAGCTGCAAATCGCGCCGGTCGACCTGGAGATGTTCCGCCCGGCGATGGACTCGAAGGGGTTCATCACGCGTCAACTCGTCGGCGTGTGCTCGGGGCAGGGCGATCTCTCGTTCGGCCTCGTCACCTCCTACGCGCGCAAGCCGCTGGTGTTGAACGGCAACGCGGACGTTCGGCGGCCAGCAGAACCAAGTTCAGCCGTCGACAACGCTGGTGACGCCGTCGCTACAGGCCGCGGTCGGCTTCACCCACCTCCCCCACCTGGGCTTCGAGCTGGGGGTGATCCTGCCATGGCGATCATCTCGGGGCAGAGCTACCCGAGCAACCCCGGCACGGGCGCCGCCAACACCGGCCAGGACTGGACCTTCACCAGCCAGGGGCTGGGCGACCTGCAGGTCCACCCCAAGATCCGGCTCATGAACGCCACCCGCAACGGCCTCGGGCTCGCGATCATCCCGTCCGTGATCCTGCCGACCGGCGACAAGAGCACCTTCTTCGGCGAGGGGCAGACCATCTTCCAGCCCACCGCGGTCATCGACACCGAGCTCGGGTACCTGGGCCGCTTCCGCGCCGCCATCAACGGCGGGATGCGTATCCGCCCGCACCACTCGGTCTTCACGGACGACCCGCAAGCGTTCAGCACCACCGCCAACATGCCGGCCCCGAACTTCATGACCGCCGACATCACCACCCACGCCGGCATCGACATGGGCAGCGAGTTCTTGGGCGGCGTCGGCCTCTCCTACGGCATCGTGCCGCAGAAGTTCGACCTCGTCGGCGAGGTCTACGGCAGCTACGGCACCGAACTCGAACAAGCTCAACGCAGACGGCACCACCAGCAAGATGGGCCCCTCGGCCGAGGCGATCGCCGGCATCAAGCTCTACCTGGCGCGCAACTCGTTCTTCGAGCTGGGCGGCGGCTACCGAGATGGCTGACGGCTACGGCGGCGGCGCGCCGCGCGCCTTCATCGGCTTCATCTTCGAGCCGTCGATCGGCGACCGCGACGGCGACGGCTACAAGGACGACGTCGACCAGTGCCCCGACGATCCCGAGGACTTCGACGACTTCGAGGACGCCGACGGCTGCCCCGATCCCGACAACGACAAGGACGGCATCCCCGACGTCGACGACAAGTGCCCGAACGATCCGGAGACCAAGAACGGCTACCAGGACGCCGACGGCTGCCCCGACAACACCACCTTCGACCGCGACGGCGACGGCATCCCCGACGACATCGACAAGTGCCCCGACGATCCCGAGGACAAGGACAACTTCGAGGACGCCGACGGCTGCCCCGATCCCGACAACGACAAGGACGGCATCCCCGACAAGAACGACCTGTGTCCGAACGATCCCGAGGACAAGGACGGCTTCGAGGACAACGACGGCTGCCCCGATCCCGACAACGACCACGACCGGATCCTCGACAAGGACGACAAGTGCCCGAACGAGCCCGAGACCTACAACGGGTATCAGGACGCCGACGGCTGCCCCGACAAGGGCAAGGTCATCGTCCACAAGGGCAAGCTGGAGATCCTGGACAAGATCTACTTCGAGACGGACAAGGACGAGATCAAGTCGGTCTCCTTCCCGCTGCTCGACGCCATCGCGGCCACCCTCAACGGCAACCCGCAGATCGACCTCATCGAGATCCAGGGGCACGCCGACGAGCGCGGCGACGACGCCCACAACCTCGATCTGACGGAGCGGCGCGCGCACTCGGTGCTGGTGGCGCTGGAGCAGCGCAACGTCCTGCCCAGCCGGCTCAAGAGCCACGGCTACGGCGAGACCAAGCCAATCTGCATGCAGCACAACGAAGACTGCTGGAGCCAAAATCGCCGCGTCGAGTTCATCATCCTCAAGCGCTCCGACGAAGCGAAGCTCCAGGGCGGCGAAGGCCAGTAGATCGAAGGCCGGTAGCACGTGCCCAGCGCGTCCGATCTGGTCGTCGGGCTCGGCCAAGTCACGGTCGAGATGCTTGGCGTGGGGCCGCGCTCGGCGGAGACGGTGGTCGAGCTCGCCACCTTCAGCATCCAGACCGGCGGCGCCGTGGGGACCACCCTGGCGACGGTGGCGGCGCTCGGCGGGCGCGCGCGCTACTTCGGCCGGCTCTCCGACGACGAGTTCGGAGCGATCGTCCTGCGCGGGCTCAAGGAGTTCGGCGTCGACGTCTCCCAGGTGCTCATCGAGCCGGGTAAGGTGTCACCCGCGTCGTTCGTGATGGTCGATGAGCGGACGGGCCGCCGGCTGGTCCGCTTCACGCGCGGCAGCACGACGCCGATCGATCCGGGCGAGCTCCCCCGCAACCTGTTAGACGACGCGCGCATCTTGCTCGTCGACGGCCGCACACCCAACACCGAGGTCGCCGCCGCCGAGAAGGCCAAGGCCCTGGGCATCACCGTGCTGCTCGACGCCCGCCGCCTGGGCGCGGGGATGGGCGAGCTGCTCGATCTGTCGGACATCGTCATCGGCAACGAGCGGTTCGCCGCCGAGTTCTCGCACTCCTCGGACATGAAGCGCAGCCTGCTCGAGCTGACCCAGATGGGGCCGAAGATCGCCGTCATCACGCTGGGCGAGGAGGGAGCGATCGCGCTCGAGGGGGAGACTCTGGTTCGCCAGCCGGCGCTTCCCATCGAGGTCTACGACACCACCGGCGCCAGCGAGGTCTTTCGCGGCGCCTTCATCTACGGGACGCTGCAGGGATGGCCGCTCGACCGCTGCCTTCCGTTCGCCAACGCCGCCGCCGCGCTCAACTGCCGCCACCTCGGCGGCACGGGCGGTATCCCCACGCTCTCCGAAGTGACCCGCGCCGCGGGATTGTCGGCCTGACTACTTGGGGCCGGTCGTCTTGGGCTCGACGCCGAGGTGGCCGGGGAGGCCGGCGCCGGCGTAGAAGGCCTCGCTGACGTTGGCCGCCGTCCCCCAGCGCGCCTTCGACCAGGTCGTCTCGTAGGCGTGGAGCAGGCCCAGCACGCCGCGCATCCCGCGCAGCGCGATGGGGTGGTCGGCGGCGACGTCCTTCTGCTCGCGCGGATCGGCGAACTCGTCGTAGAGCTCCATCCGCCCCGGCCCCTTGTGGACGAGCCGGTAGCGATCGACCTTGAGGCCGCGGGCGACCTGCCCGTCGACGGTGAGCGCGGCGCGCGGCGCGACGCCCACCTCGTCGAACACCAGCGGCACCAGCGTCGCCCCCTGCATCTTCGGATCGGGCTTGGCGCCCGCCAGATCGAGCAACGTCGGCGCGATGTCCATCATCTCGACGTCGCCCTCGACCACGGTGCCCTTGGGGAGCAGGCCGGGCGCGCGGATGATCATCGGGACGTGCGTCAGCTCCTGGTACACGGTGTCGCCGTGGCCGACGCTGCCGTGTTCGTAGAACTGGTCGCCGTGGTCGGAGACCACGATGACCACCGAGGTGTCGTAGACGCCCAGCGCCTTGAGGTCGGCGATGAACTTGGCGAAGAGCGCGTCGCTGCCGGTGATCTCGGCGTCGTGCAGCGCCTCGAGATACGCCTTGTCGTTGTCGTTGATCTTGAGCTTGCCGCCCTTGATGAGCCCCAGCTGCACGCCTGTCAGAACCGGCTTCAGCGGCCCCACGTAGGGCTTGTCCCAGTACTTGACCAGGAACTCCTTCTTCGGCGTGTAGGCCACGTGCGGCTCGATGGTGGCCAGGTAGAGGAACTGCCGCTTCGACAGGAGCGGCGTGAGCCAGGTCTTGGCTGTCTTCCAGAGGTAGTCGGCGCCGTTGGGGAGCGACTCGCGGATGAAGTTGCGGTTGACGTCCCAGCCGCGATCGAACCCCCACTTCGCCGAGATGTAGCCGTTCGAGGAGAACATCCCGGTCCTGTAGCCGTCGCGCTTGAGCTCCTCGGCGACGAAGGGGACCGTGGGCGACAGCTTGGAATCGGCCGCGGTCGCCCGGTGCACCGTGGGGTAGACGCCCGTCAGCAGCGAGGCGTGCGAAGGGAGCGACCAGGTCCCCTGCACCGTCGCCCAGGCGAAGCGGGTCGCGTCGGCCGCGAAGGCGTCGTAGTTCGGCGTCAGCACCCGCGTCTTCGGGTTGTAGGCGTGCATCTTGTCGGCGCGGAAGGTGTCGACCATCCAGACGTAAATGTGATCGAAGCGGGGCTGGGGCGTCGGCGGCGCGACGTGCGGCGGCGCCTTGACGACGACGCGCGGCTCGGCCCAGGCGACCGCCCCCCCGCGGGCCACGAAGTCGATGCGCGCCGCGTGCCCGGCGGCGGCGCCGCAGTCGAGCAGAAGATCGTTCCAGCGCGCGGCGATCGGCCCCTCGTGCAGCGTCCGCGCCGGCCGCCCGTCGACCGCCACGCGCACGAGCGCCGTACCGCCCCCTGCCCCCTCGCCCCCCACGCCGACCGACAGGTGCGCGCCGGCTGGAAGCTGCACGTAGTACGAGACGCGCGACCATGTTCCACCGGGCACCAGCGCCCGCCGCGTCACGCCACCGACGGTCGTGTCGCGGACGGTTGCGATCGCCAGGTCGACCGGCGCCGCGCTCGGCACAGCCGCAGCCGCAGCCGCCGAGCTAACCGGCCCGAGGGCAATCTGCTCAATCGCCGCCGCCGAGCGCTTGCCGCCCGCGATCGTGCTGGCCCCCTTGAACTGCAGCCGCAGGCGGTTGTCGCCCGGATGAAGCAGCCCCGCCGGGACCGTCAGGTCGTAGCGCTTCTTGGCGCCGGCGACGTCAAGCGTCCCCACCGGCTTCTCGTTGACGAAGATCGACACCTTCTGCGACGGCGCGAGCGCGCGCATGGTGACTGACAGCGTGCCCGGCCCGGGCGCCGCCCCGCCGGCACCGTCGCCGTCGGTGTCGACCGGCAGGAACGCCAGCGCCCCGAGGCCGTTCACCAGCGACGCCGGCTTCCCTTCATCCTTCTCGCCGAGCAGCCAGGAGGTCTTCCAGCCGCCGTCGACATACTTCAAGAAATCGAGCGAGCTCCCGCGTCGACGACCAGCCGCCCGTCCCGGTGCGAGACCGCGTGCACCCGGTTGGCGATGAAGTCGAACGCCGTCCGGTAGCCACTGGCGTCAGGCGGCGCTGCCGGTGCCGGTGCGGGCCCAGCCACGGCCACGGCGACCGCCGGGGCATCGAGCGCCATCCCGGCTTCCGGCGCGCGCGCGCAACTCGCGAGCAGGAACGCGGCGGCCGGGAGAAGACGGGTGCCGCGCGATCGGCCAATCGAGCGGGAGATGATCGCGGAGCCTCGGATGCGCAAAGCCGTCTTCGCAAGTATCGCGCCCGTTCCCCGCCGTCAAGAACGTGTGCCGGTCCGGGGCCGGCGCTGGCGGCCGCTGCCTGGCGCTTCAGCCGGGGGTCGGGAGGGTCCGGCGCATCAACGCCCCCAGGGCGCGCGACTCGTCCGAGGTCGCTGCTTCGAGGCGGGCAATCACGCCGCGGCGATCCTCCTCGCTGCGGTTCTGGCCGAGCTTGAACTTCCCTTCGAGGCGGTCGACCGCCAGCTCGAACCCGACGATCGCCTGGAGATTCTTCGTCGCGAAGTCTTCGGGGAGCGCGCTCGGGCTCCAGCCGGCGCCCCCTCGCCCCTCGAACGCCTCGGTCAGCTCGCGCACCAGCGCGGCGACGAAGCCGCGATCGTCCTCCGCTCGAACCACCCGCGCCTGCCCGATGGCGTGAACCACGGCGTAGCTCCAGGTCGGGACCGCCGGCGCGCTGGCGTACCAGGTCGGCGAGACGTAGGCGTGCGGCCCATGAAAGATGGCCGTCGTCGTGGCACCCTCGCCCATCGCCTGCCAGTGGCGGTTCGCCCGCGCGACGTGTCCCGCCAGCACAATCTGGTCGGCGCGCCGCCTGATCAGCAGAGGCAGGTGCGAGACCCAGAGCTCCCCCGCCGTCGGGGTGACCAGCGTGGCGAACGGACGCTGCGCGCAGAGCTCGAGGAGCTGGTCCCGATCCGTCTCGTTGAAGGAGTCCGGGACGTACATCTACATTCCGTGGCCTGCTAGGTCGTGGCCAAGCCGCGGGTCATGGCGATCTTGCCGGAGCGGACCAGCTCGACGATCTCGTAGTTCCGCAGCAGGCTGAGGAAGACGTCCAGCTTCTCGGCGGCGCCCACGATCCGGACGATCAGCGAGTCGACACCGTAGTCGACCACCTTGGCGCTGTAGAGCTCGGTGATCTGCAGGAGCTCGGTTCGGTCGGCGACCTTGCACTGCAGCTTCACCAGCGCGACCTCGGTCTCGTAGACCGACTGGCCGGTGTGGTCGAAGGCGGTCACCACGTCGATGAGCTTGGTCACCTGCTTGATGATCTGCTCCAGCGTCTCCGGATCGCCGCTGCAGGTGATGGTCATGCGCGAGAAGTCGCCGTTGGTGACGTCGGCGCTCACCACCAGGCTCTCGATGTTGTACCCGCGCCGCGAGAAGACCAGCGCGACGCGGACCAGAACCCCCGGCTTGTTGCGCACCAGGATCGACAGCGTGTGCAGCGGCGCCGTCTGCAAGATCGGCGAGTTCGGATTGCCAGGATTGCCCAGAGAAATGTGAGTCGCGGCGGACATCTCTAGGTGCTCCCTTCAGGCTTGGCCATCTTCTGCTTCGGACGTTCGATGAGCATGTCTTTCAGCCCGGCGCCGGCGGGGATCATGGGGAAGACGTTGTCCTCCTTGATCACCTCGGCGTTGATCAGGCAGGGCCCTTCGTCCCAGGCCATCGCCGCCTTGAGCACGCGGTCGACCTCGGCCGGCCGCTTGATGTGGAAACCCTTGATCCCGTAGGCGCCCGCCAGCTTCACGAAGTCGGGATTCCCTTCCAGATCCACGCCCGACAGACGGTTGTCGAAGAACAGCTCCTGCCACTGGCGCACCATCCCCAGGTAGCTGTTGTTGATGATGAGGATCTTCACCGGCAGCTTGTGCAGCGCTGCCGTCGCCAGCTCGCACATCGTCATCTGGAAACCGCCGTCGCCCACGATGCACCAGACCTTCTCCTTGGGCTTGGCGAACTGCGCGCCGATGGCCGCCGGGAACCCGTAGCCCATGGTCCCCGCGCCCCCCGACGACAGCCAGGTACGGTTCCTGATCGTCCGGCAGAACTGCGCCGCCCACATCTGGTGCTGGCCGACGTCGGTGGTCAGGATGCAGTCGCGCCCGCCGAGCGCGTCGAGCCGATCGAGCACGTGCTGCGCCCGCAGCCCGCCCCGCTTGGCGTACTTGAGCGGGAACTGCTTGCGCCAGTCGGCGATCTCCTCGAGCCAGTCGGCCGTGTCGAGCTCGCCCACCAGCGGCAGGAGGTCCTCGATGGTCAGCCTGGCGTCGCCGGCCAGTGACACGTCGGGGCGCACGATCTTGTTGAACTCGGCCACGTCGATGTCGACGTGGATCTTGGTCGCCCCCACGCAGAACTCCGACAGCTTGCCGGTGATCCGGTCGTCCCAGCGGGCGCCGATGGCCATGATCAGGTCGCAGTTCATGACCGTCTTGTTGGCGTAGGCGGTACCGTGCATCCCCAGCATCCCCTGGTGGAGCGCGTGGTCCTCGGGGCAGGCCCCCTTGCCGAGCAGCGTGTTCACGATCGGCGCCTTGAGCTTCTCGGCCAGCTTCATGATGGCCGGCCCGGCGCCCGAGATCACGGCGCCGTGACCGACGTAGAGCACCGGCTTCTTGCTCTTGGCGATCAGCGCGGCGGCCTTCTTCAGCAGCTCCTCGGCGGGGTGCCCCGGCACCGAATAGCCCGGGAGGTCCACCGCGTCGACGAACGGCGCGCTGCAGGGCGCGCTGGTGATGTCCTTCGGCAGATCGATCAGCACCGGCCCCGGGCGTCCCGTGCCGGCCAGATAGAACGCCTCCCGCGTGATGCGCGGGATGTCGTTGGGGTTCTTCACCAGATACGAATGCTTCACCACCGGGTACGTGATGCCGGTGACGTCGGCCTCCTGGAAGGCGTCCTTGCCGAGCATCGGCGAGATGGTCTGGCCGGTCAGGACGATCATCGGCACCGAGTCCATGAGCGCGGTCAGCATGCCGGTCACGGTGTTGGTGGCGCCGGGACCGGAGGTCACCAGCACCACGCCCGGCTTGCCGGTCGCGCGCGCATAGCCGTCGGCCATGTGCGTGGCCCCTTGCTCGTGGCGCACCAGAATCAACTTGATCTTCGAGTCGACCAGCGCGTCGAAGATCGGCATCGCGGCGCCGCCCGACAGGCCGAAGACGTACTCGACCCCTTCCCGCTCGAGGCAGCGGATCAGCGCCTCGGCGCCGGTCTGAAACTTCGTGACCGGCTTGGCGGCGGCGGGGGTGGTGGTGGCGGGGGTGGCAGGAGTCGTTCGGCTGGCGGGAGATGCAGGCACGATGGAAACCTCGCTTGTGAAGTCCGAGGTCCAATATCTACGTCGAAACGACGCCGCCGTCCAGCCGTTTGAAAACGAATCTCGAAAAACCGTGTCGCTTTGATCGAATTGACGCGACGCTCGCAGACCAAGCAGGAAGATCACTGCGTTTTTGTGGCCACGAACCACGTCTTGCTTGGGCTGCCTTCGGCGACGGGGCTCCAGGGAGCGGCAACCTCCGCGGTGAGGCCGGCGGCGAAAAGCGCCCCCGTAACCTCGCTCTCGGAGAAGCAGCGCTGCTGAAGCACGAAGCGCCGCTCCAGCCCGCCGCCGCGGGCGAGGCCCATCTCCGCCCGGCCGGTTCGCGTCCGGGCGTCGTACCCGAGCCGGGTGTCGACGTGATGCCCCTCGAGATCGAAGGCGACCCGGTACTGCCACAGCTGCTCGAACCCGAACGCGTTGTTCAGATCGAACACGAACAGGCCACCCTGGCGCAGCACGCCGGCGACCGCCCGAAAGGTCGCCGCCAGCGCCTCCTGGTCGGGCAGGTGGTTCAAGGTGTCGTAGAAAGAGCCGACCACGTCGAACTGCGCGCCGAACGGCAGCGGGCCCGGAAGCCGCGCGCGCGTCCAGAGCACGCCTTCGTGGAAGGGCTTGGCCACGGCGGCGGCCAACATTCCCGGGCTGACGTCGACACCGCAGAGCCGCCAGGCCGGATGCAGCGCGCGCAGCGCCAGGAGGAGCGTCCCGGTTCCGCAGCCGAGGTCGAGGAAGGAGACGGCTTCGGCGACGAGCGGGCTATCCGACGCCGATGTTGGCGCCGGCGCGCCGGCGCGCGCGAAAAGCTGCGGCGGGCGGAGCGCGAACAGCTGCTCGAGGCGGTCGGCGACCAGGAGCGCGAACGGTCGCGCGCCGCCCATCGCGTCGTAGATCGGGGCGAGGGCGTCGTAGATCTCAGTCGTCGTGTCCGACGGAGCCACGCAGCGCCTTCTTGTCCGAGTGCGCGTGCTTGTCACGCAGCATCCGCGCCTTGGCCCGGCGCGAGCGGCGGCGCTTCTGGCGGCGGACCTTCTCGGCCTCCTGCTGCCGCTTGCTGGCCGCCCCCAGCTTCCGCTCTTCGATCTTGTCAGCCAGCATCTGACGCGCGATCAGCCGGTTCGCCCCCTGCGTCCGCTCACGCTGGCACTTGACGGCGATCCCGGTCGGCCGGTGCACCAGGACGACACAGGTGGCGACCTTGTTGACGTTCTGGCCCCCCTTGCCGCCCGAGTGGACGAAGCTCTCCTCGAGATCCTCGGCGCGCACGCCGAGCCGCGCCAGGCGCTCATCGAGCGCGCGCGCCCTGTCACCGGAAAGGGGCATCGGACCGCCAGTCTATCAAGAGGCCGCGGCCCGGCGTGGCGTCGTGCGCCCTTCCCGGCCGATGGTGGTCGCCGGCGGGGGCCCGGCGGCTAGCGGTGCGGGTGCCACTCCCCTTCGTACCAGTCGTAGTGATCCTCGTGGTGTTCCCAGCGGCCGGGCGCGTAGTCATACCCGCGACGCTCGTGAACATAGTGGCCGCGCGACCAAACGTAGTGCCGGCGGCGCCACTGGTGGTGGCCGCCGACCCAGACATATCCGCGCCGGGGAGCGTAATGCTCCTCGCGCGGGCCGGGAGGCGCCTCGCGCGGGCCGTCATGAACGATTACCACCGCAGCGCCCGCCAGCGGCCCGGAGACCACCGACAGCACGAGGCCCGCCAATCCGATGAGGCCGCTCTTCCAGTTTGCCATCGCTGTCTCATAAGCACGATCGCGGCCTGCGGCCAGGATTGGGGATGCCTTGTGACATCCTTGCTCCGTGAGCAAGGCCTTCACCAGGGACGACGCCGCGCCGGAGCCGCCGGTCTCCCGGCGACGCCCGCCGATTCCCGCCGGCGTTTCCAACTACGTCACGGAACGCGGCCTGCGGGCCTTGCGAGATGAGCTCGCCGAGATGGACGCGGTGACGCCTCGCCCCCAGGGATTCGCCGCCCGACGGGCCGAGCTGGAAGCGCGAATCGCCGGTGCCACCTTGGTTCCGGCGCCGCACGATCGCGGCGAGATCAGGTTCGGCGCGCGGGTCGAAGTCGAGGGCCCCAGCGGCCGCCGCGAGATTCAGATCGTCGGGGTCGACGAGGCCGATCCGGGATTGGGCCTCGTCGCGTTCACCGCGCCGCTCGCGCGGGCGCTGCTCGGCCGGCGCGTGGGAGACGTCGTCAGCGTGCAAACGCCCGGCGGCGACGAAGAGCTGCAGGTCATGTCGATTCAGTAGAAGGCCACGTTCTTCACGGTGAAGTTGGCGCTGCAGGAGCCGCCGTCGGCGCCGGTCGGGGCGGAGAGCTGCCATTCCACGTCGACCAGCGTCGACGGGTCGAGGCTGGAGATTGGCGATCCGGCGCTCAGCACCGAGAACGGAACCTTGACGGTGGTCGTCGCGCCGAGAGCGACGTTGGCCAGCGGCCCGTAGCACTGCGAGTCGCTCCCCGCGCAGGCGCCGCGGGTCGCGTCGTCGGCGTGGCTCAGATCGCCGCTGAACGAGGCGCCGAAGGCGAGCAGACAGCCTCCCAGATTGCCCGAGAGGTCGAACTGCACGCCGGTGTACGACGAGGCGTCGAGGCAGGTCGCACCGTCGAAGAACAGCCCCGCCCCCTCCCAGTTGCCCTCGAGCGGCGGCGTGAAGCCTCCGACGATCTGCATGCCGGCGCCGTCGGAGGTCAGCGTGGCCGTCGGGGCCACCTGACCGGGCGCTGCGTAGGTGTACGACTCCCAGGGTGCCGTGGCGGTGCCGAAGGTCAGCAGGCCTGCCTGGGTGGCGCCCATCGTGGTGATCGCCGGACCCGCCGGCGCCACCTTCGGACAGACCACGGAGGGACCGCTGCTGCACGAGGTCCCGACGATCCTCCCGGCACCCGCGCCGCCATCGCTTCCGCCGTCGGCCGCGCCAGGCGCGCCGGGAACGATCGGAGCGGTCGCGCCGGCCGGCAGACTGCGGGGACCGCTGGCGAGCGCGCGCTCGGCCTCGCCGTAGGTCCAGGCGGCGGCGGCGCCGGTGTCGGGGATCTCCACCGCCGCCATCGAGACCGGCGGCAGCACGAACGTCGCCGGTGCCGTGGCGCTGGCCAGCCCCGTCACCGAGAACGCCAGCGGCGCCGGCGCTTCGTTCCAGTTGGCGACGATGATCTCCGTCGCGTTGTCGGCCGCGTTGCGGCTGGCATGGGCGCTGACGCCCGCGGGCGCCGAGGTGACCGTCAACAGCGTCGGCCCGAAGTGCGCGGCGTAGAGCTGGTAGGCGTAGTAGGCGGGCCGCGGCGTGTGCGCCGGCGCCGGGCCCAGCAGGCCGAGCGCATAGCCGTCGTCGTCGCTGACGTCCCAGACGGCCGAGGTCCAGAGGCCGAGCTCCATCGCGGTCCCCAGGTTGTCGGCCAGCCAGAGCGCGGCGCCGACGGTCCCCGGCGAGGCCTCGAGCACGCAGATGGTGGCGTCGTAGACGATGTTCATCTCGGTGATCGCCAGCGGCTTGGCCCCCTGGCCGGTGGCCTGAAGGATGCCGCGGACCACGCTCATCACGTTGCGGAACGAGGCCGTGTCTCCGGCGGCGGCGGCCAGCGTCGCCTGGGCCGCCTCGAACGGATAGCGGTGGATGGCGATGACGTCGAAGAGATCGCCGCAGGTGGTGAGGATTGGCGTCAGCCAGTCGTTGTCGCCGCCGCCCCCCTGGTACTTGTACGAAAGATCGGGCCCCACGATCTTGATCGTCGGGTCGACCAGCTTCATCGCCGCCACATACGCGGTCGCCGTCGCGCAGTAGTCGGCCGGCGTGTAGCCGGGGATCGCAGGCTGGGACGGATCGCTCACCAGACCTTGCGTGGCATAGAGATCCGGCTCGTTGCCGATGGAGAAATATTTCACCCCATAGCCCTTCGTGACGTTGGCGTAGCTGACCATCGCGGCGGCGGTGGCGGGCGTGGGCGGCTTTCCGGCGGTGTCGGCCAGCAGTGGAACCTGGATGATCGGTTCGGCGCCGACGGCTTGCGCGTAGGCGACGGCCGTGTCGAACGCGGCGTCGTCGAACGGATCCTGCGTGTTGGCGTCGTTGTTGTAACCGCCCACGCGCAGGAGCGTGGTCTCGAGCGGCGCGATCTGCGCATCGGTTCCGGTGACGTCGTCGCCATAGGAGGGCATCCAGAGCCAATAGTTGATCGACCAGGTGGTCGTGCGCGGCGTGCGCGTGGCGGCCGACACGACCAACGGGCTGGCGGTGACGCCACCGTCGCTGCCGGCGTCGGCGGCAGCGGGGGATTGCACGCAGATCTGCGACAGGCAGACGAGCCCGCCGTTGCAGGCCGCGTCCGTTGAACAGGAGCTCCCGACGACCCCCGGCGGCCGCGCGATGTCGCTGCTGCAACTCTGGGCGAGCGGCATCCCGACCATCAACGCCACCGCGCCTGCCAGGAACGACCTCGCCGACACCATGACCCGAGTGCTCTCAGCAAGGCCGGGGCCAGGACGAATCGCCGCCGTTCGCGGCATCCCCGATCGGGTTCGGCCGCTCCGGACGTCCGCGCGGACGACTACTGGAGATCAGCGGACGTCCGGAGCCAAACGCGGCGCTGAAAGTGCCGGCGCCCCGACAATCCCTGGGCGCGCTCTCCGACTTCACGCGGCCTTCGCTCCGGTCAACGGAACGGCACCGCCGGCAGGTGGTTCTGCTCCGCGAAACGGGTGGTCACGAACACCGTCGCCAGCGCGTCGGCGAAGACGCAGCGCCAGCGTGGATCGTGGCTCAGGATCTCGGCTGCGCGCCCCAGGGGTCCGCGCTCGATCAGGATCGCCGGGACCTCCTCGGGGCGGTCGTAGTCGATTCCCAGCGCCTGCTCCCAGTCGCGTTGATTGCGCCACAGGTGCTGAATCGCGGTCAGATAGCGCTGGAAGGTCTCCTGCGTGTTGACCTCCAAACGGGGGTCCATGAACTGCTTGTGCGCCGGTGCGCCGTGCGCGATGCAGACGGCGGCCTGGCCGATGTTGTAAGCGACGATCCGTTGGGGCATGTCGGGTCGGGCCAGGAACGCGCACGCGTCGTGGGCGAACCATCGCGGCCGCTCGCCGAAGCCAACGCGCCGCCCCTCGCCCGCCCAGGCATAGAGCGCGCCCGACGCGGTGGCGACCGCCAGCGCAGAGGCGGCGACCAGCAACGCAAAATTCGGGTCGGGCCGACGTCGCGCGCTCGGCGCCGGCGTCCTTTTGCCGGCGGCGGCTCGCCGGTGCGACTTCTTCGCGGGCGCGGGCACGGGCGTCGGTCGCGCCGACAGAGCGTCGTCGAGGTTCCAGGTGGTGACGAACACAGCGATCACCCCGAACAGCCCACTGTTGCGGGTCGCCTCCCAGGCGAGGTAGGCGCTGGCTCCGAAAATCAACCCCCGGAACAGGCGAAACCGCGCCCGGCGAGCGCAGGCGACGAAGCTGATAACGCCCAACAGAAGCGCGGCGAAGAAGGCCAACAGGTAGGGGTTCCACAGGCCAGCGGCCGCGATGAAGTCGCCGGTGCTCTTCAGCTCACCGATGGCGGCGCGATAGATGCCCGGCGTGCCCACCTTGTGGAACTGCTCGATCGCCAGCGCCACCGCCTTCGCCCCGTATGGGTTGACGAGGCAGGCAAGGAACGAGAGGAGAGTGACGGCGACCAGAGTCTTTGCCGGCGGAAGGGTGGGCGGAAGATCCGCTGGAAGATCGGCTGGAAGATTGGCTGGAAGATTGGCCGGAAGATTGGCCGGAAGATTGGCCGGAAGATCGGCCGGAAGATCGGCTGGAACGGCGGGTTGACGCAGGCGATCGACGATCCAATCCGCCGCGTACGCCGACAGCAGCAGCGGACCCATCACGAAGAACCCGTGGCAGTTGACCCACAGGATCTGCAGGACCGGCAGCGACCAGAGCCACCGCGGAGCCCGAGGTGCCCGGCCCAGCACCACGAGGTAGGTGGTGAGCAGGACCAAGGAGACCAGCTCGGGCCGCTCGGACAGACGTCCGGAGAGCATCACCACGCCCGGCAACCAGGCCAGGGCCAGCGGCCAGGCGCGGTGGTCGCGCCGGCGACCCAGCATCGAGAGCGCCACGATCCCCGCTCCAGCCGCTGCCTTCAGCAGCACCAGCGCCGACGCCCCCCCGAGGCGATAAAGAAGCGCCACGCCGACTTCGTAAAGCCAGGCGACGTCGATCCAGGGCCGGGTGGCGTTGGTGTACGTGAAGAGATCGACCCGCGGCACCGCGCCCGTCTCGACGATGAGCTGGCCCGTCCGCAGGTGCCACAAGATGTCGAAGTCGGCCATCGGTGAGCAACAGAGCAGGAACGCCAGCGCTGGCAGGGAGACCAGCAAGGCCCGTCGCCAGGGCTCGCGCCGCGCGCCCTCAGCGGTCCGGGCCGCGACGAACACCGATCGAAAGAAGCCCTTCATGCGCCAGGGATTGCCGAGCTGCCGAGCCTACCGCACGCAACATACACCTGGGTCGCGGGCCGAGGTTGCGTCTGGGCGCTCGCTTGTCGATACTGCCGCCGGCGCCGCTTGGGCGCGGGAGGTCCGTCATGCGAGGAGCGAGCTTCGTCTGGGCGTTGGTCTTGATGGTGGGCCTCGGCGCGGCCTGCTCGAACGCGCCGGCCCCCAGCGCGCCACCTCCGGCGCCGCCCGCCGCTCCGCCGCCGCCGGCGCCCACACCCGACGCCGCGGCCAAGCCGAAGATGGTCGCCAACCCGGACGGTCTGTCGCTGGCCGATCGGATCGCCAAGCGTCAGGCGGCCGAGAAGAAGCTGGCCGCCGAGCTGGCGGCCGAGGAACAAAAGCGGCTGCTCGCCTACGACAAGGGGAAGTTGCCGCTGCATAAAGAGGTGTTCGCGGCGATCAAGAAGTACCGCGCCGCCTACGCCAAGGCGAAGACCAAGGAAGACGTGGAGAAGATCCGCGTCGGTCAGCAGAAGGCGATCGAGGCGACCGGCAAGAAGATGGCGACCATCGACCCCAAGGGGGGCAATTCCAACGTCGTCACCGACTACGACGTCATGCTGAACGCCATCGCCAACGACTACCCCGACGCGCTGGAGCTGTCGTTCGCGGGCGACAAGAAGCCGCTCGACGAGCAGACCGCGGAGCTCGACAAGCGCACGAAGAAGATCGAGGACTGGCTGGCCGAGCTGAAGGCGGCCAAGAAGTAGCGCGCCGGCCTGACGTCGGAACACAAGCCGGGACCGAGCCGGGACCGAGCCGGGACTACGCCGGCGGGACGGCTTCTTCGGGCGCTTCCGACTCTTCGGCGGGCGACGCGGCCTTCTTGTTACGGGCCCGCTCGTCGAGGACGGTCTCGAGGAACTTCTTGGCGGCGTCGGTCCAGACGTCGCCGTAGGTCTGGGTGTAGAGCAGCGCCTCCTCGAGCGAGCCGGGGCGCGCCCCGGCCACGTTCTCCACGCGGCGGCGGACGCGGCCGAGCAGCGTCTTGCCGTGGTGCGGGTTGGCGTCGAGCGCGTTCCCCAGCGCCGCGCGCGCCTTGGCCTCGTTGCCGGCGGTGAACTCGGCCAGCGCCAGCCCCAGCTCGGCGCGCCCCTTGCCCTCTTCGATCTTGGTGGCGGGCTCGAGCAGCGCCACCGCGTCGGCCGCGCGCTCCAACTTCATGAGCGCCTTGGCGGCGATGAGGCGGGCCTCGACGCCGACGCTGCCGTCGTCGATCGAATGCACGAGCGCCAGATCCTTCACCGCGTCCTCATACTTCTCCTCGTCGTAGGCCAGGCAGCCAAGCGCGTGGGCGGCGCGAATGAACGGCTGCGCCTCCGGCTTGCTGAAGGCGTCCTTGACGCCGTCGGCCCGCATCTTCTCCGCCTGCGCCTCGCCCGCCGCCAGGACGACGCCCAGCTCTTCCTTCGCTCCCTCGGAGTTCCCGGCCGCCAGACGCGCCATCCCGATGCCGACCTGCGCATCGGTCAACTTGGCGTCGATCGCCAGCGCCGCGCGAAACTCTTTTTCGGCGGCGCCGGGGCGGCGCTGTTCGAACAGACGCCAGCCTTCGGCCAGGTGCTCCTGCGCGTCGGGCGTGGCCAGCGGCGGCGCGGCGGCCTGCTCGTCGGCGGCGAGGTGGCACTTCTTGTACTTCTTCCCCGAGCCGCAAGCGCAGGCGTCGTTGCGCCCGGTGGCGGCAAGCCGCGCGGGCGCCTCCTTCGGATCGAGCGTGGTGCCCGGGGCGTCGGTCGTCGCCGCCTTGGTTTCTTCCTTTGTCTCTTGGCGCTTGCTCTGTCTGGCGGTCATTTTATGGGGCTTCCGTCCTTGCTGGGGACGGGACCATACCCTAAAAATATCGCTGGAGACCATGCGCCCGCTCGAAGGACGAACGATCGCGCTCCCCGAGGCGCGGGAGTTGGATCGCCTGGCCGAGCTGGTCGCCGAAGAGGGCGCCACGGCCGTGCGCTGCCCGCTGGTCGCCATCCGTGATGCGGCCGATCCGCGCCCCGCGGAGGAGTGGCTGCGCGCGCTCGTCGCGGGCGAGTTCGACGACCTCATCTTCCTGACCGGCGAGGGGCTGCGCCGCCTCCTGGTAACCGCCCATCGCCTCGGACTGCGCGAGGCAGTGGTGGCGGCGCTCGGGCGCGCGCGGAAGGTGACGCGCGGACCGAAGCCGGCGCGCGCGCTGCACGAGATTGGCCTGGGGTCCGATCTCGCCGCCGCCGTGCCGACCTCGGCCGGCGTTGTCGACGCGCTGGCGGCGCACGATCTGCGCGGCAGGCGCATCGGCGTCCAGCTCTACGGCGAAGAGCCCAACCGACCACTGGTAGAGGCGCTGGAGCGCGCCGGCGCGACGGTTCGGACGGTGGCGCCCTACGTCTACGCCTCGGCCAGCGACGCGGCGGCGGTGGTCGCTTTCATCGACACACTCGACGGCGGAAAGGTCGACGCCGTTGCCTTCACCAGCGCCTCGCAGATCGACCGGCTGTTCCAGGTGGCGATCGAGGCCGGCGCCGAGGCGCGCCTCAAGGCGGCTCTGGCGCGCACGCGGGTCGCCGCCATCGGACCGATCGTCGTCGACGCGCTGGGCGCCCGCGGCGTGCGCATCGACGTCGTCCCCGAGAAGGGCTTCGTCATGCGCCGCCTGGTGAACGCCCTGGCCGACGCGCTCGGGCCGAAGTCCTAGCGCGGCCCGCGCCAGCCTGACCGCCTCACCAATCGGTCGGCGTGTGGCGGCAGCCGAGGAACCCGTCAGGCCTTGGCACCCAACCGGATTCTGGCAGACCTCGAGGTAGCGCGCGGAAGGCCAGTTGACCGGCGTCGGGTAGTCGGGCGGGAGGCCGCCGAGCTCGAGAATCTGGGCGTCGCGCTTGGCGAGGGCGAGGCCGGCGTCGACATGCTTGAGGACGCTGGGGCCCCGGCGGGTGTTCGAGGAGACCCAGAGGTGGCCTCCCTCGTCCGGGAGCAGGGCGCAGGCGGCGGCGATGAGGTCCGGGTAGTCGCGCTTTTGAGCCCAGAGCGAGGCGCGCGCGCCCGACACTGTCGGTGGGTCGAGGATGATGACGTCGTAGGCCGCGCGGCGGTCGCGCTCGGCCTCGAGGAAGCGAAAGACGTCGGAGACTTCCCAGCGGTGCGCGGCCGGATCCAGTCCGGAGAGCGCGAAGTTGGCGCGGGCCCAAGCGAGAGGACCGGCGGCCAGAATCGACGCTGGTGATCGCGGCGGCGCCGGCCCGCGCGGCGGCGACGGAGAGGGCGCCCGTGTACGCGAAGGTGTTGAGGACCCGCTTGCCGCGGACGAAGCGGCCCAGGCCCGCGCGGTGCTCGCGCATGTCGGTGAACAGGCCGACGTTGATGCCGCCG
Organism: uncultured Pseudomonadota bacterium; assembly: GCA_963723305.1. GTDB lineage: Bacteria > Myxococcota_A > Polyangia > Fen-1088 > Fen-1088 > JADGRB01. The sequence continues at coordinate 52,916 of CAVRRT010000019.1, forward strand.
CGCAGGTGGACCTCGTAGGGGACGCCGGACTCGTGAACGGTGAGCTTGTCGGGCGGGGTCTCGCCGACGACGTCGTCCTTGGCGCGCTCGGGCGTGTTGCCGCTCCCCTTGAGGCGGGCCTTCAGAACCGCGCCGCGCAGCGGGAGGTCGGCCGCGGGGAGCATCTCGAGCGCGCACTGGGCCAGCAGGCGGGCGTGGCCGAGCAGACCGCGTGAGAGCGCGTTCACCACCGCGAACGGGCCGTAGACGTCCACGGTCAGTCCCGACAGGCCGTCGCCTTCGCCGTTGACCAGGCGATAGGAAGACGCGCCGTCGCAGAGGCCCAGCGTGCGGCGATGCGCCAGGGCGGCGCCGAGCTTGCCGCGCAGGAAGGCCGCGTCCGGGGCGCGGCTGTCCTCGCCGTGGGACCAGACCCGCACCAGCTCGTTTTCAGGATCCGCGACGCCGGTGGCGAGCGTCGCTCCGCGCGCGTCGAGGAAGCGCACCGGCCGGCCCGGCTCGAGCTCGCGGGATTGGACGTCGGAGAGCCCGAGTTGGGGCGGGCGAGCGGCGAGACGCTCCTCGCCGGCGAGCGTGAGGGTGATGCCCAAGAGCGGCATCGGGACATCATAGTGGCGTTCGGCGCCCGACGGTGAACGGCGGAGGATCCGCTGCCCGACGATCCTCGAACCGGCTCCCCAGCCCGGCCCCAAGGAGGCTCCGGCGAGGCTCCGGCGGATCAGCCCTGCGTGGTCGGCTTCGCCGTCGGCGTCATGGCGGGTGCCACGGCCCGCTTTGCGGCGACCGGCTTGGACGCCGAGGAGGATTTCCCGGCACCGGCGCGCTCGGCCTTGGCTTCCGGCGAGTTGTAGGCGCTGCGGTAGGCGTGACGGCGGCTGCGGTGTGCAGCCTGGGCGGCGGTGTTGGGTCGGTTGCGTTTGCTCATGATGCGAGACCTTACCATCTCGGCGCGAGCTCCAGGCCGCAAGCTCCCCGCGGGTACCCCGCTTCGACCGCTACCCGGCGACCAGCTTCTTGAGCTCGCCGCGCGCGTGCAGGTCGCGCACGATGTCGGCGCCGCCGACGAGCCTGCCGTCGACGTAGAGCTGGGGAAAGGTCGGCCAGCTGGAGTATTCCTTGAGGCCCTCGCGCAGCTCGCCGTCGGCGAGGATGTTGTAGGTCTCGAAGGGGGCGCCGATCTCCTTGAGCACGCCGACCACCGCGGCCGAGAAGCCGCACTGGGGCATGGACGGATTGCCCTTCATGAACAGCATCACGCGTCCACGGGCGATGGTCTCGGCGATTCTCTGCTTGAGCGGCTCGGTCACGGTGGCTCCTTATCTATTTGCGTCGGTATTCTTCGGGAGTCTCGGTGGTCAGCGCCAGCGCATGGATCGGCGCGCGCGACCCGTGCATGGCCTCGCCCAGCGCGGCGTAGACCAGCCGGTGGCGATCGACGAGCCCCTTGTCGGCGAAGGCCGACGACACGACGGTCGCCGAAAAGTGGTCGCCGCCGCCGGTGGTGTCGACGACGCGCACCTCGGCGTCGGGGAGCGCGACGCGGATGCGGGCAGTGATGTCTTCGGGCGTCATGGGCGTTGCTGCCGGCCTATATAGCACGCGGCGCTATACTGGCGGCCGGATGACGCTGGGGACGCGCGTAACCGTGGTGGTGACGCTCTTGGTGGCGGCGGTGCTCGCCGGCTCCGGCTATGCCGCGCTCAAGGTGCGGCGCGCGAACCTGGAGACGGATCTCGATCGCGAGGCGCACGAAATCGCCACCGCGCTCCGCGCCGGTATCGAGCCGCTCGATCGGGGCACGGCGGAGGAGACGCTGGTGGCGCGCGCGCGGGCCGCGCGCCAGCACGACGAGCTGTTCCAGATGGAGGTGCTGTCGATCGGAAGCGAGCAGCGCACCGACGACGACGCCTGGCTGCTGCTCATGCGCGCGGTCGACATCCAGGACGCGCCCGTCGGGCGCCTGTTCGATTCGTCGGCCGGCCCCCGCTCCTACGCCATGGCGGTGCCGCTGTTCGACGCCGCCGCGCTGGAGCTCCCCCCCGCCACCCGGCGCGCCACCCAACGGCGATCATGGGGATGCGGCGCGACGCCGGCTACATCGACGCCGAGGTGGCGGCCACCGCCCGCCGGATCTATCCGCTTTTTCTCCTGGTGGTGATCGGGGTGGCGATCGGCATCCGCTTCGCCATCCAGCAGATCGTGGTGCGGCCGCTGCGGCGTCTGCTGGAGGGGATCGACGCCGTCGGCAAGGGGGATCTGTCGCGGGTGATCCTGGCCGAGCGCGACGACGAGATCGGGACCATCGCCGGGCGGTTCAACGCCATGACCGGCTCGCTGCGCGAGGCGCACGAGGAGACCGAGCGGGTCGCCGGCGCGCGCCTGGGCCTCGAGGCGCGGCTGCGCCAGTCGGAGAAGCTGGCGACCATCGGGCAGATGGCCGCCGAGATCGCCCACGAGCTGGGGACCCCTCTCAACGTGATCGGCGGCCGGGCGCGCGCCATGGTGAAGAGGGCCCAAAAAGCGACGGAGGCCGCTCAGACCGAGCGGGGACCGGACGCCGGCGACGTGGTCAAGAACGCCGGGATCATCGGCGACGAGGTCGCGCGCATCACCAAGATCATCCGCCAGGTGCTCGACTTCTCGCGCCCGCGCGGGCCGACCGTCACCCGGGTGCACCTGGGCGCCGTGGTGGCCGAGGCGCTGGAGTTCCTGCGCGAGACGATCCGCCGCCAGGGGATCGAGGTCGACGTCCGCACGATGCCGGCGCCGCCCGAGGTCCCCGGCGATCCCGATCAGATCCAGCAGGTCTGCCTGAACCTGATCATGAACGCCATCCACGCCATGCCGAGCGGCGGCACGCTGCGGGTGGCGACCGAGCGGATGGTGCGCCGCAAGGGGGGCCTCGATCTGGCGCCCCCTGCCGAGTACGCGGCGCTGATCGTCGCCGACAGCGGCCCCGGCATCCCTCCCGCCAATCGCGAGAAGATCTTCGAGCCGTTCTTCACCACCAAGGACGAGGGGCAAGGGACCGGCCTCGGCCTGGCGGTCAGCCACGGAATCGTCAAGGACCACGACGGCTGGATCGAGGTGGACAGCCCGGCCGCGGGCGGCGCCGAGTTCCGCGTCTATTTGCCCTGCGCCGTGGCAGCGGCCGAGGAGTCCTTCCCAGGATCCGACCTTGCCGAAATGAGATCAATCGGCAAGGATTGAGGTCAACGCCCGCGCATCGCATGGCTGAACCCGCGCCCACCGCCGCCTCCCAGAAAGCCCAGCCGCTCGCGACGGGAGGGGCCGGCCGGGCGACGATCCTGATCGTGGAGGACGACGACGCCATGCGCGCCTTCTTGCGCGAGGTGTTGGAAGAGGAAGGCTACCTGGTCGAGGCGGCCGCGGGGGGCCGCGCCGGCGTCGAGCGGGTGCGCCAGGGGGGGATCGACCTCGTCGTCTCGGACGTCAAGATGCCCGACCTCGATGGGCTGGACATGCTCCGCGAGATCAAGGCGGTCAGCCCCTCCCCGCACGTCATCACCATCACGGCGTTCGGCTCGATCGACACCGCGATCCGGGCCGTGAAGCTGGGCGCCTTCGACTACATCACCAAGCCCTTCGACGTCGATCAGCTCAACCTCTCGGTGCAAAAGGCGCTGGCCGAGCGGGCGCTCCGCTCGGAGGTCGCGCGCCTGCGCGACGAGGTCCAGCGAAGCTACCGCTGGGGGAACATCATCGGTCGCTCGGCGCCGATGCGCGAGATGTTCGGTGTCATCGGGCGGCTCTCCGGCATCTTCGATCGCGGTGCTCATCACCGGCGCCTCGGGGACGGGGAAGGAGCTGGTCGCCAAGGCCATCCACTTCAACAGCCCGCGGCGCGAGCGGCCGTTCGTGGCCCTCAACTGCGCCGCCATCCCCGACACGCTGCTCGAGAGCGAGCTGTTCGGGTACAAGCGCGGCGCCTTCACCGACGCCCGCACCGACCGGTCCGGCATCTTCGTCGAGGCCGACGGCGGCACGCTCTTCCTCGACGAGATCGCCGAGCTGTCGCCCTCGCTGCAGGCCAAGCTGCTGCGCGTCCTGCAAGAGGGGGAGATCCGACCGCTGGGCGCCGCGCGCAGCGAGAAGATCGACGTGCGCATCGTCGCCGCGACCAACAAGGAGCTGGAGGCGCGCCTCGGCAACGGCAGCTTCCGCGAGGATCTCTACTACCGGCTCAACGGTGTCCACATTCACCTGCCGGCGCTGCGCGATCGCCCGGAGGACATCCTCGATCTGGCCGAGCATTTTTTGGCCCGCAACGCGACCAAGGCCAACAAAGAGGTCCGCGGGTTTCACGAGACGGCGCGCAAGGCGCTGCTCGCTTACGGCTGGCCGGGCAACGTGCGGGAGCTGGAGAACGTCGTCGAGCGCGCGGTGGCGCTGACGGAGAGCGCGCTGGTCCAGGTGGAGGATCTGCCGGCCATCGTGCGCGAGCGGCGGGCGACGAGCGAGGACGATCTGGGAGCGGCGGTGGCGCGCGGCCTGACGCTGGAGGAGCTGGAGCGCGACTACATCAAGCGGGTGCTGACGGCCGAGGGCGGCAACAAGACCCGCGCGGCGCAGCGGCTGGGGCTCGATCGCAAGACGCTCTACCGGAAGCTCGAGGAGTACGCCGCGGGCGGCACGCCGCCTGGCGACCCGGAAGGTGGGACCACACGATGAACGACGGAGCTTCGTTGGTGAGCCTGGAAGCGCGCGCCGAGCCGGCGCAGGAGCTGCTGCGCGCGCCGGCCTCGGGCCAGCCCTGCGTTCACTGGCGGCTGCGCGTGGTCGAGCACCTGACGGCGCGGACCGAGCTGGTCCACGATCTCGCCTCGCCCGAAACCTTCGATCTGGCCTGGGGGGGCGCGCCAGAGGCGGGGCGGCCGCCGGTGCGCATCCATCTCGATCCCGAGACGGCGCGCATCCAGGCCACCCCGACCTTGCACCGCGCGGGCTCGCCCGGCGCGGCGGCGGTGGCGCGCGCCTTCGGGTTTCGCGGCGCGGTCACCGTCGAGGAGGTGATCATCCGCGCCGGCGAGGCGGTCACCGCCGAGGGCCTCCTGCAGGATCCCAGCTTCGGCGCCGGCCCGTTCCGCGCGCTCGACGGCGGGCTGGCGCTTTACGAGGCGACGGTCCGCCTGCCGTCGCGCGGCCTGGCCCCCGCCGCCCTGATCCCCTGGGCGTTCGGGACCGCGGCCGCGCTGCTGGGCGGGATGGGCCTGGCCACCTGGGCGGCCTGGCGCTACCACCTGGCGCACCTGCCGGCGGGAGTGAGCGCCTGGCGCGTCGGGACCTTGCCAGCGGCCGCGCCCCCGCGCATGTCGCCGCCGGAATTCCCCCGCCCGCGCCTCCCGTAGCCGGCCCGGGCGATATCACTTCGACGGCGGCGCGGCCGGCTTCGTCGGCGCGGGCGGCCGGCAGTCATGGCTGTAGCGCTGCGCCAGCCCCACCGCGTCGGGATCGCCGCGCACCAGCGACATGTACTCCTGGAAGGCCTGCCTGGCCTCGTCGCAGCGCCCGGCCCCGGCCAGCGTGTGGGCGCGCCCGAAGACGGCCACCGAGCGCCCCCAACGATCGGTGGGCGAGAAATGCTGCTCGGCCGCGAGCAGAGCCGCCAGCGCGCCGTTGGTTTCGCCCACCCGCGCCAGCGCCATCCCCTTGTCGTAGTAGGGCCAAGGATTCTTGGCGTCCGCGCGGATCGCCTCGTCCGACAACCTCAGCGACTCCTGAGGGTCGCCCTTCATCTCGGCCGTCGCGGCGCGACTGGCCAGCTCGGCCGAGGCGGGGGTCGACGGCTCCGCGTACACGTTTTCGGGCGGCACCGCCGCTCCGGGCGACACCACCGCGGCAGGCGGCGCCACCCCTCCGGGCGGCGTCAACGTTGCCGCGGGCGTCGCCGCGCCCGACTGCGATACCGCCGGGGGAGGCGCCGTCGTTGCGGAAGGCTGCACCTCCACGCTGGGCGTCGCTGCTCCTTCGTCCGCGCGCGCGAGGCCCCCCAGGACCAACAGGCCCACAGCCACCATCCCCGTCAACCTCATGCCCCGCCTCCTGGTTCCAAGCTAAGCATCGCGGTGGATGCCGGTGGCGGCAATCCCTTGGCTCAGCTTGACGTCGACGGATCGACGACCCGGGCCGACCTCAAGCGACGGTATGACCGGCGGCGCCTTCGGGATCACGACTTCGAGGCCGCGGGGGCATCCGGTTGAAGGTCCGGGTGAGCGGCGGCGAACGCCGGCAGCGCCGCGCAGGCGGCCTCGATCCGCAGCAGGGTGGGAAACGGGGCGAGATCGACGTCGTACCGGCGGGCGGCGTAGAGCTGGGGCACCAGGTAGACATCGGCCAGCGTCGGCGCCTCCCCGATCAGGAACCGGCCCGCCGTCTCGGACGCCAGGGCCTCCAGCCCGCCGAGCCCGCGCGCGTTGGACTGGCGCGCGATCAGGGCCGGATCGGCGATTCCGTTGGCGCGCAGCCGCTGCTGCAGCGACAGGTTCTGGAACGGCTGGATTCCGGCGTTCACCATCTCCGCCAGCTGCCGTGCGCGCGCGCGCAGCCAGGGATCGGCCGGCAGCAGCGGCGGCGCGGGGAACCGCTCCTCCAGATAGTGCAGGATGGCCATCGACTGGGCGAGCACCCGGGGCGCGCCCGCGGCGTCGTCGACCACCAGCACCGGCACCTCGGAGAGCGGGTTGAGCGCATGGAAGTCAGGCCGGTGCTGCTCGCCGCCCTCGGCGATCAAATTGACCGCGCGCCGCTCCACGGAGATCTGTTTGAAGTGAAGCGCGATTCGCACCCGCCAGGCCGAGCTCGACCGCCAGTAGTCGTAGAAGATCAGGCGCTCGTTCATCCGCTCACCACCCGCTGGGCGATGCGACCGAAGAGGTCGCGCCCGTCGGCGGCGCGCATCTCGATGGCCACCGCGTCACCGGCGGCCAGGAACGGCGTCAGCGGTGCGCCGCCGGCGATCGTCTCGCGCGCCCGCAGCTCGGCCAGGCAGGAGACGCCGCGCGCGGGATCGGCGTTCGAGACGGTGCCTCCTCCCAGGATCGTCCCGGCGGTGAGGGCCCGGGTGCGCGCCGCGTGCGCGATCAGATCGAGAAACGAGAAGTGCATCTCGACGCCGGCGTCCGGATCGCCCACCAGACGCGCCGCGCCGCCCGCGCGCTTGAGCGTCGTGCGGAGCGGCAGATGCAGGCGCCCGTCGCGCCAGGCGCCCCCCAGCTCGTCGAGCGTCGCCGCAAACGGGGAGAACGCCGTGGCCGGCTTCGACTGAAAGAACCCGAACCCCTTGGCCAACTCCCCCGGCACCAGGTTCCGCAACGTGACGTCGTTGGCCAGGACGACGAGCCGAACATGCGGCGCCGCCTGGGCGGCCGTGGTGCCGCGCGGAACGTCGCCCACGATCACCGCCACCTCACTCTCGAAGTCGAGGCCCCAATCGGCATCGGCGAGAGGCAGGTCGTCGCGCGGGCCGAGCAGCACGCCCGAGCCGCCCTGGTAAATGAGCGGATCGACCTCCAGCGTCGGGGGCGGCGTGGCCCCCCGCGCCCTGCGCACCAGCCGGACGTGGTTGAGAAACGCCGACCCATCGATCCACTCGTAGGCGCGCGGGAGCGGCGGCCCCAGGCGCGCCTCGTCGAACCGCTCCCCGGTGATGGCGCCGCCGTCGAGCCGCGCCGCCAGCAGCGCGAGCCCGGGCGCTGCGCGCCGCCAGTCGTCGAGCGCGGCCTGCAGCGTGGGTGCGATCTCGGCGGCGCGCGCAAAGGCCCGCCCGTCGTGCCCCACCACCAGCAGGGCGCCATCGCGCGTTCCATCGCGCAGCGTCGCGAGCCTCACGCATCGAGTGTAGTAAGCTCCCGCGCGATGGCCAAGGACCCCGCGGTCGATGCCGAATTGTTGAAACAGGAGCTGGCCGAGCTGCGCACGAAGATCGACGCCGCCGACGACGAGATCCTGGCCCTGCTCAACCGGCGCGCCGAGCACGTCCGCCGGGTCGCCGACCTCAAGACCGCCATCTCGGTCCCGTTCTACGTCCCCTCGCGCGAGCGACAGATCGCCGAGAGGCTGGCGGCCGGCAACCCGGGGCCCTTCCCCTCCGAATCGATCCGCTCGGTGTTTCAGGAGATCTTCAGCGCCTGTCTGACCCTCGAGAAGCGGGTGCGCGTCGCCTACCTGGGCCCCGAGGGGACCTTCTCGGACATCGCGGTCAAAAAGCAGTTCGGCCTCTCGGCGCGGTCGGTCCCGATGGGGACCATCCCCTCCGTGTTCGAGGAGGTCGAGCGCGGCAACGCCGACTACGGCGTGGTCCCGGTGGAGAACACCACGGAAGGGATGATCACCCACACCCTCGACACCTTCCTCGAGAGCGACCTCAAGGTGTGCGCCGAGATCGCGCTGGAGGTGAACATGTGCCTGCTGGCCCGCCCGGAGGTGACCGTGGCGCAGATCGAGCGCGTCTATTCGATCCCGGTCGCGCTGGCGCAGGTGCGGCGCTGGCTGGGCGCCAACCTCCCCAACGCCACCCTGGTCGAATCGCGCTCGACCGCCGAGGCCGCCCGCCTGGCCCGCGACGACGCGCGCGGCGCCGCCGTCGGCTCCGAGCTGGCGGCCAAGCTCAACGAGCTGGCGGTGTTGCGCCGCAAGATTGAAGACCTGGCCCACAACATGACCCGCTTCCTGGTGCTCGGGCGCGACCAGGCCGAGCCGACCGGGCGCGACAAGACGTCGCTCCTGCTGGTGACGCGCGACGAGGCGGGGATCCTCTACCGCGTGCTGGGCGCCTTCGCCGAGCGCGGCCTCAACATGACCAAGATCGAGAGCCGACCGTCGCGCCGGCGCCCCTGGGAGTACGTCTTCTTCGTCGACATCGACGGTCACGAGCGTGACGCGCCGGTCGCCGCCGCCATCGCCGATGTCCGCCAGGCGTCCGAAACGGTCAAGGTGCTCGGCTCCTACCCGCGCGCCGACGGACGCAGCTAGGCGGCCACCGCCGCCGGGCGCGGCCCAGGAAGTTGATCGGCGACCGCCCCGGCGCGGCTCGAGAAGCGGATCGGCGACCGCCTCTGCGCGCCGGCGGAAGACGTTCATCACGGGGCGCGTCGCAACAGGCGAAGTCCGCGCGCAGCACGCGCTTGGCCGCCGATCGTGGCGATTCGTGAACGCTGTTGTGGATCTCACAACAGGCAAATCGCTCAAGGGGTATTTCTGCGCGGCCGATGAAACTGTGTAGATGCCGAAACGGATCCTCATCGTCAACGACGATCCCGCGCTCGCCGCGGAGCTCGTGTGGCTGGTGAGGACGCTCGACAGCGAGCCGGTGGCCAGCGCCAGCGCCGCCGGTGCGATCGCGCGGCTCGGCGAGGGGGGGATCGACCTCTGCCTCGTCGATCTCGATCTGCCCGCCGACGAGGGGACCGCGGTGGTCCTCAAGGCGCGGGCCTGCCGTCCGCCCGTCGCCACGGTGGCGCTCACGGCGCGCGGGGCCGGCGCCGTCGAGGCCTTGCGCGCCGGGGCCGCCGAGATCGTCGCCAAGCCGTTCTCTTCCCCGCGGCTCACCGCGCTCGTGCGTCGGCTCACCGACGACGGCGCCGGGCGCCGGCCGGCCGGCGGCGCGGTGGTGATCGGCGATCACCCGCGCATCCGCCAAGCGCTCGAGCTGGTCGATCGAATCGCCGGCACCGACGTCCCGCTGCTCTTGCGCGGCGAAGCGGGGACCGGCAAGGAGACGATCGCGCGGCTGGTCCACGGCGCCAGCGCGCGCCGCGACGGACCGTTCGTCACCGTCAATCTGGCCGCCATCCCGGAGATCCCGGCCGACGGCTCAGCCGGCCACGAGCGGCCGCGCGCCGGCTGGATGGCCGCCGCGCAAGGAGGGACGATCTTCCTCGAGGAGATCGACGAGCTGCCGCGGCGGCTCCAGCGCAGGCTCCTGCGGGCGCTCCGCGAGCGGACGGTCAGCTCGGTCGGCGGCGCGCAGGTGACGCTCGACGCGCGCATCGTCGCCGCGACCCAGCGCGATCTCACCGAGCTGGTCGTGGCCGGCCGCTTCGACGAGGAGCTCTACCGGCTGCTTTCGGCGGTGTCGATCGAGATGCCACCGCTCCGCGAGCGGCGCGAGGACATCCCGGCGCTGGCGGAGCACTTCCGCGGCCAGGTCAACGCCCGGGAGGGGCGCCGCGTCCCCGGGTTCGCGCTCGACCTGATGCACCGGCTCAGGCAGCACGACTGGCCCGGCAACGTGCGTGAGCTCGAGTATCTCTGCGAGCGGCTGGTGGTCACCGCCGGCACGCGCATGGTCATCATGAAGGACCTCCCCGCACACCTGCGTATCCAGGTGATCGACTTCGAGCGGGCGACGCGCCGCCTGCCGGTGAGCGGGGTCGACCTGCGCGAGCTCTTGACCGAGCTCGAGGAGCACTTCATCGCCGAGGCGCTGGCACGGACCGGCGGCAACCGGAACCGCGCCGCCGAGCTGCTCGGCTTGAACCGCACCACCCTCGTCGAGAAGCTGCGGCGCCGATACGTCGCTTAACAAAGGTAAAAACACACACTGTCCGTCGGTGAGCGTCGCGCTCACTCACCCACGCCGGCCGCCGTTCACGTCGGGATCCTGGAGACCGTCACCCGGTTGACGGCGTCAGGAACCCGAGAACGCCAATCCGTTGACGGTCGGCCGCGCCCGGCTCCACGAAGTCGGCGGAAGACGCGGGGCCCGACACGCCACGAACGTGGCATGCGATGTGCTGAGTGGGTAAGCATGCCCACGTTGACGACGAAGCGTAAAGCTGCGACCAAGATCTCCCCCAAGAAGCCCGCCAAGAAGGACTTGGTCGCCCGCCGGAACGAATACGCCGCGAAGTTCTTTCCCTACATCGAGAAGGTGGCGCGGCGTCTGGCGCGGCGCCTTCCGGCGCACGTCGAGATCGACGACCTGATCTCCTCGGGGGTGATCGGCCTGATGGAGGCCGCCGAGCGGTTCGATCCGAGCCGCGTCGACCGCTTCGAGGCCTTCGCCGAGTTCCGCATCCGGGGGGCCATGCTCGACGACCTGCGCTCGCGCGACACGCTCTCACGCGACATGCGCCGGCTCTCCAACGAGCTGCGCGACGCCACCCGCCGCCTGGAGGCGCAGCTCGGTCGCACCCCGGACCACGAGGAGATCGCCAAGCGCCTCGGCGTGGGCGTCGAGGAGCTGTACGCGCGCCAGCAGAAGCTCTCCGGCTCGTCGGTGGTCGGCATCGACGACGCGGGCCCCGATCTGCTCGAGCGAACCGGCGACACCTCGGCGGACGATCCGTTCGAGCTCGCCTCGCGCCGCGAGATGCTGGACCGCCTGGTCTCGGGCATCGGCGGCCTGCCGGAGAAGATGCAGCAGGTGCTGTCGCTCTACTATTGCGACAACCTGAACCTCAAGGAGATCGGGTCGGTCCTGGGCGTGACCGAGTCGCGCGTCTGCCAGATTCACGGGGAAGCGACCCGCCGCCTGCGGGACTCACTGGGCGAGCTGGCAATCGAAGCCGCCGCCTAACCGCCTGTAATCCGGCCATTCTCCACGGTGGCGCTGCCAGGGCGCCGTCGTCGAAGTTTTTTTCTCAAGCCGCTGGCTACACCGTCCGATGGTGTGGGTATGAGCGACACCAACAGATACATCACGCACCGCCGGCCCGCTGTTCGCGCCTCGGGTGCGCCGCTTCATGGCGCTCAGGTCAACTCACCGGCGCGGGTGGAGGAGCTGCGCAAGCTGGTGGCCGCCGGGCAGTACCACGTCAGCCCTCGCTGGCTCGCCACCAAGATCTTCAGCGCCTCCGGCCTGAAGATGCCGGAATAGCCGGCCCGGTTCGCTGCTGAGCCGGCGCCAGAGCGGCGGGCGCCCCTCCGGCGCTCCCCTACGGCTGTGGGGAAGACGGCGCGGCGGGGTGCGCCAGCGCCACGTTCGCGATGGCCAGCTCTTCGACCGGCACGCTCGCCCTGTTCATGAAGTTCGAGATGAAGCAGGAGAAGAGCACCACGAACGCGCCCGCGATCCAGGCCGCTCCGAACAAGACGCCGGGAAGAGGAAGCCCGAAGAGCGGCGGCCCGGCCTGTTCCTGCGTGCTCATCCCCCTCCAGTACCACGAAGCAAAAGACGCGCCCAGACCAAATCGTGATCGGAGCCGGGCGCAACCACCTGGCCGCGCGCGGTGGCAGCGAGGTTCGTGCAGACGACGTCGTAGCGCAGAGGGATGTCGAGCCCGATCTTGCCGAGCGCCACCCCGATCCGGTGCGGGATCATCGGCTCGTGCTGGCGGGCGAAGTGATGCGTCGGGCGCGTCTCCGGGTCGGCGGCGCCGAACGCCGCGAACGGGGCCAGCAGTGCGTCGAGCGTCCGCCGCCCGCGCCGCCAGGAGAAAGCGTTGGTGTCGCCGCAGGCCACCAGCCGCTGGTGGAATCCCCGCTCGGAAAGGGCCCTCGCCAGCGCCCCGGTCTGCGCGGCCCGCTGGCGCTGCCCGCCGGCTGTGTCGAGATGGAACGAGACGGCGGTGAACGCCGATGCACCGTCGGCCGAGAGCTGGGCCCAGAGCGCGTGCTTCTGCTTGGCCTTTCCGTCCACGATGTAGCGCCGCTCGAACCAGGAGAGCGACGCCAGGCGCGGCAGCGGAATGATCCCGCTCTCGGCGCACGAAAGGCGGCGCCCGTCGAGGACGAACGCCAACCCGAGAGCGCCGTCGTCGCGGACGACGTGGTAGCTGTCCCCCAGCGCCGCTGCAATCAGCGCGCTCGGGCGGGCGCCGGCCTCGCCGCCAAGGAATCGGTCCTCCTGCAGGCAGAGAAGATCCAGCCCCTGCCGGTCGCGCAGGTCGAGATACTGCGGGACGAGCGCCTCGAGCCGACGCCCGTGCATGACGTTGTGGGTGGCAGCGACGATCGACGCTCCGGCGGGCACGGCGCCCGCAAATCTCTCACAAGGTCAGCCCGGGGAGATCGACGGGCAGCGCACCGTCCTCGAGCTGGGCGGGCGCCAACCCCAGCGGCCGCTGGGCGGGAGCGCCGCTCGCGCGGCTGACGGGCGCAGGCGGCACAGGATCGGATCGCCGGATTACCTTCCGGTAACCACGATGTCCGTGCGGCGGTTCTGGGCTCGGCCGGTCTCGGTCTGGTTGGACGCCACGGGGCTCTCCTGCCCCAGCCCCGCCGTCGTCACCCGCGTCGGGTCGATCCCCTTACCGCCGAGTAATCCCTTTACCGTCTCCGAACGGTCACGCGACAGGTCGAGGTTGGAGGCCGGCGTCCCGACGCTGTCGGTGTAACTCTCGACCCGGATGGTCGAGGTCGGATAGGCGCGCAGGATGGTGGCCACCTCGTCGAGCGTCGCGGTCGACTCGGGTGTCAGCTCGGTCGAGGCAAACGCGAAGTTCATCGGACTGAGCGTGAACCGCGCCGGCGTCGCCTCCGTGCCGGCCATGAAGCTCGCCAGCTGGTAGGCCGCGGATCCGCGAGCGACCGTCAACGTCTGCCCGTTGGGGAGCGCCAGCGGGATGGTGGCTCGCGCCACTGCCTCGGCCGGGAGGTTTTGCAGTGTGACCGTGTGGAGCGCCGGCCGCCGCATGGCGCGAAGGAGCGGGATCGCAATCAGCATGAGCGCGCCGAGCAGGACCAGCGGGGCGAGCCAGCTCTTACGTTCCGGTCCGGCCACCTGCCGGATGGCCGGCGTCCCGACCGGTGCGGGGATCCGCTGCTCGACCGGGGAGGTCTCGCCGTCCGTGAACAGCGAGGCGACCGGCCCCGGGAGCCGCCGCACGAACTCGCCGCGTTGTTGGCCCAGCATCGTCCGCAGCCCCTCGGGCTCGATCCGATCCAAGCGGCGCCCGATCGTCAGCAGGGCCGCCCCGGTGGCCCCACCCAGCAGCTGGTGCGCGGAGTCGGCCTTGATTCCGCTCGCCCGCGCCACCGCGTCCGCGATGCGCGACCCACGCTCGCCGGTCTCGCCGTCGAACAGCGTGGTCCCCTGTTCGCGCCCTGCGCTCGAGCCGAGGATAGACGCCACGCTGTCGCCCCCGGTCCGGTTGGCGTCGATTCCACGGATCACGCGGGTGAGGTGGGTGGCGCCTGTCTCGGAGGAGGCCACGTCGGACAGAGCCGTCAACACCGACGGAACGGTGGTCGAGAGCGCCGATCGCAGATGATCGTCGTCCTCACCAAGTTGGAGCGCCGCCCGATGGATGACATCTGGTGTGATTTCACGATTGACCAACCCGAGGATGTCAGGTGCCGACGTTGATCCGTTCATGTTGGACCTCGCTTTCTCTGAGCTTGCTTCCGTGCATCCGCTGGGCCGATCGGGGCGCGACCGCGCCGACGGCCCTGGGGTTGCACCTCGTTTCAGGTGAAAGAGGAGGTGCCCGATGAGATGGAGTCGAAACGAGGTACGCGCGGGAATGACCGTAACCAGCACCAAGGGGGAGCGACTCGGTAACGTCATCCGTAGTGGGACCGACACCTTCGTGGTCGAAAAGGGGGTGTTCTTCCCCAAGGACTACGAGCTCCGTTACGATCACATCACCGCGCTCAACGGTGAACAGATCGCCTACTCGCTCTCCGACACCGACTCCCGCTTCGCCAGCGTGGCGGAGACGGCGCGCGCGGGCACGGTGGCCAGCGCGGCCACGGCGGCGCGGGTGGCGACAGCGCCGGCGCGAGCGGTCGCGCCCGCGTCGGTCGGCACGAGCACGAAGGAGGAGATGCGGATCCCGCTCATGGAAGAAGAGGTCGGCATCGAGAAGGTCTCGCGCGAGACGGGGCACGTCCGGATCCACAAGACGGTAAAGACCGAGGAGAAGCGCTTCACCGTCCCCGTCACGCGCGAGGACGTGGTCATCGAACGCGTGAGCGCCTCAGGGGACGAAGGCGACGAGGAGGCCTCGGAGCTGGCGTTCCAGGAGCAGACCCTGGATCTGCCGCTGCACGAAGAGGACCTGCGCGTCACCAAGCGATCGCACGTACGCGAGGAGATCGTGGTTCATCCTGTCCTGCAGGCGGTGGAGAAGGAAGCCTCCGCCAGCCTCCGCCACGAGGAGGCGGAGATCGAAGACACGCGCGGACGGACGGCGGGCGGCAGCCTCGACGGCGCGCCGACCCGCCCGGGCGGTTACGGCGCCCCCGGCGGGCGCTGAGCAACGCCGGGCGCGATCGAAGGCCGGCGAGCGCAATCGAATGGGAGAGGCGACGCCCGTCCTCCGGCACCTCACGCCGGGCTGACGGGCGTTCGCGATCAGGGCGGGCGATCTTGTCGTCCCGTTCCGGTTCCGGCCCCGGCGCCTGAACGCGACACGGATGCCGCATTCCACTGCCTCCGCGCCGATCGCTAGTCGTTCTTGCCCAGCGCCTTCAGGAGCTGCGCGCGCGCCGTGTAGAGCTGGTACTGCGCGGAGACCTTCTGCGCGGCGGTGGTGGTGAGCGCCACCTGGGCGTCGCCGAGCTCGATGATGCTGCCGACGCCGGTCGAGTAGCGCCCCTCGGCCAGACGCAACCGATCGCGCGTGTTGGCCAGCGCGTCCTCGGCGGCGGCGATGGCCCCCTTGGCGGCGCGGATGCCGAGGCGCGCCTGCTCGACATCGAGGCGGACCTGCAGGCTCTGGGTCTCGAGCTGCGCCTGCGCTTGCACCACCTGCCCCTGGGCCTGGTGGATCTGCGCGTCGATGGCGCCCCCCTGAAGAAGCGGAACGCTCAAGCTGACGAGGCCGCTGAGGTTCCAGCTGGTGTGGTCGAGCTCGGGGCCGCTGTCGTTGGCGCTGCCGGAGAGGCCCAGCGCCGGCCAGTACATGTCGCGCGCCGAACGCACGCCGAGCTCTTGGCTGTGCAGGTTGAGGCGCAGGTTCACCATCTCGGGGCGGGCCTGCTTGGCGTCGCCAATCAGCCCCTCGACCTCACCATCCTCGCCCACGACCGGCGGCTGCTCCTCGTCCGACAGATCGTAGTCGACGGACCGCTCGACCCCCATCGCCTGGTTGAGCATCGCCTTGGCGACGGCGTAGCTGTTCTCGGCGTTGATGAGCTGAAGCTGGGCGGTCGCCCGATCGGCCTTGGCCTGGGTGAGGTCGATCTCCGGGTGGGTCCCCACCTCGACGAAGCCCCGCACCTGCGCCAGGTGCTTTTCCTGGTTGGCCAGCGTGTCGCGCGCGACGCCGACCAGATCCTTGGCCGCCCGCGCGGTGAAGAAGGCGACCCGCGCGTTGTAGGAGACCTGCTCCTCGGTGGTGTGGAGGGTCTCGTCGACGGCATCGGCCGCGACAACCGCCGCCTTCCAGCGGTTGATCGATTCGCCGAAGTCGTAGACCAGCTGGCTGGCCGAGAGCCGGGCGACCCACAGCGGCTCGGTGGCGAACGAGCTCACCGCCTGCACGCCGCCAGGGACCATGCCGCCCGGCTGGGGGACGAAGTTGGAGGTGGCGCGGGTGTATGACACCGAGCCGGAGAGCTGCGGCAAGAGCGCGCCCCGCGACTGATCGGCCAGCCCGCGCGCAGTGGTGGAGTTGCCGCGCGCCAGATCGAGCGCCGGCTGGTGCACGCGCGCGGCCCGCAGCGCCTCGGCCAGGGTGACGATCGGGGCGCTGGCGACGGCGTCGGGGGCCTCGTCGGCGGCGCGTGCGAGGGGCGCCGCGGCAACCGAGAGCGGCCCGAGTACGAGGGCGAGAACGGCGAGAAAGATGAGGCGAGGTGTCGTCATGATGATCACTCGTAGCGGAGGGCGTCGATCGGATCGAGCTGGGAGGCCTTGCGCGCCGGGTAGAGGCCGAACACCACGCCGACGAGACCGCTGAAGCAGACCGAGATGACCACGATGTCCGGACGCACCAGCGTCGGCCAACCGAACTTGGCCCCCAGCCGGCCAGCCGAAAAGACGCCCAGCGCCACGCCGGCCATTCCTCCCGCAGTCGCCAGCGTGAGCGCCTCGACCAGGAACTGCAGCAGGATGTTGAGCGGCGTCGCGCCGACCGCCATCCGCACGCCGATCTCGCGGGTCCGCTCGGTGACGCTGACGAGCATGATGTTCATGATCCCGATCCCCCCCACCAGCAGCGACACGCCGGCGATGCTGGCCAAGAGCGTGGTGAGCGTGCGCGTCCCCTCCGCCTGCGCGTTGGCCATCTCGGTCAGGTTGCGGACCGAAAAGTCATCATCGGCGCCGTTGTCGAGGTGGTGGCGATCGCGCAAGAGGTTGCTCACCTGCGTCTCGGCCCGCGAGGTGGCGTCGGTGGAGGTCGCGCCGAGGAAGATCGTCCCCGCGATGAACTTCTGCAGGCCGCCCTGGATCTTGGTCTGGAAGGTCGACTGCGGGACGAACGCCACGTCGTCGTAGTCCTGCCCGACCGGCGACTGCCCCTTCTTCTCCATGACGCCGATGACCTCGAACGGGATGTTCTTGATGCGAACGGTCTGCCCGACCGGATCCACGGCGCCGTAGAGCTTGTCGGCCACCGTCTCTCCCAGCACCACCACCTTGGCCGACGACTCGACGTCCGAATCGAGCAGCAGCCGGCCGCGCGCCACCCTCCAGTTGCGGATCTGAAAATATTCGGGCGAGGTGCCGTTCACGGAGGTGGCCCAGTTCTGATCGTCGCTCATGAGCTGGGCGTTCGAGCGCAACTGAACGGCGGCGTAGCGCACCGACGACGCCTCGCGCTGGATGGCGCGGAAGTCGTCCCAGGTCAGCGTCGGCATGGTGCCGAACCCGCCGCGCGCGCCGCCCGACTGGGTGCTCCCCGGCAGCACGATGAGCAGGTTCGATCCCATCGAGGCGAACGAGGCCTCGACCTGCGCCTTGGCCCCCTCGCCGATGGCCACCATGGCGATCACCGCCCCGACGCCGATGATGATGCCGAGGACGGTGAGGAACGAGCGCATCTTGTTGCGCAGGAGCGCGCGCAGCGCCACCCGGAAGGTCTCGAGCGGGATCACGCCGGGACCTCGTCGTGTGGCGCATCGTCGGGTGGCGCTTCGCCGGGTGGCGCTTCGCCGGGTGGCGCTTCGTCGACGGGTGGCGCCGCCGCCAGATCGTCGGCCGCCTTGCGGGGCTCCTGCCGTGTGTCGGTGCGGACGCGCCCGTCGCGCATCACCACCACCCGCGAGGCGTAGGCCGCCACGTCGGGCTCGTGCGTGACGAGCAGGATGGTGATCCCGGCGGCGGCCAGCTCCTGAAACAGCACCATGATCTCGACGGTGGTGCGCGAATCGAGGTTGCCGGTCGGCTCGTCGGCGAGGATGAGGCGGGGGCGGGTCACGAGCGCGCGCGCCACCGCCACCCGCTGCTGCTGTCCGCCCGACATCTGGTTCGAGTGGTGGTGCGCGCGGTCGGCCAGCCCGACGCGGCCCAGCGCCTCGCTGGCCCGCCGGTGCCGCTCCTTGGCGGGGACGCCGCCGTAGAGCATGGGCAGCTCGACGTTCTCCAGCGCCGAGGTGCGCGACAGGAGATTGAAGCTCTGGAACACGAAGCCGAGCGTCTTGTTGCGCTCCCGCGCCAGCTCCCGCCGATCGAGCCGCGACACCTCGCGCCCGTCCAGGTGGTAGGCGCCGGTGGTGGGCCGATCGAGGCAGCCAATGATGTTCATCAGCGTCGACTTGCCCGAACCCGACGAGCCCATGACCGCCACGAAGTCGCGCTCCTCGACAGAGAACGACACCTCGCGCAGCGCGTGAACCTCGACGTCGCCCATCCGGTAGACCTTCGAAACCTGCGCGAGCTCGATGAGCGCCATTCTCGTTTTCTCTAGAGCGGTCGGCCCGACGCTAGAAGAGGCGCCGCATCCCCCCCGGACCGGTGGGCGCCGCAGCCTCCGTCTCGGCGGTCAAGGCGTCGACGATCAGAAGGTCCCCCTCGTGCAGATCCCCTTCGAGCACCTCGGTGGTGCTGCCGTCCGAAAGGCCGATGCGCAGCGGAACCATCTGCGGCTGACCGCCCTTCAACACCCAGACCGTTCGCCGATCGGTCGGCCCCTCGCCATGCCCGCCCGGGTGGGCACGTCCACCGGAGCCGCTCGGGCCTCCGCCGGCGTGCGCGCCGCCGCCGGAGGGACCTCCGCCGCCGTGGGTCCCGGCACCCGCGCCCGGCCCGGCACCGGAGGACCCAGCGCCCATGCCAGCAGCCCCGGCGCCTCGTGACCGGTCGGCCAGGCCGCGGGGCGGCTGCATCCCCAGCGCCGCGAAGATCTCGGGGGTCGGCCGGTAGCGCATCGCCGCGTTCGGCACCCGCAGGACGTTGTCCTTCTCCGCCGACACGAAGGTGACGTTGGCGGTCATCCCCGGCCGCAGCTTGAGGTCGAGGTTGGCGACGTCGATCACCGCGTCGTAAGTGACCACGTTCTGCAGCGTCTGCGGCGCGTTCCGGATCTGCCGGACCTTGCCGCGGAAGCGCTCGCCGGGAAATGCGTCGACGGTGAAGGTGGCAGGCATTCCAGCGGCGAGCTTGCCGACGTCGGCCTCGGCGACCGAGGTGTCGACCTGCATCTCGCGCAGATCCTTGGCGATCACGAACAGCGTCGGCGCGGAGAGCGAGGCGGCCACGGTCTGCCCCACGTCGACACTGCGAGAGATGACCGTCCCGTCGGTGGGCGACAGGATCCGCGTCATGTCCAGGTTCACCTTGGCCTGGGAGAGCGCCGCCTTCGCCTGCGCCAGGGAGCCGCGCGACGCCGCCGACTGCCCCTTCATCACCTCCAGGTTCGCCTGCGAGGTGTCGTAGTCGGCCTGGGCGATGAGCTTGCGGTCGAGCAGGCTCTTCGACCGCTCGAACTGGCGCCCGGCGTCCAGCTCCTGGGCCTGCGCCTTGATCAGGTTCCCCTGGGCGGCTTCGAGGTTGGCTTGGGCTTGATCGAGCGACGCGGCGAACAGCTGGGGATCGATCTTGGCGATGAGCTGCCCCTTCTTCACCGGCGAGTTCCAGTCGGCGTAGAGCTTCTGCAGCGTCCCCGAGACCTGCGTGCCGACCTGGACCGTCACCAGCGCCGACAGCGTACCGGTGGCGGTCACGCGGGCCACGATCCGCCCGCGGTCGACCGCGGCGGTGTCGAACTCGACCGGCGGTTTCTTGTGGGCCGCGCGCCAGCGCACGATGCCGAGGCCGCCGCCCGCGAGCAAGACCAGCGCCAGGGCCGTCACCAGGAAGCGACGCGCGTTCGTCATTGAAGGTCACCTGTCATCAAAGGGCCGCTTCGAAGGAACCGCCTGGGGGTCCGAAGATTAGGAAGATTAGATCGACTGGATCGTT
Source organism: uncultured Pseudomonadota bacterium (assembly GCA_963723305.1). Classification (GTDB taxonomy): domain Bacteria; phylum Myxococcota_A; class Polyangia; order Fen-1088; family Fen-1088; genus JADGRB01. The sequence continues at coordinate 73,167 of CAVRRT010000019.1, forward strand.
TCCCACCCTTGCTTTCGTCGGTCCCTGCTGAACAGGGCGCGGTTGTTGCTAATTCCCGCCCACAGGCGAGCCCAACCGCCGGCCGCGCCGCGCCGCCGCCGGCGCCCGAGCTCCACGGCCACGCCGAGGCCGCTCGGCCCGTCGACCTCCGCCTCAGCCCTGCCGCCCCGAGAGGCCGCTCAGGGCCAGAGCGCGCGCAACGCGCCGAGGTCGAAGTGGCTGGCCCATTCCTTCGCCGCGCGCGCCATGATCAGCGCCTGATCGCGGCGGCGAATCGAGGGGCGGTGGGCAAAGACGTCGTAGCCGGCCGCCTCGATCTTGTCGAGGATCGTCGTCCCCACCAGCCAGATGAGGGTCAGCTCCATCCGCAGGTCCTTCCCCAGCTTCTCCAGCAGCGGGCGGCCGCGCTCGTAGAGGCCGCGCGTGCGCGTCACCTGGAAGCGCAACAGATCGCGCAGCGCCGGCGTCATCTTGAGTGCCTTCAGGTCGGCCTCGGTGACGCCGAAGTGGTGCAGATCCTCAGAGGGGATGTAGATGTGGTCGCGGGCGGCGTCGGCGGCGACGTCCTGCCAGAAGTTGGTGAGCTGCAGTGCCGTCGACATCTCGTCGGCGTAGCGGACCAGCGCCGGATCGCGGTAGCCGAAGAGGGCCAGCAAGAGACGCCCCACCGGATCGGCGGAGCGAACGGTGTAGCCGCGCAACGCCTGGAAGGTGGCGTAGCGGCGCACCTCCATGTCCATCCGGAACGCCGTCAGCATGTCGTCGAGGGGCGGGATCGGCAGATCGCGTTTCTCGATCGTGTCGGCGAGCGCGATGAAGACCGGGTGATCGGCCTCGCCGTGAGAACAGCGCTGCAGCGCCTCTTCCCAGCGATCGAGCGCCTCCGTCCGGCGCCCCTCGTACTCGGGCTCGTCGGCGAAGTCGTCGGCGCTGCGCGCGAAAGCGTAGAGCGCGGTCAGGTGCGGCCGCAGCTCGGTCGGCACGAAGCGCGATGCCACCGGGTAGCTCTCGGTGTGCGCGCGGACGAACTCCTCGCAGTAGGCGTAGGAGCGCTCGACCGTCCAGGGGCCGGGCGGCGGATCGAGCCAGC
>CAVRRT010000020.1:0-15489 GCA_963723305.1 uncultured Pseudomonadota bacterium
GATCGAACGCCCGCAGCAAAAGCGGCAGGTTCTTGCGCGGCTCCAGCGTCCCCACGGTGAGGAGGTAGGGGCGCGCGATCCCATAGCGGGCACGCACGCGCGCGATCTCCGCGGCGTCGGGCGGGCGGCAGGCGGGGTGGGGCGCGCCCGGCAACATCACGATCCGCTCCTCGGGAACGCCGAGCAGGGTCATGACGTCGCGGCGGGAGGCCTCCGAGACGGTGCCCACCGCCACCGCGCCGCGCGCGACCACCGGCAGGAGCGGCCGCATGAGCGCCCGCTTGCGGGCGTTGAAGAACTGCGGCGTCCGGATGAGCGCCAGATCGTGCACCACGTTGACGTAGGGACAGGGGGGGGCCAGCGGCGCCAGGTAGTTGGGGAAGAGCGCGAAGTCGGCGCCCACCTGCTCGAGCATGCGGCCGGCGTCCCGTTGCATCCAGAGGTAGCGGAGCCGCGCCCCGCCGGTGCGGAGCCGGCCGGTCCACTTCGCGGCGGCGGCCGGCGCCAGCGCGCGGTTGCCGATCAGCGCCACCTCATCGCCGGGTCCGGCGGTCGCGATCAGCGCGTCGACCAGGTGCTCGGTGTAGTAGCCGACGCCGGTCCGCTCGACGGTGCAGGTGGTGACCTCGACGGCGAGCTTCATGGTGAAGGCGGTCCCGGTTGTCGCGTCCGATCGAGCGTGTCAAAGTGCCCCTGCGGACGCGTTTCTGGGCAGGCTCCGCCAAGAATGCTCTGCCGTCGGTTTTCTTTCCACGCGGTTTTTTGCCACGCGGTTTTTTGCCCGATGGGCAGGCCGTCGTGGACGGTGATGGCGTGACCATCTCGCTCGGTCGGCTGGGGAGCGAAGGGCGCACGGCGCTCGGCAACGTGCTGGTCAAGGCGCTCTCCGTCCCCGTCGAGAAAGGATGCCGGCTGGCGCTGATGGTGGTGGCGGCGCCGATCCTGGGCGCCGCGGCCTTCGGCAGCTACCAATTCGCCTTCGCGGCCACCACCATGCTCGCGCTCTGTACCGACCTGGGAATGGGGGTCTGGACGACGCGCGCGCTGGCCCGCGATCGAACGCGCGCGCCGGTCATCGTCGCTACGGCCCTCCGCCTGCGCCTGCTGGCGTCGGTCCCCTACCTGGTGGTCGTGGCGCTGGCCGCCGCGCTGGCAGGACCGGGCGACACGCGCCGCGCGCTGGCGCTGTTGGGGGTTGCGGCCCTGGTCAACGCCTTCATCGACTACCTGCTGGCGATCTTCCGCGGCTTCGAACGGCTGGGCGACGAAGCGCACCTCAACGTCGCGCGCGCGCTGCTGCTGGCGGCCGGCGGTCTGGGGGCGCTGGAGATTCATCGGACGGTGGCCGTGCTGGGGGCCGGCCTCCTGGCCGGCATGCTGGCGAGCGCCCTCTACGGGCTGCGCCTGCTCCGGCGCGGGTACGGGATCGGCACCGGGACCAGGGGGTTCGATCGCCAGCTCGCGCGCGCGGCCGCGGGCGAGGCGATCCCCTTGTGGTTGGCGTCGCTGTTCTCGCTCCTCTACTTCAAAGGGGACGTCGTCATCCTCAAGGCGTTCGCCAGCAACGCCGAGGTCGGCGCCTACAGCGCGGCCTACAAGATCTTCGAAGGCTTGATGATCTTTCCGGCTGTGGTGCTGGCGGCGACGTTCCCGCCGCTGGCCCGCGCCAAGGACGATCCCGCCCGGCAGCGCCGCTGGGAGGCCGCGCTGGTGGTGTTGCTGCTGGCGCTGGGCGCGGCGGTCGCCGCTTTTGTCTACCTGACGAGCGATCGGATGGTGGCGCTCATCTACGGTGTGGGGTTCGCGCGGGCCGCGCCGTCGCTGCGGGTGCTGGCCGCCGCGCTCCCCATCCTCTTCCTCAACTTCGGCCTCACGCACTTCCTCATCGCGCGCGATCTCGAGCGGCGCAACCTGCTGTTCGCCGCGCTCATGCTGGTGATCAACGTGAGCGCCAACCTGCTCGTCATCCCGCGGCTCGGCGGCCCGGGCGCCGCCTGGGCCACGCTCATCACCGAGGTGGCGCTCACGATCTGCTGCCTCTTGGCGCTGCGCTCACCGCGCGGCTTGAACCAACCGTCCACCATGCTCGGCGCGCCGAGGTAGGTCCGCCGTCGGCGGAGCCACTGTCATTTGATGGCCCGGAGGATCGCGGCGATCTCGGCGATCCCCAGCCGGCTGCCGGCGACGGTCAGCGGGGCCAGCGTGCGTTCGAGAAAGGCACGCTGGCCGGCGTCGCCCAGATCGGCAAACAGGACGGCGGGCAACGTCACGCCCGCCGCCCGCAGGCGCCGCAGGATCAAGATCCCCTGCGTCTCGGCGAGCCGGGCGCGCGTGCCGGCGTCGAGCGGCGCCGGGGCGGGGCCCTGCTCGTCGACCAGCCGTGCGGGGGGCGTGCGGCGGAAGTCGAGGTCGAGCAGGATCCCGTCGGCGCCGCCGGCCGCCGCGCGCGCCTCGGCAAAATCGTGCGCGGGCAGAAAATCGAAGGCCTCGCCCAGGAAGCGCCGGAAACGCTCCAGGTACTCGGCGCCGTCCTCGCAGACGACGAAACGGAGGCCCGCGGTGGGCGCGGCGATCACAGCGGAAACGACGCCCCCACCAGCTTGCAGAGCGGCGCCGGCTCCGGGCGCACCACCAGGTGACCGCGCCAGGCTCGCACCAGATCGCGGACGATCGCCAGGCCGCGGCCACTCTGGCGGGCCTCGATCGATTCCAGCGTCAGCGCCGCGGGGGCGGAGTCGCCGACGAGCAGCGTGACCCACTGGCGTCCGGTCACGTCCCGCTCGCGGTCGGCCCGGATGACGACGCGCGCCTCGGGCGAGCCGGCCACGGCCGCCTCGGCGTTGCGCAGAAGGTTGCTGAAGACGGCGGCCAGCGCGTCGATCTCGATCGGAAAATCGAGATCGAGATCGGCCAGCGAGAGGCCGGGCGCGGTCCACCCGCCGCCGGCCCGACGCGTCTCGGCCTCCAGGGCGCCGATCCAGCGGGAGAGCGCCTCCGCGTCGAGACGCGTGCGCGGCCCGAGCTGCAGGAGCGCGTCGAGCGCGTCGGCGTGGAGGCCGCGCAAACGGCGATCGATCGCACCCAGCTCGTCGCGGCCGGTGCCGGGGGAGCGGATGGCGAGCATCTCGGCGCGGGCGAGATCGCGCGTCAGCGCGCCGAACACCGGCTCGCGGGGGAGCGGCCGCAACGGCGCCCCTGCGCCGCGCGCCGCCTGCGCCAGGCGGTCGTAGAGCCCGGCCACCACCAGGGAGGTCGGGCGCGGCTCGGTGAGCGCGCGGGCAATCTCCTCGGGCGGGACCTGCGGATCGAGCGCGGCGCCAATGACCCCGGCCCGGTGCTTGAGCACGTCGTGGCGCAGCTCTCCCACCGCCCGGGCGACCTCGGGAAAGAGGGCCGGTCGCCGGCGCAGCGCCGCGGCGATGGTCCGCCCGCGCCAGCGGCGGCGGGCCAGAAGCGCGAGCGCCCCGAGCGCGAGCGCCAAGCCGACGGCGAAGGCGCGGCGGTGTCGTGCACGCCGGCTCTCCTCGGCGGCGCGCCGCGTTTCGGAGAGCTCTCGCTCGGCGCGGCGGGCCGCTTCGATCCAGACATCGGCCGGCGCGGCGTCGGCTTCCGCGAACGCCAGCGCCTGGCGCGTCTCGCTGAGCGCGCCGTCGCCGTCACCGGCCGAGATCTCCATCCGTGCCAGCGCCCACCAGGCCGCGCCGCTGCCGGCGCCGGCCGCCTTGGCGAGCAGCCGGCGATCGGCCGAGCGCAGCTCCGTGGCGGGGAGGCGGGCGTCGAGCCGGGCCATCCGCGCCAGCGCGCCGCCGTCGCCCGCGTCGCCCGCCATTTCGTAGCAGCCGCGCGCCGCGCTCCGCTGGTCGGCGTACTCGTACACCATCCCGATCGCCACCAGGCGCCCCGCCGGCAGCTCCGGGGTGCAGGTCCCCCCGAGCGCGCGCAGCGCCGCCTCGGGCCGATCCTCGAGCAGGCGAATGCGGGCCAGCAGCTGGGGTCCGAGGTGTGCGTCGTCGGGGCGCGCGTTCGGTTTCGAAGTATCGCTGTCGGCACCCAGGCCGCCGCGCAGCGCGCGCGCCTCCGCCAGGTGCTCGGGGTTCGGCTCGCGGGCGACGTAGGCGACGAGAATCGGCGCGCGCCCCCGCGCGGTCGCCGATGGCGGCGCGCACCACCGCCCGCGCAAACCGCGCCTCCTGGACGTCGAGCTCGACGGCGCGATCAATCCAGGGCCGCACCAGCACGTCGCTGTCGGCGCCTGACTTTCCCAGCTTCCGCACGCCGGCGGCGAGCGCCCAGAGCCCCGGGCCATCGTCCTGGAGCGCGTCGACGGTCGCCGCGGGGACCGTGCCGCCGAGCGCGTAGAGCGACAGCGCCGCCGCCACGAAGCCGGGCGAGTCGCCGAGCGCCTCCTCGAGGAGGTCGCGCCCCATCCCAATCGGATCGCCGAGGTCGATCCACTCCTCGGCCTGCTGGTAGAGCGCCCGCGCGTGCTCGGAGGGCGCCACGCCGCGCGGGGCGGGCGCGCTGACGGCGGCGCGGCGGCGGGCAATCTGGGCGCGCAGGTCGCGCAGGTCCGACCAGGCCGGCTCGAGAGTGAGCGCCTGGCGCAGCGCCTCGTCGGCCCGGTCGAGCTCCAGCGCGCCGCCGTGCGCGGCCAGCAGCCGGCCGAGCGCGCGCCAGGCCTCGGCGTTCGAGGGCGCCAGGTTGACGGCGATCTCCAGATTTCGGATGGCGTCGTCGACCCGCCCGACGCGCTCGAACCGTTCGGCCTCCGCGGCCAGGCGGCGCGCCGTCGCGGGCCCGGGCGCCGGCCAGTCCTCGAGGGCGCGCGCGCGCTCGTCGAGGGCGATGGTGTCGAGCAGATCGAGCACCCGCTTGCGCTGCGCGCGCGACAGCGCCGGCGCTTCGGGCCCCAGCAGCGGCTCCAGCCGGGCGCGCGCGGCGGCGGTGCGGCCGACCGCCCGCTCGAAGCCCGCCACACCGAGCAGCAGATTGAAGCGCCCCTTGCGATCGTCCTTCAGGGCCTCCAGCCCCTTCTCCAGAAAGGCCACCACGCTGTCGCGCCGATCCCAGCGCGCGGGATCCTCGGCCAGCAGATCGGCCAGGTTCACGTAGGCGTAGTAGCGGCGGGGATCCCTCTCGATCGCGCCGCGCAGGATCGCCTCGGCCTCGGCCCGCCGCCCCGCCCTGCCCAGCGCGAACCCGAGATCGGTGGCAAACGCGGCGTTGGCCGGATCGCGCGCGGCGGCCCGGGCGAAGAGCTCGGCCGCCTCCGCGTAGCTCCCGGCGCGCAGGCGCGCCATCGCCTGCGCGTGCTCGCTGCGCGCCGCGGCGTGCGCATCGACCGCCGGTGGCGCGGCGATCGCCTCGGCCCCGGGGGCGGGCGCGCCGCCGTCGCCCGCGCCGAGCGCCAGGAGCGCGGCCGCCGCGACGGCGAGGGGCGCCGTCACCCGCGCGCTCCCCGCAGATCCCGCAGGCGCAGCCCGAGCTGGTTCAAGCGCAGGTGAACCTGGCGGGCGACGCCGCGCGGCCCGAGCAGCTCGCGCGCCATCCGCTCGAGATCGCCGCCACAGGCGTCGAAGACGGCGCGCAGGTACTGGCGCTCCACATCGGAAGAGAGCTGCGCGAAGCTCGCCGCCGCGGTCACGGCAATGTCCACGCGGCGGGCGCCGTTGCGCAGCGGCGCGGCCAATCCACGCGGGCGCGCGGTCATGACCGCCCCCAGCAGACGCGCCACCAGCGGATCGGGCAGGTCGAGCACCGCCGGGGCGCGCGCGGCGGTGACGGCCGGCCCGGCGTCGAGGTGCTGCGTCAGCGCGAAGACCAGCAGGTTGGCCGCCAGCAGGCGCAGCTCCCGGTGGTTGCCGGGCCAGTCGTGCGCGGTGAGGCGCTGGAGCGCCTCGCGGCTGACGAACACCGAGAAGGCATCACGCCGTGCGGCGGCCGCGCGCGGGCGTCCGAACACCACCACGTTCTCGGCGTCGGCGAAGTCGTCTGGCGTCGGGAAACGCGCCAGGTAGGCGCGCACCAGCGGGCGCAGCGGCTCCGCGCGAAGCGCCTCCAGCAGCGCGAAGCGGACCAGATCCGGAAGATCGTCGCGCCGCTCGCGCAGCGCCGGGACGCGCAGCCGCGTGGCCGGGTTGAGCCGCATGTAGAGGTCGGCGCGGAACCGACCGGCGCGCACCAGCGCCTCGACGTCCTCGTGGGTGGCCGCGACCAGCTTGGGGGCGGCCGGCCGCGGGCGTGCGTCGCCGAGTCGCGTGACCGCGCCGCGCTCGAGCACCAGCAGGAGCTGGCGCTGCAGGTCGAGATCGAGGTTGGCGATCTCGTCGAGGAAGAGCGTCCCGCCGTGGGCCTGCTCGAACACGCCGGCGTGGTCCTCGACGGCCCCGGTGTAGGCGCCGCGCCGGGCGCCGAACAGGTGCGCCGCCAGCAGCGCCGGCGGCACCGTCGACAGATCGGTCACGATGAGCGGCCCCTTGGCCCCCGAGCGCGGGTGAATCACGTGCTCGGCCAGGAAGCTCTTGCCGGTCCCGGTCTCCCCTTCGACCAGCAGCGGCAGGGGCGAACGCACCAGCGTCTCGATCTGCCGGCGCAGCTCGGTCATCGCCGGCGCGCGCCCCCAGAAGATCGGTCCCTCCTGCGCGCTGTGCGACAGCGCCAGCGCGCGCGAGATCTCGGCGGCCAGGCTGCGGCTGTCGACCACCTCGTTCTCGCACAGGTAGACGAGCGGGTCGGCCGGACGCTCGGCGCCGAGATCGGAGCCGGTGGTGGTCAGCATGACCACCGGCAGCGTCGGGTAGGTGGCCCGCAGTCGCTCGAGGATCAGCAGTCCCTGGCGCCTCCGCAGCTGCTCGATCGCCGCCCGCCGCGCCTTCGTCTCGACCGGCAGCGCCGCCTTGTCCTCGGGGAGCAGCCGCTCCTCCGGCAGCGCGAAGTGCAGGTCGAGCACCACCAGATCGGGAAGCGCGGCCTGGCGCCCCAGCGCCTCGGCCGCCTCGGCGTAGTCGTGCGCGCAGCGGAGGGGGCAGCCGCGCGTGCGCTCCTCGCAGACCTGGCAGGGGATGCGGCGGTCGCAGCGGGTGACGGTCTCGAACTGCGGCATCTGCCGGTGAACCATCTCCACCGTCTGATCGCGATCGTCGATCACCAGAAGACGCGGCATCTACTTCTCCTCTCCCCCAGAGCCATCCAATGAACCATCCAAGGAACGAGCCAAAGAGCGGGCCAGCTCGTCGAACGCCGCCTCCAGCGCCAGGACGCCGTCGACGTCGCCCGCCGGGGCGGCCGCGACAGCGTGCTGGAGCGCGCTGTCGAATCGGGCCACGCCGGCGCCGCGCGGTCCCTCCGCGGCGAGCGCGGCCCAGAGCGCCTCCGCCGTCGTGGGGGCGCCCTCGTCATCAATGAGCTCGGCGACGAGCTCACCCGGGGCGGGCGCGCCGCCGGCGTCACGGCGATCGCGCGCCGGCCAGAGCAGGCGTTTGACCAGATCGTGCCGCACGCGGGCGAGCCAGCGATCGCTCTCCACGGTCTCAATTCTATAGAGATAAATATGTAAAAGATAGATTAGCCCCCGCCGCCATCGTCTGGCAAGCGAGGCGCCGCCTCCGGCGCCGCGGCACAGCCGCTGCATTGGGAAGAGGCTGGCAAGAGCGTCGCAAGAGCCCGCCCGAGGAGCTCGAACGTCTCGCCCAAAGGAGCCCGCCCATGGAACCGTTCAAGGATCGCTTCAAGAAGATCGCCTCCAGGTTTTACGTCTTCACCCGCGCCGCCGGCGCCGCCGTCGTGCTCGGCTGCATCGAGGTCTTCGGCAGCCCGCGCGGCCGCCGCTACCTGGCCGCCGCTTCGCTGATCGGCTGCGCGCTCCTGCTGGCGTTTCGCCCGCCGGTGCAGGTGGTGGCGCCCGGCGAGGTCGGCGTGCGCATCAACCGGCTCACCGGCGGCGTCAGCGTCGTTCCCGAGGGTCCGACGTTGATGGTGCCGCTCGTCCACGAGCTGCGGCGCTACTCACTCCGCGACCAGGTCTATCGCCCGCAGGCCAGCGCCGCCGCCGACGGCGCGGCGCCATTCCAGTCGCTCGAGGGGCTGTCGATCGGCCTGGCGGTCACCGTGCGCTACGCGCTCGATCCAGGGCGGGTGGGGGAGGTGGCCAAGCGGCTGCCGGCCAACGTGGCCCAGGATCTGATCGAGCCGGTCGTCGACGGCGTCCTCCACCACGCGCTCTCCCGGCACACGGTGCGCGAGATCTTCAGCGACAAGCGGGCCGAGATTCAGGACGACATCCAGGCCGAGCTGCACGATCTGCTGGGCAAGGACGGCATCACCGTGCGCTCGCTCTACCTCGGTCACGTCGATCTGCCGGAGCAGTACCGTGCCGGTCTGGAAGGGATGCTCGCGGAGGAGCTGGCGAGCGAGAAGATGCGCTACACGCTGCAGCTCAAGGAGAAGAAGGTGAAGGAGTCCGAGCTGGAGGGTGACGCCGCCAAGATCCAGCGCGAGAAGGCCGCCGAGGCCTCGGCCTCCGAGGAGATCATCGCCGCCAAGGCGCGCGAGGAGGCGATGAAGCACGTGCTTCCGCTCAAGGAGAAGGAGATCGAGCAGCGGCGCCTGGAGGCCGAGGCGCGCAAGGTGCAACGCATGAAGGACGCCGAGGGAGAGGCCGAGGCGCGCAAGATCGAGACGGTCGCCGAGGTCGATTCGCGCCGGAAGCTCTCCGAGGCCGACGCCTACCGCATCGAGGTGACCGGCAAGGCCAACTCCGCGCAGATGGCGCGCGATTCGGCGCTCATCGCCAAGAACCCGTTGCTCATCCAGAAGACGCTGGCCGACAAGCTCTCCGACAAGATCCAGGTCATCGTCGCGCCCCCCTCGGCGGGCGGCTTCTTCGCCGGCGGGCTGCTCGGGATGCAGGGGCGCAATGGCACGCCCGCGGCGGCGACCGCGCCCGTCGCCGCCAACGTCGCGCCGGCCAACGACAACGCCGCGGAGGGGGAGTAACCATGACCCCCGCGGTCGTCCTGTTGGTGGCCCTGGTGGCGGAGGATCCGGCCGTCCTCCGCAACGCCCCCCGCGACAACGCCCCCGCCCAGGTCACTCTGTGGCGCGGGGACTGGCTGGAGGTGCGGGGCGAGAGCGCCGGCTTCCTCAAGGTCTACGACCACCGCCACGAGCGCCCCGGCTATGTCCGCCCGTCGCAGGTCCGGACGTACCGCGTCGACGAAAGCGCGGCGCCCGAGCTGGCGTCGGTCGTCCGCTTCCTGCGGGACGCCAGCGGCTACGAGTCGTTGGGGATCGGCTACGCGGCGCTGGCGCTGCGGGCGGCGCCGGCGGGGGCTGACACCAGCGAGCTGCTGGCCTCGATCGGGAGCCTGGCCGATCGGCTGGCGCGGCGGGCCTCGGCGCGGCGGGCCGACACCAGGGACGCGACGCTCGCCGCGCACGTCGCGGTGGCGGAGAGCTACGGTGTGAAGTTCGAGGTGGTCGAGCCGGACGAGGTCGGCGGGCGAGGCCAGGCTTCGCCCACGCGGATCTGCTACGACGGTGAAGCCTGGCGGGAGGTGCTGGCGGCGCCGGCCGCCGCGCCGGCCGAGCGGGCGCGCGCGGCGCTGTTCCTGTCGGTCGATCGCTGCCGCGATCCGGCACAGCCGCCGGCCGAGGCGCGGCTCTGGAACGATCGCCGCCTGCGCGCGCTCGAATCGATCGACTTCGCGGCGGCCGGCGCTCTCCCGGCCTCGCTCGGGGGGCGCGTCCGCTTGCGCCACGCCGAGGCGCTCTCCTGGCGGGCGTTCGACGAGGCGAGGCAGGCCAACGCCGAGGCGGCGTCGCGCGCCGAGGCGGCTGCGGTGCGCGAGCTGGCGCTCTGCGATCGCGGGGCGCTGGACCCCGAGGCGCTGGACCTTTACGACGAGGTCGCGGTCCGCGTGGCCGCCTCGCGCTGGGCGACCGAGGCCCCGGTCAAGGAGAGCCGCGCCCGCAAGACGGTGGTCTCCTTCGCCGCGCGCGCGCCGGGCGAGACCTGCGTGCGCCTCCTCGACGCGCAGGGCGACAAGGCGGCGACCGCCCAGCCGACCGACAATCCGAAGATTCTGGGCGAGCGCTGCACCTATGGCGTCGTTTGGCCGAGCGCGCTCCGCTGGGCGCCCTCGGGAGACGTCGCGACGCTGGCGGTTCAGCCGCTGCCGGCCTGGACCGAGCTCTGGGTCCTGCGCCGCGGCGCCGACGGCGGCTGGAGCTTCGACACCCTCACCCCGGCGGTGACCGATCCTGACGTCGGCTACGTCGAATCAGCCGGGTTCTCGCCCGACGGCGGCCGGCTGCTGGTGGTGCGCGAGGCGCGCGCCGGCGGCCACGTCGGCCGCCGCTTCCAGGTGTTGCTCACCGCGGCGCTGTCGGTCGAGAAGTGGGCCAGCAGCGCCGACAAGCTGATCGCCTTCAAGCGCTGGAGCGCCCCCTCGTGGCGGGCCGGCACGCTGGCGCTCAGATGAACGCCGCGTCCCCGCCAGGCCGCCTCCGGGCGGCCCGGCGTCGGGCATGGTTCGCTTCGCTCATCGCTGGCTTGCGGCGACGCGCTTCTAGCCGACTTCTACCCGCGGACCTCGGCTGTGCGGGTGATCTCTCCCATTCGTCCGCTCTGAAAGTCCTGCATCGCCTGGACGATTTCGGCCTCGTTGTTCATCACGAACGGTCCGTAGCGGGCGACCGGCTCGCCGAGCGGGACCCCCGCCAGAAGGAGCAACCGGCCGCCGCCGCCAACCCCACGGAACCGCACGGTGTCGCCGTCGCCAAGCAGCGCCATTTGACCGTCCACGACCGACCTTCCGCCGGCCTCGTCGCCCACCCGCACCTCCCCTTCGAACACGTAGACCAGTGCCTGGTGGTCGCGGGGGAGCGGCAAGGTCACGTCGGCGCCGTCGTCGATCGACCAGTCCTGGTAGACGATCGGCGTGTGGGTGTCGATGACGGCGCTGACGCCCAGCGCTTCGCCGGCGATCACCTTGACGCGCGCCCGGCCGTCGGCCGATTCCGCCACCGGGATCTTCGCGGCGGCCAGCTCCTGGTAGCGCGGTCGCGTCATCTTGAGGCGCGCCGGCAGGTTGACCCAAATCTGGAAACCATGAACGCGCCCCCCCTTTTCGCGCATCGCGCGCGACGGCTCTTCGGAGTGGATGATGCCGGCGCCGGCGGTCATCCACTGGACGTCGCCTGCGCGCAGCGATCCGCGGTGGCCGGCGGAATCCTCATGTTCCATCTCCCCTTCCAGCACGTAGGTGACGGTCTCGAAGCCGCGGTGAGGGTGGTCGGGCGCGCCGACCGCTTCGCCGGGGGCGTAGTCGACCGGTCCCATCTCGTCGATCAGCAGGAAGGGGTCAACGACCGTCAGCCCGTACGAGGGGAACGGGCGGCGAACGATGAAGCCGCCCCCCTCGCGCTGTTTGTGCGCGGTGACGATGCGCGAGATTTCGCGGAAGCCTTGGGGGACGCCTTCGTTTCTCTGTGTGGTGGTCATGCTTTCACCTATCGAGCTCTTTCGATGTGTGTGCAGCGCCCCTGGTTACACACCTGATTTTTTCCGAGCGAAAAACGAGACGACGAGCGCGCTGGTCTTACAATGATTACGTTCGATCGAGACTCAAGGGTAATGAGGGACCGACGATGCATTCATCAATGAGCGACGTCGAAGCCTTACTGAGCGTCGACGCGGGACGCGTGCCGCCCGGGACGGTCGCCTTCTTCGCGCGCGATCCGGAGCGGACCAAGCGGCGGGTACTGGCGGTGATGGCGGTGCTGGTCGGCGTCGGAGCGGTGGCCAGCTTCATCGCCGGGCTCAGCCGCCCGCCGATTGCGCTGCTGGCCCTGGGGACGATCGCGCTCTTCGTGACGGCGCTGCCGCCCGAGCGCGACCCCGAGCAGGAAGGGCACAAGCGCCCGACGCTGGTGCTGACCCCCAACGGGATGATCGTGCGCGACGGCTCCGGCCTGCGCAGCTGGAGCTACGACGATCTGACCGACGTGCGGCCATTTCTTCACCAGCAGCGGATCGGTCTGCTCATCGCCAAGCGCGACGGCAGCCGTCAGTTCGTGGACACCCTCTCGTTCAAGCGGGGCGAGAGGGTCAACGAGTTGATTGGCCGCCGCCTCAAGCCGCGCGAGGTGTGACCCCGCGCGGGGCGCGCCCGGCCCCCTTCGGTCAAGAGTCGGTCAGAACGGGACTGCCAAACCGAACTCGGCGCCGAGGGTGGTGTACTTCTGGTCGAGGTTCCCCGTCTTTCCGCTGAGGCCGATGTTCGCCACTGGAGCGAAGGTAACCGCCAGGTGGGGAGCCACCACGATGACCGCCGCGAGGTCGATGGTCAGCCCGAGGTAGGAGAGGTTCGTCGCTTTGACATAGGTGACGCCGATGCGCGGCCAGACGGCCAACCAGGGTCCCACCATCTTCCCGTAGCCGATCCGCGGGGCTACCTCGAAGGCGTTGGTGGCGCTGTCCCCGCTGGTATAGCGGGAGAAGGCCAGTGCGGCGCCTGCGCTGATCGACTTGGTGACGAAGTAGTCGAAGCCGATCCGGGGCCAGTCGTAGGGGTAGCTGCCGGCACCGAAGGGGTTCCCGAGGAGGCTGTAGGTGCTGCTGCTGCTGGGGTTGCCGGCGGGGACGTTGGAGAAGTGGTCCCAGTTGTATCCGAACAGCCGCTCGGCTGAGAGGACGAACTGGCCTCCGTCGCCGAAGCCGGCCGGGCTGGCGGAAGCAGGGGAGGTGGTGGGGGCCGGTTCGGCCGCGGCGGCCCCCGGGGTCTCGAGGTTCTGTGCACGTGCCTCCGCCGCCACCGACAACACGACCACCAAACTCAACGTGCCCTGCAACATCCATCTCTGGCTGCTGTTCATTCTGGGTCCTTTCTTGGTCGGGTTAGAGCCGGACGCCCTGACAAACCATCGCCGAAAGGAGAGTTAAGTCAACAGTTGTCGACGGGCACGCCCGACGGGTACGGGCCGGCGTGTCGGGGAAAGCGGCATTGCTGTCGCCGGGCTTCGCGGTCAAGATCGCCGCGCATCGTGGCCGCCGGAGACCAACAGTCAGGGGAAGTCCCTGACGCGGAAGAGCGCCGGCTCGACGAGGATCTTCGTCGCTTTCGCGACTGGAAGCGGTTCGGGCCCTACCTGTCGGAGCGGCAGTGGGGGACGGTGCGCGAGGACTACTCGCCGGACGGCGACTCCTGGGGCTACCTGCCCCACGATCACGCGCGCAGCCGCGCCTACCGCTTTGGTGAAGACGGCCTTCTGGGCCTCTGCGACCGCCAGGGGCGCCTCTGCTTCGCGGTGGCGCTGTGGAACGGCGTCGATCCCATTCTCAAGGAGCGCCTCTTCGGCCTGACCAACAGCGAGGGGAACCACGGCGAGGACGTCAAGGAGCTCTACTTCTATCTCGACGCCACGCCGACCCATTCCTACGGGCGGGCGCTCTACAAGTATCCGCAGCGGCCGTTCCCTTACGCGCAGCTCGGCGAGGAGAACCGCAAGCGTGGGCGGACGGAGCGCGAGTTCGAGATCGCCGACACCGGGGTGTTCGAGCAGGGGCGCTACTTCGACGTCACGCTGGAGCATGCCAAGGCCTCCCCCGACGATCTCTGCCTGGTCGTCACCGTCACCAACCGGGGGCCGGCGGACGCGCCGCTGGTGCTGTTGCCGACGCTCTGGTTCGCCAACAGCTGGTCGTGGGGGCGACAAGGGGAAGGCTACCTGCGTCCGGACGAGAAGCCGTCGCTGACGGCCGCCGGCGCGGGCGCGATCGACGTGGCGCACCCGTCGCTGGGGCGGTTTCGCTTCTCCGTCGAGCCGGCCGGCGGCGCCTCGCCCGAGCTGGTCTTCACCGAGAACGAGACCAACACCGAGCGCCTCTACGGAAGGCCCAACGCCTCTCCCTACTGCAAGGACGCGTTTCACGCCTACGTCATCGAGAAGCGCGCCGAGGCGGTGAACCCGGCGCTGCGCGGGACCAAGGCGGCGGCGGTCTACCGGCTGACCGTGCCGGCGGGGGGCGAGGTGCGCGTGCGGCTGCGCCTGGTGGAGGTTTTGGACCAAGCGGCCGGCGCAACGCCGCCGCCGCCGCCGTTCGCCGATTTCGACGCCGTCCTGGCCGCGCGCCGCGCCGAGGCCGACGCCTTCTACGCGCGCAAGACCGGCGCGCTCGCTCCCGACGAGCGGCTGGTGGTGCGCCAAGCCTATGCCGGCCTGCTCTGGACGCAGCAGTTCTATCACTACGATGTCCGCACCTGGCTGGAGGGCGATCCGTCGGCGCCGGTGCCGCCCGCGAGCCGGCTCACCGGGCGCAACGCCGAGTGGCGCCACCTCTACAACCGCGACGTCATCTCGATGCCCGACAAGTGGGAGTACCCCTGGTACGCCGCCTGGGACCTGGCGTTCCACACCGTCGCCTTCGCGCGCATCGACCCCACCTTCGCCAAGGAGCAGCTGATCCTGCTGACGCGCGAATGGTACATGCACCCGAGCGGGAAGCTCCCCTCCTACGAGTTCGGCTTCGACGACGCCAACCCGCCGATGCACGCCTGGGCCACCTGGCGTGTTTACAAGCTCGCCGTGGGGGCCGACGGCGGGCGCGATCGCGTCTTCCTGGCGCGGATGTTCCAGAAGCTGCTCTTGAACTTCACCTGGTGGGTCAACCGCAAGGACACCGCGGGGCGGAACCTGTTCTCGGGCGGGTTTCTGGGGCTCGACAACATCGGCGTCTTCGATCGGTCGAAGCCGCTGCGGACGGGCGACTTTCTCGAGCAGGCCGACGGCACGGCCTGGATGGCCTTCTACTGCTCGACGATGCTGTCGATGGCGCTGGAGCTGGCCAAGGCCGATCCGGCCTACGAGGACATGGCCTCCAAGTTCTTCGAGCACTTCGTCCACATCGCCGACGCGATGAACAGCTTCGGGGGAAGTGGCCTCTGGGACGACGCCGACGGCTTTTACTACGACCGGCTGCACGTCGACGGGACGGAGACGGCGCTGCGTGTGCGCTCGATGGTCGGTCTGCTGCCGCTCATCGCGGTCGAGGTGCTGGACGAGGAGGTGATCGATCACCTGCCGGCGTTCGCCAAGCGGATGCGCTGGTTTCTCGACAACCGGCACGACCTCGCCGGACGGATGGCGCTCGGTGTGGGAGGGGGCGGGCGCCTGCTGCTGGCGCTCCCCTCGCGCGAGCGGCTGGTGCGCGTGCTGGGACGGATGCTTGACGAGACCGAGTTCCTCTCGCCGCACGGCATCCGCTCGATGTCGAAGGCCTACCAACAAAAGCCCTATCGCTTCGACTTCGGCGGCCAGATGCTGGAGGTCAACTACGAGCCGGGTGAGTCGACGCTCGGCCTCTTCGGGGGGAACTCCAACTGGCGCGGCCCGGTCTGGATGCCGGCCAACTATCTGCTCATCGAGGCGCTCGAGCGCTACCACCACTTCTACGGCGACGATCTGCGGGTCGAGTGCCCGGTCGGTTCC
>CAVRRT010000021.1:0-23200 GCA_963723305.1 uncultured Pseudomonadota bacterium
GGAGCCGTCGGTGTAGGTGGGCGTCACGCGGAACAGGAACCGACCCTGCTGGAACAGCTTCGTCGTGTGGTCGCTCGGCTGATTGCCGCCCAGCCGGATCAACCGGTACATGTTGTCGAGCCAGCCATAGCCGGAGAGGCCGATTCCGGTGCGCGGCGTGTAGGGCCACTGCAGGCCCTGCATGTCGAGCCAGAGCGGACCGCCATAAAGACCGCGGATGACCGGCTCTGGATAGGCAGACGCGGGGAGCTGCTGGACGACAGGCCGGCGGGACCTCCGCCGGTTCCTCCGGGGAGGCGATGGGCCCCTGCTTCTGCGGCCCCGGTTGACCACCTTCCACCGTGGGTGACGGGGCCGTCCCGGTCGCCGTCACGGCCGGAGCCCCGTGCGTCTGGTCGCCAGCGAACGGATCGTCCTCTGTGGCGCCGGCCGCGCGCGCGGTTCCGAGCACGCTCACGGTGGCAAGAATGAAGGCGACGCG
Organism: uncultured Pseudomonadota bacterium; assembly: GCA_963723305.1. Classification (GTDB taxonomy): domain Bacteria; phylum Myxococcota_A; class Polyangia; order Fen-1088; family Fen-1088; genus JADGRB01. Next base: position 482 of record CAVRRT010000021.1, read on the forward strand.
ACTGTGGAGCTTCGAGCTGGTTCGGAGGCTCATCGGAGGATCGGATCGTTCATTGGGTCACCGTGAAAGTGTCGGAGAGGGAGCAGACCGGTCCCCGATCCGCCGGTGCAGGCAGTCGCCGCGGCTGCGGCGTTCGGAGCGACGATCACCTTGACAGTTCCCGGCTCGACCGCCCAAGCGCTCGTTCCGGTGTTCCAGTACTTCAGATCCTTCACCCGAAGGGGAATCGTCACCCGCACCGTCTGATTGGCGGCGACGGGCACACGCTTGAACGCCTTCAACTCCTTGTAAGTGCTGCCGGCGCGGTTCGCGACCGAGGAGCCCGGATACTGCACGAAGACGAACACCGTCTCGCTGCCGGCCACGCTGCTGGTGTTGGAGAGGTCGATGGTGACCGGCACGGTGCCGTTCGAGGGGACCGTCGAACAACCGACCAGCGGATTCGTGGCGTCGAGCGAATAGTTGTACGTCGCGTACGACATCCCGGAGCCGAACGAATACTGAGGCGTCTCGTTGTGATAGTCGAAGTAGCGGTACCCGACCCAGTAGTCCATCTGGGTGGTGCCGCTGCTGCTGGCGAACGTCGGCCAGTTGCTGGTGGTGGAGTCCCAGGTGATCGGGAGCTTGCCGCTGAAATTCACGTCGCCGAACAGCAGCCGGCCGAGGGCGGTGCCGCCCTCCATCCCCGGGTACCAGGCCATGACCACCGCGGGGACGCTGGCGATCCAGGGGGTCATGTCGATGACGCTGCCGCCTTCGAGCACCACCACCATCGGTTTGTTCATCGCCGCGACCGCCGAGATGAGCGCGTTCTGGACACCGGTATTGACCTTGGGATCGAGCCCGAGGTTGACGGAGTGGGACGTGGAGCCGATACCTCCCGTGGTGCGGTCACCGGCGCCGGTGTATTCCTCGCCCTCGTCGTACGGGGTGAGCCCGGCGATCACGACCGCGAAGTCGAAGCCGGCCGACTGCGCGGCGGCGGCGGTGTTATAGGCGGTCACGGTGATGCCGCCAGCGTCGGCCTGGATCCCAGCCAGTCGGACCGACGCTCTTGCTCGGATCGGAGAAGACGCGGCTCGATCCGTTGTCGCCGGTCCGCACGTTGGTCGTGAGGTCCATGGTGCAGCCGATCCCGTTGGCGATGGGGCAGGTGGACGACGTGCTGGTGCCGCACATCGTGCACTTGTCCTGGCTGTTGGTCTCCTGGAGTCCGTAGATGAGGTTGGCCCCGATGACGGCGATCTTCTTCACCGTGGTCTTGTTGATCGGAAGCGTGTTGTTGTTGTTCTTGAGCAGGACCATCGACTCCTCGGCGGCCAACTCGGCCAGCGCGATGTGGCTCATGTTGATCGCCGGATCGGTCTGGTCGTTGTTCTGGATGCTGCCGCCGGAGTACGAGGTGAACGGAATTCTTCAACCCGTACCGGCTCGTCTTGTCGGCGTTGAAACGATACTTCTGCTCGAGGATGCGGGCCGTCGAGCGTGGTCAGCTGCGAGGCTTGCAGGTTCCCCGCGGTCACCAGCGACGACAGCGTCGAGTAGTTGTACCGCCAGGGGAGCTCCATATCGAGGCCGGCGTTGACCGCCTGCTGCGCGATCGGCTCGCAGGACGCTGGCGGCCGGATAGGGGACCGTCTGGCCGTTCGGCATCGCCCACCAGTCGGAGAGGACGAAGCCCTGGAACCCGAAGTCGGTGCGCAGGAGGTCGGTCAGAAGATGCGACGTTCTGCGTCGAGTGCGTCCCGTTGACCTCGTTGTAGGAGGCCATGACGCACGAGACCCCTCCCTCCTGGATGATCATCTCGTAGTGACGCCCGTAGACCTCGCGCAGCGTCTCCTCGTCCATCGTCGCGTTGGCGGTCTCGCGCCCGTCCTCGATGTTGTTGGCGGAGTAGTGCTTGGCGCAGGCGCCGACGTACTGCTGGACGCCCGTCGACGAAGGCGCTGCCGAGCCGCCCCAGCAAGAAGTTGTCCTCACCGTAAGTCTCCTGCGCGCGGCCCCAGGCCGGGTGGCGGAGGATGTTGACCGTCGGCGCCAGCACCATGGTGTTGCCGGACGCCAGCATCTCGTCACCGACCGCCTCGCCCACTGCGTATTCGAGGTCCGGGTCGAACGCAGCCCCGCGCGCCATCGCCACCGGGAACGCCGTCGCGTAGTCACTATTGCCCGTCGCTCGTCGCGTTCAGGTTCACGCCGCGCGGACCATCGCGATAGTAGAACCCGCGAATGCTCCGGTTGGTGTTGGTCTCCTGATTGAAGACGTTGAAGTTCGCCGTGCCGCTCTGAGGCAACCCGCTCATCTGCTGCGCCTTCTCGTCGTTCGACATTGCCGTCGCGATCGACATGGCGTTCGAGCGGTTCGTCGAGTCGGCCGTGTAGCCCGGAGGTGTAGTTGAGCGGGTCGGAGGTGGCGCCACGCAGGCCATCTTCATCGGCGCGCCACCGGTACCGGTGCCCGTCCCACCCGTGCCGGTGCTGCCCCCGCGCTGCCGCCGCTGCCGCCGCTGCCTCCGCCCCCGCCGCCGCGCGAGCCCGCCGGTGGCGGAGGACCCCCGTGGCGCTTCCGCCCATACCGGTGATGATCACGATGTCACCACCCCCGCCCGCCCGTCCCGGTACTGCCGCTCCCACCGGACCCGCCGCCGCCCGTCCCCGTGCTGTTCCCGCTTCCGCCCGTCCCGTATCCCGAGCCTCCTGCACCCGTCGTCGTGTTTCGCGCCGGGCTCGCGCAACCAAAGGTCACCGCGACGAGCAGGCTCACGGAAAGAAGCGAAAGAAAGCGAGGATACAACATGACTAGGCTTCTCCTTATTCGAATGGGGGCTACATCCGGCTATCCGAAGAATGGATAGATGGCTAGATGTCGGAGCCTAACACCCCACTGGTTACAACGAAATTGGCTTCGATGGCCAGTGGAATGACCGCGTTCGCGACGGCGAAAAAGCGCCGCGGGCGCCTCGATATTCCGGAACGACGCATACTTCATGGCCGCCCCGTGGCGACCTGACGACGGGCCGTCAGATGGTCGTCAGAACGCCTAGCGGCTCGAATCCGGCGCCGATCGGATCGGGCGCGCCGACGGTCGACGGCACGCCGGGCAGCCCGCCGTCACCGTAGAGCAGCGGGCCTTCGCCGGCGGCGCGCTTGCGGGCGAGCTCGGCGAGGGCGTCGCGGGCGCGGGCGCCGCGCGCGTCGTTGCCGGCGGCCCAGGAGGTGAGGACCGCCTCGGCGGCGGCGCGCACGTCGGGGGTGATGTCGTAGAGCGCCGCGTGGCGCAGGATCGGCACCGCCTCGTCATCGCCGATGCGGTCCATCGCCGCGATGAGGTGCAAGCGCCCCGGCGGCGCGGCGCTGTGCAGCGACGTCTCGATCTGCGGGATGGCGGCGCGCTTGTAGGCGGCCAGGCGTTCGGTCGCGGGCGGGACCAGCTGGTCGTTGCGGCGCACGAGGATGTTGATCTCGTCGGCGATGTCGCCGTGCGAGACGTCCTCGCAGGCGGCGCCGAGCGCCGCGCCCGCGAGCGCGACGACTAGGAGGCCGCGACGCACGTCTCGTCCGCTTCGGTGGGCTCGCCGCCGCGGCGGCCGTGCCGGGCCATCGACTTGGCGATCGGATCGGCCGGCGCGATCATCGGGCGCGGCGCGCCGGCCGCCTCGGCCGCCTCGAGCTCGGCGAAGAACGTCTCGCCGAGGTCGAGCAGCGCCGCCGGAACGTGGATGGCCGAGGCGCGCTGACGGAGCGACGCCCCGCCGTAGAGGCCGCGCGAGTACCAGGCCAGCGTCTTGCGCAGCTCGTGCAGGCGCATCTTCTCGGGGCTGTGCGCGGTCACCAGATCGGCGTGGCGGCGCCAGACGCGCCGGCGCTCGGCCAGCGTGGGGGGGCCGGGATCGGGCGCGCCCCGCTCTAGCGCGGCCAGCGTGCGGAAGAACCAGGGGTTCCCCATCGCGCCGCGCCCCACCATGACCGCGTCGCAGCCGGTCTCGCTCTTCATCCGTGCGTAGGCGGCGACGTCCTTCACGTCGCCGTTGCCGATGACCGGGATCTCGCGGGGGAGCGCGGCGCGCACGGCGGCGATCGGCTCCATCCGCGCGGCGCCCGAGAAGCCCTGCGCGCGCGTGCGGCCGTGGACGGTGATCATGGCCGCGCCGGCGTCGACCAGGCTGCGGGCGAACTCCGCCGCGTTGAGGGTGGGCTCGTCCCAGCCGGCGCGATGCTTGACCGTCACCGGGATCTGCGCCGGCACCGCGCGCCGCACGGCCGCCACCAGCTCGGCCGCCAGCGCGGGCTCGCGCATCAGCGCCGAGCCGCAAGCGCCGGCGGTCACCTTCTTGGCCGGACAGCCCATGTTGATGTCGACGATGGCGGCGCCGACGTCGACCGCCATCCCGGCGGCGCGCGCCAGCGCCTCCGGCTCGCGGCCGAAGATCTGGACCGCGAACCGGCGACCCTCCAAGCTCGGCCACATGCGGCTGACCGCTTTGGCGGCGCCGCGCGTGAGCGCCTCGGCCGAGAGAAACTCGGTGAAGGTGAGCGCCGCGCCCAGCTCCTCGCAGATCGTGCGGAACGGAAGATCCGTCACCGCCTCCATCGGCGCCAGGAGGGCGCCGGGGTTAAGCTGGATGTCGCCGATGCGCATGCGGGTCCGGGAGAATAGCATCGCGCTCGCCGGATTCGTCGTCGTCGCGTTGCTGGCCTGGGGCGGCTGCCGGCGCGCGGGCCCCGCGCCTCAGCCGGGCGCCGGGGCGCCCGATGCACCGGCGGCAACTCCCGCACCCGAGGCGCTGCTGGCCGACGTCGCCGATCCCTGGAGCTGGGCGCGTGGCGTCGATCCCGCCGACGGCCGCGCCCGCGACCGGCAGCGAGCCATCGAGGACGTCGGTCCGTTCGAGCGCGCCCGCGCCGGCAATCCGTCGTCGTCGCTCGTCAACACCAACGCCGACTACTGGACGCGCCTGGCCGGGATCGCCTGGGACCGCGACGTCGACCTCGACTTCGAGCGCGAGCCGGTCGACCTCGACGGCGACGGGAGACCGGACACCACCATCACGCGCCACATCCACGCCAAGGGAGGCATCCTCGCCAACCCGGAGCTGTTCGGGCTCACGCGCACGCCCGACGACCCGCGCGGCCGCGTCGGGCGGGTGTCGGTGTCGACCGGCGTGCTCGGCCTGCGCGAGCCGCTCGGACCGGACGGCAAACCGAGCGGCCAGAATCGGCATGACCTGCTGGCTCTGCCACGGCGAAGCGAACCCGGTCGGCGGCGCGATCGTCCTCGGCCTGCCGGGCGTGGCCTTCGACTATGGGCTCCTGCTGGCGACGGCGTCGGTGCTCGACGAGGGGAATGCGCAAGCCGCCGCCGCCCGCGCAGCGAGAGGATTTCCGTCCGGCCGCACGGTGCGCGCCCGCCTCTTGCTCGCCGGCCCGGGGCGCCAGGACCTGACCGGCGAGTTCGGCCTCGACGTGACGGTCCCCGGCTATCACTCCGCGCGCTACGGCGGCACTGCCCGCGTGCGCCAGCAGACGCGCGGCCTCGTCAACCCCATCAGCGTGCCGGCGATCCTGGCCGCGCCGGGGCTGGCGATCGAGAACTGGTCCGGGTCGGAGGCCGCGGACGCACCCTGGCTGGAACGCTTCATCGCGCTGGGCGGTCCCGCGCCCGCGGCGACGGAGGATCGCGAGGTGGTCCGACGCGCGTTGCTGTTCGATCTGCGCAACCTCGGAACGCTGGGGCTCCAGCAGGACTCGTTCCCCGGGCTGCTCTGGGCCGACGCCATCTACGGGCGCGCGACGCTCTCGCCGCGCGCGCTGGCGGCGATCCCCGCCATGTACGCCGCGGCGTCGGTGCGCGCGGTTCTCGCCGCTGGCTTCGAGCGCCCGCCGGGCGATGCGGCGGCGATCGCCCGTGGGCGGGCGATCTTCAGCGAGCGCGTCGTGGGCGCGATCGCCAACCGGCAGATCCTCAAGCTGGCCCCGCCGGCCTACGCGGCGGCGAAGCTGGAGGGGCCCATCCTCGCGCCGATCGATCCGACCAGGTCGCTCGACGCCGGGCTGGCCGTCCGCTGCGCCGACTGTCATTCGGCGGCGCCGCTCGCCAACGAGCTTCCGCTGGCGTCGAACCCGCCGCCGCTCGGGCGCTGCTCGCACTGCCACCTCGCCCACAGCCGCCTCGACGAGTGGAAGGCGGTGCGCGCCGCGTCCGTCGACGCCGCCACGGTCCCGCTCGAGGCGCTCCCGCTCGGCCGCTCGGCCAGCGACGAGGTCGCGTTCTGCGCCGGATGCCACAGCCAGCACCGCGACTTCGGGCCGCTGGTCTACTCGTCCGGCCGCCTCTTCCCGTTCGACGCCGACGGCGACGGCGACGCGCAACTCCACCCCGCCGCCGATCGGCGCGCCGGGGGAATCGGCACCGACCCCTGGCTGGCCTTCGACGTCCCACGCCCGGAGTGGCCGTTCGCCATCGACCTTCCGTCGATCTCCGACCCCACGCGGGCCGGGCACGTCGGTCAGGCGCGCATCGGAGCCGCCTGGGTTCGCACCGCGCCGCTCGTCGGCCTGGCCGCGAGCGCACCCTATCTGCACAACGGCTCGGTCCCTTCGCTGCGCGCGCTGCTCGACCCGCCGGCCAAGCGGCCGGTGACCTTCCCCCTCGGCCAGGCGGGCTTCATCCTCGATACCCGGCTCCCCGGCAACGGCAACCAGGGTCACGCGTTCGGCACCGGGCTCAGCGCCGCCGAGAAATCCGATCTGATCGCCTTTCTGCAGACTCTCTGAACGAGCGGACCGCGACAGATCACACGAACATCTCGACCGTCTACCCGACGAATCGAAACACGCAGTCGCCGGTCCGAATCGCAACTGTAACGTCCTTGTAAGATCGGTCACTTTGGCGATCCGGTATGTGGGGGCATGGTCAAACTTCGACGAGAATTTCTGGCGCTTGCCCTGGTCTCGGTCGGCTTTGGATGTTCGAGCAGCAGCCCCGCGGGGACAGGGAGCGGCGGATCTGGAGGCACCGCGGGGAGCGCCGCAGGGGGCGCTGGCGCTGGCGGCAGCGCAGGCAGCGGAACCGGCGGTAACGCAGGCAGCAGCGCCGCGGGAGCCGGTGGCAGCGCCGCGGGCGCCGGCGGCACGGCGGGCGCCGGCGGCGCGGCGGGCGCCGCGGGCACGGGGGGCGCCGGCGGCGCGGCGGGCGTCGGCGGCGCCGCGGGCGCGGCGGGCAGCGCGGGCGCGGCAGGCGGCGCAGCGGGCGGAGGCCTGGAGGCCGACGTTCAAAACATCGTCATCATCTTCGCGGAGAATCGGAGCTTCGACGGCCTGTTCGGGACCTTCCCGGGCGCCAATGGCCTCAGCGCGGTGGTCTCAGCCGGAGCGCCGACGTCGGCCTACGTTCCGCAAAAGGATCGTGACGGGACGACCGCGCTGACCAAGCTGCCCCAGGCCTGGGGAGGCGCGACGGCGGCGGGGAATCCCACCGTGGTGACGCAGGCCCAGACTGACAATCTCCCCAACGCGCCGTTCGCGCTCGAAACGACATACTTCACGGTCAACGGCGCGCCCAAGCTGACCACGCTCGACGTGACGCGCGACATGGCGCACCGGTTCTTCGAGAACATCATGGAGCTCAACGGCGGCACCAACGACATGTTCGCCGCCTGGGAAGACGCCGGCGGCATCACCATGGGGCACTGGGACTACAGCCAGTCGAAGCTCTGGGCGCTCGCCCAGCAATACGTGCTGGCAGACAACTTCTTCATGGGGGCTTTCGGCGGGTCGTTCCTGACTCACCAGTACCTCATCTGCGCCTGCGCGCCGGCGGTCCCCGCGTCGTGGGTCACCAGCAACAATCCGTCGCTCAACGTGCTGGCGACTGCTCCCAACGCCAAGGGCGTTCCGCAGCTGGCGCAGAACTCCAGCTCGCCGGCCTCGGCGCTGACCGGGGCGCCCTCCCTGCAGACCGGGAACATCGCGCCGATGGACTACTTCGGTACGGGCGACGGCTATCGCGCGGTGAACACGATGCAGCCGGCCTATCAGCCGAGCGGCAACTTCCCGGCGACCGGCGCCACCGACCTGCGCTACGCCGATCCGGGCGCGGCCACCACGCTTCCGCCTCAGACCCAAACGACGATTGGGGACTTGCTGACCGGCAAGGGGGTCAACTGGGCCTGGTACGCCACCGACTGGGACGCGGCGACCACCGACGGAACCGTCCCCGCCGGCTCGACCCACACGGTGATCTACGCGCCGTCGGGCCCGCGCGGCAGCCCGGACTTCCAGACGCACCACCACCCGTATAACTTCTACGCGGCGTTCGACCCGGCCACACAGGCGTCGGCGCGCAGCGAGCACCTCAAAGACTACAACGACCTGCTCAGCGACATCGGGGCCGGCACCGTGCCGCCGGTGGCCTGGTACAAGCCGACGGGCAACCTGAACCAGCACCCCGGCTACGCCAACATCGACGACGCCGACAACCACATCGCCGACCTCGTCGCCAAGTTGCAGGCGGGCCCGCAATGGAGCCACATGGTCATCATCGTCACCTACGACGAGTACGGCGGGCAGTGGGACCACGTCGCCTCGCCGAAGGGCGACCTGCTGGGCCCCGGCGAGCGCGTTCCCGCCATCATCATCTCGCCGTTCTCCAAGAAGGGCACGGTCGACCACACGCAGTACGACACCGGTTCGACCCTCCGCCTCATCACCAGGCGTTTCGGCCTCAGCGCGCTGCCGGGGATCACCAAGCGTGATGCGGCGCTGGTCACCAACGGCGGCACAGCGATGGGCGATCTGACGAACGCGCTGACGTTGCCGTAGCCGCGGGGCTCGACCGCTGGCCGCGCGGCTGGCGGTCGGGCCGCCGTCGGTCACAGGCCCGCCGCCTCGTTTCGGGCGGCGGGCTATCTCTTTGCCACGTCGGCGTCGGTGAGCGTCTTCAAGAAGGCGATGATGTCGCGGATCTCGTCGTCGTCGAGCGCGGGCGCCGCACCCGGCTTGCCGCCGAACGGACGCTCCCGGTTGACGTTCTTGCGGTAGGCCGCCGGAAGATCGTCGAACGCGTCGACGCGCCCGCCATTCTTCGCGTACCACTTGCCGGGGTTGGTGTCGCGCTCGGCGTAGAACGCCAGCACCTGATCGAGGCTGTGAAAGCCGCCGTTGTGAAAGAAGGCCCGTCGCAGGGCGACGTTGCGCAACGGCGGCACGCGGAACTGGCCGCAGTAGTCCTTGTGGCTGGCGAGATCGGTGCGCAGCGGGCCGCACAGCCCCAGGTCGTAGAAGGCGGGGTCATCGTTGGCGGGCAGCTGGCGGTTGCGCGGAACGCCGATCGCGTTGAAGCCGAAGTCGGTGAAGTTCGGGAACCCGCTTGGCGGATCCCGCTCGGGTGACAGCTGGCGCAGTTGCCCTTCTTCGGGTCGTTGAAGAGCGCCAGGCCCCGTTGTTCGGCGGCGCTGAGCTCGATCTGCCGGCGGAGATAGGCGTCGTAGCGGCTGCTGTACGGATAGAAATCCTTCGGGACTCTGCTGGAAGACCTCCAGACACATCAGGAGCGCGGTCGACGCGCGAACGGGATCGGCGAAACACGTCGTCGCCGAAGACCGCGCGAAATCGCGCCGCCAGCGCGCCGTGCGCCACCTGGTCGACGACGCTCGCGACGTCCGGGTTGGCCATCTCGAACGGCGAGGTCAGGGGCAGCCGCGCTTGATCGTGCGTGGTGTCGGCCCGGCCGTCCCAGGTGTGTCCGCCGGTCGGTCCTTGGTCGACGCTCTCGTCCACCGCCTCATCGAAGTGGTGCTCGGCGAACGGCGGGAACGTCTGCAGGTAGCGCAACGACGGCACCGCGCGCAGACCGACGCTCTTGCCGTCGCGCCCGCCGAGCTGCGTGGAGCGACCGTTCGGGGGGACCGTAGGCGAAGCGGGGGATCGTGGCAGGTGGCGCACGACATCTTCCCCGAGACCGAGAGGCCCGGGTCCGAGAAGAGCTGGCGCCCAAGCTCGGTCATGGCAGCGACACCCGGCCGGCGACTGAACCGATCCGCGTAGAAGGACTTCGTCGCCGCGCTGGCGGCGGGCGCAGCAGGTGCGGCGGCTGCGGCCGGCTTCGGCGGCGCCGGGGGCGCCTTCGGCTCGCGACAGGCCGGCAGCGCCACAATCAGAAGAACGAGCCACAACGCCTTCGACGGTTCGGCAGACGACGAGTCGGGGCGAAGCACGATCGGATAGTACAGCGAAGCTGCGCGCCGACGGCGGCGCGGGGGACGACGTCGATGCCCCAGGCCGCGCGCGCCGCGCGGCGCATCTCGGCGGGACGTCCCGTCGTCACGAAGCGGTCACCCGCGCCGGTCGGCAACCCGGGCTACTTGGCGTAGTCGGTGGCGCGCGTTTCGCGGATGACGGAGACGCGCACCTGGCCGGGGTAGGCCAGCTCGGCCTCGACCTTGCGCGCGATCTCCTTGGACAAGAGCCGCGCCTCCTGATTGGAGACCCGCGAGTTCTCGACCACGACCCGCACCTCGCGGCCGGCCTGAATGGCGAACGCCCGCTCGACGCCGGGAAAACTGGTCGCCACCTGCTCGAGGTCGGTGAGGCGCTGGACGTAGGTCTCCAGCATCTCGCGCCGGGCGCCCGGACGCTGCCCGGAGAGGATGTTGGCGGCATCCACCAGGTGATCGAGGACGTCGACGGGCGGCACCTCGCCGTGGTGGGCGGCGATGGCCTGGACCACGCGGGGCGGCTCGCCGTAGCGGCGGGCCGCGGCGGCGCCGACGGCGGCGTGCGACCCTTCCGCCTCCTGCTCGATCGCCTTGCCGATGTCGTGCAAGAGGCCGGCACGGCGCGCGGTCTTCACCGGCAGGTCGAGCTCCGCCGCCATCGCGCCGGCGAGAAAGCCGACCTCGATCGAGTGCTGCAGGAGGTTCTGCGCGTTGCTCGAACGGAACTTCAGCGTACCGACCAGCCGGGTCAGCTCCGGGTGCAGGCGGGGCAGCCCGAGATCGAAGGCCGCCTGCTCTCCCGCCTCCTTGCACTGCTGCTGGATCTCGGCCGTGGCCTTCTCGACCATCTCCTCGATGCGCGTCGGGTGGATGCGTCCGTCGGCGATGAGCCGGGTGAGCGCCAGCCGCGCGATCTCGCGCCGGACCGGGTTGAAGCAGGAGATGACCACCGCCTCCGGCGTGTCGTCGATGATGAGGTCGACGCCGGTGGCCGCCTCCAGCGCCCGCACGTTGCGCCCCTCGCGCCCGATGATCCGCCCCTTCATCTCGTCGGAGGGCAACGGCACGGTGGCCACGGTCCGTTCGGCGACGTATTCGCTGGCATAGCGCTGCACCGCCGCCGAGATCACCATGCGCGACTTCTCGTCGGCCTCGGCGCGCGCCGCATCTTCGATCTTCTTCACCTCGTCAGCCGCCGCGCGGCGCGCCTCGGCGCGCACCTCGTCGTAGAGCCGGGCCTTCGCCTCCGCCATCGACAGGCCGGCGATCTTCTCCAGGCGCGCCCGCGCTTCGAGCGCCTGCGCCGCGGCCGCGCGCGCCGCCGCCTCGGCCGCCGCCTCGCGCCCCGCCAGCTGCTTCTCACCGCGGGTGGTCTCCTCGAGCCGCTGTTTGAGCTGACGCTCCTGCCGCTCGAGCGCGCGCTCGCGCTCCGCGCTCTCCCGCGCCTGCCGCTCGAGCTCGGCCTGCCGCCCCTTGAGCTCTGCGTCGACCTCCGCCCGCGCCTTGTGGGCCAGATCCTTGGCGTCCAGCGCCGCCTGCCGCCTGAGCGACTCCGCCTCCACCTCGGCGGCGGCGAGCAGCCGCTGTTTCTCCGCCTCCGAGTGCGGTAGCCCCGCCGGCCGCATCGTCCGGCCGACCAGGAAGGCGATCACCAGGACGCCGATCAGCAGCGAGATCGCCACCGGCAGCGCGATCATCGCCTGGCCCCCGCCGTCCGCAGCACGCGCGCGTCGGTCACCACCAGATCGACCGGCACGTCGTCGGCGTCGGCCGGACAGCGCGCGACGATCTGGAAGTCGTAGCAGAGCCCGATCAGCGCGGCGCGACGCTCTCCCGCACCGGACGCGCCGGCATCCGCGGCAGCGGAGCGGAAGGCGCCGTCGTAGTAGCCGCCACCGAACCCGAGCCGCCGCCCCTCGCTGTCGAACGCCAGCCCGGGCACGATCACCACTGCCAGATCGTCGAGCGCGACCTCGGGCGCCGCCGCGGCCGGCTCCAGCAGCCCGAAGCGCCCGGGCACCAAGGGAGCGTCGCCGCTGGCGTGGAAACGGAGCCGCGCCGGCTCCGCGGCGACACGCGGCAACGCCACCGTCGCGCCCCGCGCGGCGGCCTCCGCCAGCGCGGCCGACGGATCGATCTCCCCCTTGGCAACGATGGCCACATAACCGCCGATGGTCCGACCGCCGATCGCCTGCAGCTCCGGCAGGGCGGCGAGCCGCGCGGAGGCGGCGTGGCTGCGGGCGCGGCGCTCGCTCTCGGAGAGCGCCGCACGGTGCTCACCCATCTCGCGACGGAGCGCGCGCTTCTGCTCGGTGAGATCTGAACTCGAAGGGGGAGCCATCGTCGAGTGATGGGTCCCGGTACTTTTGTCTATGAACGCGTCAGACCGGAACGATCAATCGACGGTCATACTCGCGCTTCGCGCGACAGGACGTCAAGCAGCGACTGACTCTTTTCGCGAATCTTTTTCCGCAGTTCACTTGTGTCGCGCCGTTCACGGAACAACTCTTCGGCAATCTGCAGGGCGGTCAACATCGCGACAGCCTGCGTGTCCGGGGTGCGCGCCTTCTTCTGGATCTCGCGGAAGCGCTCGTCGACCAGCGCGGCGACCGCCTTGACCCAGCGCTCGTCCTCGTCGGTCTTGAGCGCGTACCGGACACCCGCGATCTGCACCGTCACCGAATGCTTCATGGTTCGCGCGGCAGCATACCACCGCCCGTGGGCGCCGAAACGCGGGCGCCGTCGCGGTAGAAAACCTCCGCGCTGAGCTGGCCGCGCTGGTCCCAGAACCTCCAGCGCCCGTCGCGCGCGCCGGCGACGTAGAACCCCTCCGCCGCCGGGGTTCCGCTCGGGTACCACTCGCGCGCGGCGTGCTCGCGAACCCCGCCCAAAAACTCGATCTCCCGGGCCGGGCGCCCGTCCTCGAACCAGAAGCGCCAGATCCCCGTGCGCAGCCCGAGCGCATCGTAGCTTCCCGTGACCTGCGGGCGCCCGTTCGGAAAACGGGAGACGAACGTGGCACCGGGAGCGTCGCGCGCCTCGCTCCCGGGGAGCGGATCGTGCGCCGCCAGCTTGATGATGCCCGAGGTTGTCGGTCCCAGCGCCGCCAGCTCGTCCGGGCTCATGCGGGCGACGGCCGGATCGATCGTCGCCTGAACCAGCGCGCCGTCGTCCCACCGCTCGGCGCGCCAGTTGCGGCTGTCGTTGAAGCGATACCGCCAGACGCCGCTCTGCGCGCCGTCGACGTAGTCGCCGCTGGCGAGCTCGACGCCGCTCTCGTAGTAGCGCCGCTCCGGCCCCTGGCGAGCACCGTCGGGACGCCGGCACCACTCCGTCTCCGCCCCACCCGAGTAGATCCGGCGCGTGAGCGTGGTGCCGTCGGGGCAGAGCGTCCCCGGCGTCGCGCAGGCCCCCAGAGCGCACGACGCAGCAAGGAGAACGCCCGCGCGGGGGCCAGATGACCGCCTCTCCATCGCCCGCATTGTAAGCCGAGGCTGAGGTTCACCCATTGCCCGACTCCTCTTGACCCTTAACTTCACGGCACGGCGATGCGGTTCCCCTGGCGCGGGCGACTCGGTTGGAGAGATCTCCTCAAGGAGATCCACCGGAAGTACGACCACGACAACGTCTCCGACACGGCCGCCGTCCTCGGCTACTACTTCGTCTACTCGCTCTTCCCGTTTCTGTTCTTTCTCGCCACGCTGACCGCCTACATCCCTCACGTGCATGTCTCGATGGAGACGCTGCTCGCGCGGGCGCAGGCCCTGTTGCCGCCGCAGGCGATGCAGGTCATCGACAAGAACCTGCGCGCCCTGGTCGACCATCCGCGCCCCCACCTGGTGACGGTCGGACTGCTGGCCACGCTCTACTCCGCGTCGCGCGGCGTGGACGCCGTCCGCAAGGCGCTCAACCTGGCCTACGACGTCAAGGAGTCACGCCCGTTTTGGAAGACCGAGCTGGTCGCGTTCGGGATGACGATTGGTGGCGCGGCGCTGGTCCTGTTCGGGATCGCGGCGTTGGTGGCCGGTGGTGATCTCGGGCTGTGGGTGGCCGGAGAGCTCCACATCGCCCGGGAGTACGTCTTCATCTGGAGCTGGTTGCGCTGGCCGGTCACCGCCGTGGCCATCATGTCGTGCGTGGCGTTCGCCTACTACCTGCTCCCCGACGTCGAGCAGGAGTTCCGCTTCATCACGCCGGGGTCGGTGCTGGGGACGCTCCTCTGGCTGCTGGCGACCTGGGGTTTCGCGCAGTACGCCGGCCACTTCGGCAGCTACAACGTCACGTTCGGATCGATCGGCGGCGTCGTCGTGCTGATGACCTGGTTCTACATCACCGGGTTCATCTTCCTCATGGGGGGCGAGATCAACGCCATCTTCGAACGCGCCTCCGACGAAGGGAAGGCCTCCGGCGCACGCGCGCCCGGCGAGGCGCCGCCGCCGCCCGCACAACGCCCGAGCGCCATGCCGCCCGGCGCCGTCGACAAGGCCAGCACCGCCGCGCAAACGCCGGGCGGGGCGGCGCCCCCACCGCTGTCGCAACCGCCCACTGAAAACCGGACGCACTGAGCGCCGGCGCGTGGTATGGGTCCGAGCGAGCAGACCACATGAAGGTCATTCTGTTCGGTGCCTCGGGGATGGTCGGTCAGGGCGTGTTGCGCGAGTGTCTGCGCGACCCGCGCGTCACCGACGTGCTGGCGATCGGGCGGACGCCCATCAGCGATACGCACCAGAAGCTGCGGCGGATCGTCCACCGCGACTTCACCGATTTCTCGCCGCTCGAAACGGAGCTCACCGGCGCCGACGCCTGCTTCTTCTGCCTGGGGGTCTCGTCGGCCGGCATGTCCGAGGCCGACTACCGCCACGTCACGTTCGACTTCACGCTCGCCGCCGCCCGGACGCTGGCCAAGGTCAGCCCCGGCCTGACGTTCGTCTACGTCTCCGGCACGGGGACCGACAGCAGCGCCAAGGGACGCTCGATGTGGGCGCGCGTGAAGGGGGAGACCGAGAACGCGCTGCTCGCGCTGCCCTTCAAGGCCGCCTACATGTTCCGCCCCGGCTTCATCCAGCCGGTGCACGGCGTGAAGTCGCGGACCGGGCTCTACCGGGCGCTCTACGCCATCGCGACGCCGCTCTTCCCGGTCGTGAAGCTGCTCTCCGGGAAAGCGGCGATCACCAGCGAGGACGTCGGTCGCGCCATGATCGAAGCCGCGGTGCGCGGCGCACCCAAGCCCCTGCTCGAGAACCGCGACATCAAAGAGCTGTCGGCGAAGTCGCCGGCCTGAGACTCAATTCGGATCGCCGTAGACGTAGCCGCGGCGGGACCCACAGGAGCCGGGCGGCCGAAGGCCGGCGCTACTTGTTCGCTTCCGCGTCGATGATCTTCTCCGCTGCCGCTTCGCGCTTTTGCAGCGTCGGGAGCAGCGCGGTCAGCAGCTTTCGGAGCTGCGGATCGACCGTGGTGTTGAGCGCCTCGGTCACCGCCGCGATCGCCTTGCGGTGATCGTCGAGCATCTCCCGCGCGAACGCCCGGTCGAAGTCGCGCCCCGCGGCCATCGTCCCCCTGTCGTTGGCGCCGGCCGCCTTCGACCGGCCGTCATTCTGGGCGATCTCGCCGGCCTGGATCTCCTTCCGATTGGCTTCGTGCGGGCTGCCCCGCACGTCGGCCGCCACCGGCGGCAGCGTCGCATCAGCGGCGCGCGTCCCGTCCGCCACCAGCAGACCTCCCGCGATCAACCCATAGCGAATGAAGCTCGTTCCGAGCACGATGGTCATGAATCCCTCCCCCGATGCTCCGCCACGCCCCACCCAAGTTGGGCACATCAGGGAAGGCCGCAAGGCGAGGAGAGCCGCAATCTCGGCGGGTCGAGCTCAGCGGACAGCGCGCGGCGCTTGCACCTCGACCGCGGCGACGTGGCGAACGGCCGCGGCGATCTGGCGCAGCGTCGCGCCGAGCGGGGAGGTCCGCCGCCAGCAGAGCCCGAGCGTCCGGAAGGCCCGCGCGTCGCGCAGCGGTCGGATCGCCAGCGCCGCGTGTCGGCTCTCGGTGGCCACGGCCAGGCGGGGCAGCAGCGTCACGCCGGCGCCGGCGGCCACCATCTGGGCCAGCGTCGAGAGACTGGTGGCGCGGAAGTCGAGCTCGTGCGTGCGCGCGTGCGCGCAGATGGCCAGCGCCTGATCGCGCAGGCAGTGTCCGTCGTCGAGCAGCAGCAAGTCGGCGCCGCGGAGCTCTTTCAGCTCGGCCGGGCCTGTCCGGCGCGCCAGCGGATGAGCGAGCGGCGCCGCCAACACGAATCGATCGCGCGCCACCGGCTCGCGCGCCAGGTCACCGAGATCGGCCTCCAGCGCCAGCAGCGCGCCGTCGAGAGCCCCCTCCTGCACCGCCTTCACCAGCGATTCAGTCTTCTCCTCCGTCCAGCGAATGCTCACCTCCGGGAGCGCCCGCCGGAGCGCCGGAACGATCCGCGGCAACAGGTAGGGGGAGATGGTCGGGATCACGCCGAGCCGCAACCTGGCGGTGCGCGGATCGCCGAGGCGACGGGCGGCGTCGGCGAGATCGTCGGTCTCCACCAGGAGACGCCGGGCGCGGGCGATGACCTCCTCGCCGGCCTGGGTGGGGAGCACGCGCCGGCGGTCGCGCTCGAACAGGCGCGCCCCCAGCGCCGCCTCCAGCTGGGCCAGCTGGGCGCTCAGCGACGGCTGGGAGACGCCGCAGAGCGCGGCCGCCTTGCGGAAGCTCCGGGCGTCGGCCACCGCCACGGCGTATTGCAGCTGGCGCGTGGTGAACGGATGGGGGGCGAGCCGCATGGATAGGTTTTAACTATGACATCGATATAAACGATGTCTTGGCCCTATCGGTCGCCCGGCGGCAACTTGAGGGCCAGGAGGTAACGACAATGTTGACCATCGGAGACAAGTTCCCGGTATTCAAACTGACGGCGGCGGTGAGCCTGGAGAAGGGGAAGGAGTTCCAGGACCTGACGAGCGAAGAGTATCCCGGCAAGTGGAAGGTCGTGTTCTTCTGGCCCAAGGACTTCACCTTCGTCTGCCCCACGGAGATCGCGGCGTTCGGGAAGAAGAACCGCGACTTCGCCGATCGCGACGCCCAGGTGCTGGGGGTCAGCACCGACAACGAGTTCGTCCACGTGGCCTGGCGCAAGAACCACCCCGACCTCAAAGACCTGCCGTTCCCGATGCTGTCGGACATCAAGCATGAGCTCTCGAAGGCGCTCGGCATCCTGCACCCGACGGCGGGGGTGGCGATGCGCGCCACCTTCATCGTCGACCCGGAGGGGATCATCCGCTTCGTGTCGGTGACCGATCTCGACGTCGGCCGCAACGTCGACGAGGTGCTGCGCGTCCTCGACGCGCTCCAGACCGACGAGCTCTGCCCCTGCAACTGGCAGCGCGGCGAGCCGACGCTGGAGATCGCCTGACGATGTCGGCGCTCGACGAGCTGCGCGACGCTCTCCCCGACGCCGCGCGCGATCTGAAGCTGAACCTGCAAAGTGTGCTGGCCGAGAGCTCGCTCTCACCGGCGCAACGCTGGGGGACGGCGGTCGCCGCGGCGATCGCCGCCCGCAACCCGCAGCTTCGCGCTGCCATCCTCGCCGAGGCGCGCGGGCAGACGGAGGGCGCGGTGGTGGAGGACGCCATCGCGGCAGCGGCGTTGATGGGGATGAACAACGTCTACTACCGGTTCCGCCACCTCATCGGCCGTGACGTCTACAGTGAGAAGCCGGCCCGCCTGCGGATGAACCGCATCGCCAAACCGGCCGGCAGCAAGATCGACTTCGAGCTCTTCTGCCTGGCGGTGAGCGCCATCAACGGCTGCGGAAGCTGCCTGAAGGCGCATGAGAAGGCAGTCCTGGCCGGCGGCCTCACCGAGGACCAGGTGCACGACGCCGTCCGGATCGCGGCGGTCGTCCAGGGAGCGGCGGTGGCGCTGGATCTCATCCCTGTTGCCCACCCGGCGGGTCATCCGCAGCCGCATTCCCATCGAGCCGCAGCCGCACCCAGCAGCCGCACCCGATCGACCCGAGGTGAAGCCCCCATCCGAGCGGCGTGAACTTGTGACTTGTCATCCTGGATCCCGCCGCGTACCTTTTTGCCAGCACCATGAGCAAGCACCGCGTTCCGAATCCGTCCCCGCGTACCGCCGTCGTCGACGGTGCCGGCCGGGTCCTGCGCGGGTAGCACGCGCGGAAGACGACCCCGGCCGGAAGGGCTGGGGGTCGTCGGTTCGACGATCTGCGGCTCCTCCGGTCGGCAGCAGCGGAGAGAGCCAGCATGACCACCTCGCCTATCGAACCAGCAGCAGAATCGAATAGTCCGACCGCGTTCTGGCCGCTCGTGCGCGAGGCGCTGGAAGGCTCGCGCCGCGATCTCACCGCGATGCCGCTCGCGCGCGCCATCACCCTGCTGGCCGTCCCGATGGTCCTCGAGATGGTGATGGAGTCGATCTTCGCCATCGCCGACATCTTCTGGGTCTCGAAGCTGGGCGCCGACGCGGTCGCCGCCGTCGGTCTGACCGAAAGCCTGCTCACCATCGTCTACGCCATCGGCATGGGCATGGCGATGGGCGTGGGCGCGGTCGTGGCGCGCCGGACAGGCGCCAAGGACAGCGAAGGCGCCTCGCGCGCCGCCGCGCAGGCGATCTTCATCGGCCTGGCGCTGGCGGCGGTGATCGGCGTCAGCGGCGGCCTCTGCGCGCCGACGCTGCTGGCGGCGATGGGCGCCTCCCCGGCGGTGATGGCGGTCGGCGCCCGCTACGCCCGCCTCATGCTGGCCGGCGACGTCAGCATCCTGCTGCTGTTCCTCATCAACGCCGCCTTCCGGGGCGCCGGGGACGCCGCCATCTCCATGCGCGCGCTCTGGCTGGCCAACGGGATCAACATCCTGCTCGGCCCGCTGTTCGTCTTCGGCCTGGGACCCTTCCCGCGGCTCGGCGTCACGGGCGCCGCGGTGGCGACCACCATCGGCCGCAGCGTCGGCGTGCTGTTTCTCCTGCGAGCGCTGGCGCGCGGCAGGGGACGGCTGGCGGTCCGGCGCGCGCAGCTCCGCTTCGATCCCGAGACGATGAAGACGATCTTCCGGCTGGCCAAGAATGGCATCGTGCAGACGTTGATCGGGTTCACCAGCTGGATCGGTCTGGTGAAGATCCTGGCGGCGTTCGGCAGCGCGGCGCTGGCCGGCTACACCATCGCCATGCGGGTGGTGATGTTCGCGCTCCTGCCGTCGTGGGGGCTCGGCAACGCGGCGGCCACGCTGGTCGGACAGAACCTGGGCGCGGGCGATCCGGCGCGCGCCGAGGCCGCCGTCTGGAAGGCGGCGTTCTACAACTTCGTCTTCCTCGGCGTCGTGGGCCTCTTGCTGGTGCTGTTCGGCGACAGCGTGGTCCGTCTGTTCACGCCTGACGTGGCCGTCGTCGCACAAGGGGGGCGCTGCCTGCGGATCGTGGCCGCCGGCTTCGCCTTCTACGCCTATGGGATGGTCGTCACGCAGGCGTTCAACGGCGCCGGGGACACGCGCACCCCGACCTGGATCAACCTCGCCTGTTTCTGGATGGGGGAGATCCCGCTGGCGATGCTGCTCGCCCGGGGCTTTGGGCTCGGACCGACGGGAGCCTACGTGGCGATCGCGGCGGCCTTCTCGGCGGTGGCGGTCGTCTCGATCACGCTCTTCCGGCGCGGGCGCTGGAAGAGCGTGAAGGTCTAGCCCCGCGCGCCAGGCGTAAGGCGGGCCAGGGCGGGCGCGTATGTATTATGCAGAATAATATATTTATAATGTAGATAGCGCCGCCAGAGCCGCCGTCGCCCGGCGGCGCTTCGCGCCCCCACGGCCGGCACGGCGGGTGCAGAAGTCGAGGAGCATGACCGGCCTCGAATTCATCATGGCCGCCCGGGCCTTTCCGGGCGAACGGCTTCCGCTCCCCGCCTCGCCCGCCGCGACGCTGGAGATTGGCCGCCGGATCGTCAACCGCGAGCTCGTCGGCGGCGCGCGGGCGGGTGAGGCCTTCAGCCCCGGCGAGCAGGTCTACGCGCACACCGAGGTGGCCGGGCACGGCGCTGGCTTCATCGAGCACGTCTGGACCCACGACGGCCAGGAGGTGGCGCGCCACTACATGCCGGTCGGCGACGACCGGCACTGGCGGACCTGGTCGTCGCACCGCCTGAAGGTCGGCGCCTACACCGTCGAGCTCTACGGCCCGGACGGCAAGCGGATGGCGGTGAAGAACTTCTTCGTCGGCTCGGCCCAAGGCCGCTGACGATCGCCGATCACCGGCGCGCCCGCTCGGGGCCCGGCGCGCGTTCGGCTAACCGCGCGCGGCCGGGACGGGTATCCTCGCCGCCCGCCATTGTTTTCGACCGGGCTCATCGCACTGCTCGTCGCCGACGCGTTCGTCGCCGGGTTCGTCAATTCGATCGCCGGCGGCGGCGGTCTCATCAGCCTGCCGGCGCTGCTGGCGGTCGGGCTGCCGCCGCAGATCGCCATCGGCACCAACAAAGCGCAGGCGGTGTTCGGCGCCTTCACCTCGGTGGCGTCGTACTGGCATCAGGAGTCGGTCAACCGCGAGCGCGCGGCGCTGGGGTTCGCGGCCGGTTTCGCCGGGTCCATCCTGGGCGCGCGCGCCATGCTCGCCGTGCCGGTCGGGCCCATGCGGGTGATCGTGATGGTGTTGCTGCTGGCGGCGGCGGCGCTGGTCCTCGCGCGCCGCAACGTCGTGCCGCAACCCCGCCTGCTCTCGCCCGGCGTGGCACGCGCCGCGCTCATCGGGATCGCCTTCGGTCTCGGCGCCTACGACGGGTTCTTTGGTCCCGGCACCGGCTCGCTGCTGGTGGTCGCGTTCACCACGGTGTTCGGCGATTCGCTCACCCGCGCCTCCGGCAACGCCAAGATCGTCAACTTCGCCTCCAACCTGGCGGCGTTCATCACCTTCGCCCTGCACGGGACCGTCATCTGGCGGCTCGCGCTGCCGATGGCGGCTGCCAACGTCGTCGGCTCGGCGGCCGGCGCCCGGCTGGCCGTGAAGAACGGCGATCGGCTGGTCCGCGGCTTCGTGCTGGTGATGGTCCTGGCGGTCGTGGTCAAGCTGGCCGTCGATCTGGCGCGCGGGTAATCTCGGGCGCTCAAACTGCGATCACGCGCGGGCGTAGATCCGAACGTCGTCGGTCGGCCGCTCGGTCACGGCGCAGGCGCCGGTCGGGCGGCGAGGCGCGCGGCGGCCGTGCCGAGCGTGGCGTCGCTCTTGGCGAAGCAGAAGCGGGCGAACGGCGGCGGCGCCCGGGCCGGATCGCCGGCGCCGACATAGAAGACCGAGGTGGGGATGGCGGCCACGCCCACCTCGGCGACCAGGCGGCGGCAAGGACGCCATCGCCTTCGTAGATCAAGACCTGTGGATGACGCATGAGAGGTTTTCCGAATTCGGAGCATTCTTGATTTGGCCGCAGACCATTTAAGAAATCATCAAATTTAGCCCCAACGGGGCGGCATTCAATAGCCAGGGGCGTTAGCCCCTGGAAAGGATCTGACATTGTTTTTAGCCCCAACGGGGCGACACAAACGCCACAGCAAGGGTAGATGATGGAAAGCAACGCCGTCCAGTGCCGCCCCGTTGGGGCTAATGAGACAATGTGGATCTTTTCCAGGGGCTAACGCCCCTGGCTATTGGCTGCCGCCCCTTTGGGGCTGAAAATCTGCCGCAATGGGTTCAGTATTGAACACGGTTTTTTGGAATCCTGCGACGTTCGCCCGCAAGATTACTCCTTCGTTTCACTCCCACCTCCCAACCCCAGCGCCTCGATGCGCCGCAACAACCGCGGCCGCCATACCGTCAGCATTTCCGCCGCCTTGCTCTTGTTGCCGCCCGAGCGGCGCAGCGCCAGTTGGATCAATCGTCGCTCCGCCTCTTCCAGCAGCGTATCGAGCGATAGCGTGACGTGGTGCGGCGGCCGGCGTTCGTGCCATTGGCTGTCAGCCGCATGCGTGCCGGCAGGTCGAGGGCATCGATCTGTTCCTTCTGGTGTGCATGGCTCCGCTCAACAGCGCGGCGTAAAGTTCGTGGAGATTTCCCGGCCAGTGGTGCGATTTCACGAGCGTCCAGGCATCCGGCGTCAGCGCCGTGACGGCGTGCCCCGTGGCTTCGCGGACCCGTTCGAGCAGTCGTTCGACCAGCCACGGACAGATCGGCCTCGCGTTCGCGCAGCGGCGGCACCTCGATGGCCAGCGTGCCCAGCGCTTGATACAGCTCGTCGATCAACAGACCGTCGCGAACCGCACGGGCAGGATCCGGCCCACAACTGGCCACGACACGCACGCCTCCGCCATGAATTTCCGCCAGCCACTCGATCAGCCGCGACTTGTAGCTCGCGGGGCAGAGCGGTTACCTGACGCAGATACAGCGTGCCCATTTCCGGCTGGTCGATCAGGCCGCCTTCGACAAACAGCGAGGCTGTCAGGGCCTCGGCGGGCAGGCGGGCACAATCGAGAGCGGCGAAGGTGCGTTCTC
>CAVRRT010000022.1:0-9756 GCA_963723305.1 uncultured Pseudomonadota bacterium
CTGGTTCGTGCAGGCGCAGGCCGAGATCGTCGCCAACAAGGATCAGTACGTCGCGGACGCCAATTCCACCAACTTCATCGACGCTGACGACGTTTGGGTCCGAACGGGGACCTGGCAGCAGTGGGACCTCACCGTAGGGCGCTTTCAGGCGTTCGACGTCTATCCGCTCGGGATGGGTCTCGATCTCAACAGCGACGAGCGCCTGGGCGCATACGACGCGACGAACCCGACCGCTCAGGCTCTCTACGCCGTCGACTTCCTGCTCTACCGACCGCCGGGACCCGGGAACGTCGCCCTTCACTTCTACCCGGGCAAGTTTCTTCGATTCGAGCTTCTTGGCCAGTACGGAAACACCGGGGGAGAAAACGAGGTCGGCGGTCGTCCGGCGGTGATCTTCGACCTCGGTTGGCTGAAGATCAGGGGCGCGCTCGAATACAAGTATCTGTTCGCCCAGGATCCGTCTCCCGCCGTGAAGGACACCGAGAAGTACCGCGGCGGTGGTGGGTCGGTGCAGCTCGTTCTCGCGCCCTGGGTCGAGGGCGGCGTCAACGCCTCCTACAATGTGACGGACGTGGCCAATCCGCTCGAGAACCTGGAGAAGTCAGGCAACCAATACAGCTTCGGCGGCTTCATCGACGCCACTCCGGTGCCGACCAATCGGAGTCTCATGGTCGGAGCCGGTGGAAACTACACCAGCTTTCACGATCTGAACATGAACGCCAGCACCGGCGACTACGACCGTTCGACGAACTTGCAGGCGTACCTCGCGATCCAGTATCTGTTCTACAAACAGCTGTTCGTGAAGGTCGTCGGAAGCTACGCGAAGTCACACTTCGCAAACGAGAACTCGCCGATGCCCTACGACGACGACATGTTCGCCGTGCGTGTCCGCCTGATGTACCTCTACTGATCCGAACCGGTTCGAGGGAGACGTTCGAGCTCCCGACAGGCCATTAACCCGCTCCTCGCCGTCCCGTTACGTCGTCGAAACGCGTGGCGCGCTATGTGTCGACGATGAGCACCGCCGCCGCCGAGACCTGCGCGACCTGCTACGGGCAAGGGGAGATCGTCACTGACCAGGGGCCGCTGGTCTGCCGGGACTGCATGGGACACGGCAAGCTGGCGGGGCGGCTGGAGCTCTTCGAGTGGCGGCTGCGGGAGCTGGAGCGCGGGCATCACGGCAGCGCGCACGGGTGCGAGGACGACGTGCGCTGGCTGGCGGCGGAGGTCCGGCGCAGCCGGG
Organism: uncultured Pseudomonadota bacterium; assembly: GCA_963723305.1. Classification (GTDB taxonomy): domain Bacteria; phylum Myxococcota_A; class Polyangia; order Fen-1088; family Fen-1088; genus JADGRB01. The sequence goes on from CAVRRT010000022.1 coordinate 1,244, forward strand.
ACGCCCTGCTGCAGATCTTCGCGCGCTGCCAGGACGCGGCCGACAGCGACACGCTCGCCGCCGAGGTCCGCCACCTGGCGAACGGTTGTCTCGGGCTCTACGCGGTCGCCGCCGACAAGCCGAAGGGCTGAGCGACTATCTGACGCCGCCGGTGCGGCCGACGCCCCGATGTCGTCGAGCCGCCGGCGCTCGTTCAGGCGCGGGCGGTCACGCACCAGGAGCTGGTCGGCATCGTCACGCCGTCCGGCGTCTGGAAGCGCGCCAGCGCCGCCCGCAGGTCGGCGACGATGAGCGGCCGCTTCTCCTCGCCGAGCGCCCGGGCGTCGCGCACGATTTCGCCGGCCGGCCCGATCGCCAGCTGGAACGCGATCGCGTCGTCGACGGTGTCGCCGATCCAGATGTCAGCGTCGACCCGTTCGAACGCCACCTCCGACCACTTCGCCGCCTCCAGAATCGCGCCGACGGTCCCGGCGTCGGCCATGGAGAAGGGGCCGGGGCCGCAGCTCGGCGCTTCGTCGGCCGGGGGCGGCAGGTGCCGGCGGGCGATCTGCTTGGCCAGCCAGAAGGGGGCGTTGTCCTCGATCCGCCGCCAGACCAGCATGAGGAGCCGTCCGCCCGGCCGCAGCGCGCCGCGCAGGTTCGCCATCGCCGCAGCCGGGTTGGTGAAGAACATCGTGCCGAAGCGCGCGAAGCAGACGTCGAACGGCTGCTCGAAGCGCGCGGTCTGTCCGTCGGCGAGCCGGAAGGTGGCGCCTGCCACGCCGGCCCGCGCGGCGTCGGCCCGCCCGACCGCCAGGAACGGCTCGCAGCAGTCGATCCCCAGCGCGCTTCCGGTCGCCCGCGCGAGCTCGATGGTCGTCTCGCCGAATCCGCACCCGACGTCGAGCACCCGCTCGCCCGGCAGCACCGGGTGCATCTCGAGGGCGCGGCGGCTGTGGCGTGAGAATCCGTCGGCCATCACCCGCCGGAAGCGGGTGAACTTCGGCACCAGGATCTCGTTCCAGACCCCGATCGCCTCGGCATTGGGCGACGATGTTTCGGGCACGTATCCGCAGGATATCCGCAAGACCTACATTGCGCACAAAGAAACACAACGAATTACAATTGGATGACAATTGCCCCTCTACAGTGGGGACATGACGATTTCGGGTTTGGTGGTCGGGACTTACCTGGCCGTCCTCCTGGTCCTCGCGATGTACGGCTTCCATCGCACGTCGCTGGTGTGGCTCTACTACCGAAATCGTCACAAGCGGCCTCGCCCCCTCGGGCAGTTCTCGGAGCTGCCGGCGGTCACGGTGCAGCTGCCGCTCTACAACGAGATGTACGTCGTCGAGCGGCTGCTGGACTCGGTCGCGGGCATCCGCTACCCGCGCGACAGGTTCCAGATCCAGGTGCTCGACGACAGCACCGACGAGACGCAGGAGATCTGCCGGCGCAAGGTCAATGACCTCGCCCGGCGGTTCCCCGACCTCGAGGTCGAGTACATCCACCGCGTCGACCGGAGCGGGTTCAAGGCCGGCGCGCTGCAGAACGGTCTCAAGACCGCGAAGGGCGAGTTCGTCCTCATCTTCGACGCCGACTTCTTGCCGCTCCCCGACATCCTGGAGCGCGCCATCGACCACTTCAGCGATCCGCGGGTGGCGGTGGTGCAGTGCCGCTGGGAGCACGTCAACCGCGACTTCTCCGCGCTGACCGAGGTGGAGGCCCTGATGCTGGACGGGCACTTCATCATGGAGCACGCCGGTCGCAACTGGTCGGGCCGCTTCTTCAATTTCAACGGCACCGCCGGGCTCTGGCGGCGGGCGGCGATCGCCGACGCTGGCGACTGGCAGCACGACACGCTCACCGAGGACATGGACCTTTCGTACCGCGCGCAGCTGCGCGGCTGGAAGTTCGTCTACCTGCCGGAGATCGCCGCGCCGGCGGAGCTGCCGGTCGAGATGTCGGCCTTCAAGTCGCAGCAGTTCCGCTGGGCCAAGGGGTCGGTGCAGGTGGCGAAGAAGCTGCTCCCCACCATCCTGCGGTCGAACGCCACCTTCGCGCAGAAGTCGGAGGCCTTCTTCCACCTCACCAACAACCTCGCCTACCCGCTGCTCCTGGTGCTGTCGATCCTGCTGCTGCCGAACCTGGCGCTGCGCTCGCACCACGGCTGGCGCGAGGTGCTGATGATCGACCTGCCGCTCTTCTTCGGCACCACCGCCTCGGTGGCGTCGTTCTACCTGGCCTCACAGCGGGAGATCGCGCTCCTGCGCAACCCGGGCGAGCGGCCGGGCATGCCGTGGGCGGCGCTCAAGCGGCTGCCGCTGGTGATGTCGATCGGTATCGGCCTCTGCGTGAACCAGACGCGCGCCGTGCTCGAGGCGCTCGCCGGGCGCGAGACCGAATTCGTGCGCACGCCGAAGCACGGCATCCGCGGCAAGCTCGAGAGCTGGTCGGGGAAGAAGTACCGCGCCGCCAAGTCGCTCACGCCGTTCATCGAGCTCTTGATGGCCGCTTACTTCGTGGTGGCGATCGGCGTGGCGTTCGATCACCGCCACTACATCTCGATCCCGTTCCTCTGCCTCTTCCTCTGCGGCTTTGGCTACGTCGGCTGGGGATCGGTCTGGCAGGGGGGCTTCGGCGCGGCCGTTGGTGGGGTGTTCCGCCGCCGCGGCGTCACGGTGGTCGCGCCCGCCGGCTATCCGGGCTATCCGATCGTGGCCGGCCGGGCGACCGATTCGCTCTCGGGCGAGATCGTCGTCTCCGACGCGGCGCTGGTCCTGCCCGGCAGCGCCCGCGTCGACGCTTAGTGAGAGGGGAACCCCTTGGGAGGGTTCCCAACCCCCTCCCGCGATCTAAAGCGCTTTTTTGATCAGGTCTTCGATCTTGGCGCGGGGGACGGCGCCGACGACCTGACCGACGACCTTCCCGTCCTTGAAGACGAGCAGCGTCGGAATGCTGCGGATGTCGAACTGCGTGGCGACCGCGGAGTTCGAGTCGATGTCGCACTTTCCGACGCGGACCTTCCCCTCGTACTCCTTGGCCAACGCCTCGACGTGCGGCGCGATGGCGCGGCAGGGCGAGCACCAGACGGCCCAGAAGTCCACCAGCACGGGGAGCTTCGAGCCGATGATCTCGGTCTGAAAGTTGGAGTCGGTCACCTCGACGATGTTCTCGCTTGCCATGGGGCCATGGCTTAGCACGCCGGCCCGTCGCGTCCAAGCTCGCGGAAGAGCCTCCGCGCCCGTTGCGTCGCAGCGTGGTAAATCTATGAGGTGGCGACCTTGACGGCGCTGGTGATCGGGGTCTACGCGCTCGCGGCGGCGATCTACCTCGGTTACCTCCTCGGGCGATCGATGACCGGCGGCGCGGTCGCGGAGCGGGTGCGCGCGGTGGGCCTCGGGCGCGTGGTGCTGGCCACCGGCGTGGGACTGCATTTTATCGACATCGGAGCCCGCTGCATCCACGGGGTGAACCCCATCTCCTCGACGCCGGAGGCGATGTCGCTGGTCGCGTTTCTGATCGCCGCCGGCTACCTCTTGGCGTCGCTCCGCTACCGGCTGGCGGCTGCCGGCGCCTTCGCCGTGCCGGCGGCGCTGGCGTCGCTGGTGCTGGCGCGGGTCGTTCCCGCCGAGGCCGACGCGCCGCACATGAGCTCGCTCGGGCGGGTCCACGTCCTGCTGGCGGTCATCGGTGTCGCGGTCTTCACGCTGGCGGCGGTGCTGGCGCTGCTCTACCTGGTCGAGGATCGGCAGCTCAAGCGCAAGCAGTTCAATCGCGTGATGGAGCGGGGGACGCCGCTCGACACGCTCGATCGACTGGCGCTGCGCTGCGTGTCGATCGGGTTCCCGATCTTCACGGTCGCCATCGTGACCGGCGCCATCTGGGTCGCCCGGCTCGGACTCTTGCGGCAGACGGCGGCGCTGCGTCCGGAGTACCTGTTGGCGCTGGCGACCTGGGCGGCGTTCGGCGTGCTGCTGGTGGCGCGGGTGGGCGCCGGGTGGCGCGGGCGGCGGGCGGCCTGGCTGACGCTGGGGGGATTCGGCGGCGCGATGCTGGTCTTGCTCGCCTACTTCTTGCGGCACGCGGCGTGAATCATGGGCGGCGCGGCCATCGATCTGCTCGTGCTCGGCGTCTCGCACCGGACGGCGCCCGTGGCGGTGCGCGAGCGCCTGGCGGTCGTGCCAGAGGCAATGGAGAGCGTCCTCGCCGCGCTGGCGGCGCTGCCATCGATCCGTGAAGCGGCGCTGCTCTCGACCTGCAACCGCGTGGAGATCTACGCCGCCGTCGACCGCGACCGCGACCGCGCCGCGCAGGGGCTGGGCGACGCGCTGGCCCGCCACGCCGGGGTGACGGCGCTCGAGCTCGGCGCGCACCTCTACGAGCGGCGGGATGCTGACGCCGTCCAGCACCTGTTTCGTGTCGCCGCCAGCCTCGACTCGCTCGTGCTGGGCGAGCCGCAGATCCTGGGACAGACCAAACAGGCGCATGAGACCGCCCGTCGCCACGGCAGCGCCGGCCCGATCCTGAATGCCTGCTTCCAAGGCGCCTTTCGGGTCGCGCGCCGGGTGCGCCGCGAGACGGAGATCGCGCGCAATCCGGTCTCCATCAGCTCGGTGGCGATCGAGCTGGCCCGCCAGGTGTTCGGTGGTTTCGCCGGGCGCGAGGTTCTGGTCGTCGGCGCCGGCAAGATGTCGGAGCTGGCAGCGCGCACGCTGCGCACGCACGGCGCGACCTTGACCGTCACCAATCGGACCCGCGCCCGCGCCGACGAGCTGGCGGTTCGCTTCGGCGCGTCGGTGCGCGACTGGAGCGATCTGGCCGGTGCGCTCGGCGCCGCCGACATCGTGATCGCCTCGACCGGCGCGCAGCGCCCGGTGCTGACGCTGGAGATGCTGAGGCAGGTCCAGCGCGCCCGGCGCGGACGCCCGCTCTTCCTGCTCGACATCGCGGTGCCGCGCGACGTAGAGCCGGAGGCGGGGAAGCTCGACGGCATCTACCTGGCCGACATCGACAACCTGCAGAAGGTCGCCTCCGAGCATCGTGATGAGCGCCAGAACGAGGCGGCCGAGGCCGAGGCGATCGTCGCCCAGGAGCTCGATCGGTTCATGAAGGCCTGGCGCGGCCGGCAGCTGGCACCGACGGTGACGGCGCTGCGGGCGCACGTCATCGGCCTGGCGCAGTCGGAGGCGGCGCGGGTGGCCGCGGCGATGCCGGGGCTCGGCGAGCGCGAGAAGCGCGCCATCGCCGATCTGGCCGAATCGATCGCCAAGAAGCTGCTGCACGCGCCGCAGATGGCGCTGCGCAACGACGATGCCGACGACGGCGTCTCGCTGGTGACGGCGGTGCAGCGGCTGTTCGCGCTGGAGGTCGCCGCCGCCGCGGTCGTCGAGGTGGACGCCGAAGTGGGCGTAGACGTGGGCGTCGCGACAGGGGAGGCCGCCGCCGCTCCCAAGGGGCTGAGCGACCTGAACGATCTCAAGGACAAGAAGGCGGCAGGCCGTTGAGCGATCCGCCCGGCCCCGGCGCCATCATCATCGGCACCCGCGGGAGCGCGCTGGCGCGCTGGCAGGCCGGCGAGGTCGCCCGGCTGCTGGTCGCCGCCCACCCCGGCCTCGAGGTGCGGGAGCGGATCATCGTCACCGCGGGCGACCGTGGGCAGGCTGGTCCTGCCGTTCCGCTCGAGGGGAAGGGGGCCTGGGTCGAGGAGATCGAGGCTGCGCTCCTGGCGCGCGAGATCGACGTGGCGGTTCACAGCTTGAAGGACGTGCCGGCAGAGCTGGCCGCCGGCTTGGCGATCGTCGCCGTGCCCAGGCGCGCCGATCCGCGTGACGCCATCGTCAGCCGGACCGGCGCCGGCCTCGACGCGCTGCCGTCCGGCAGCCGCGTCGGCACCTCCAGCCTGCGGCGCGTCTGTCAGCTGCGCGCCGCGCGCGCCGATCTCTCGATCGAGATCCTGCGCGGCAACGTCGACACGCGGCTGCGCAAGATCGCCGACGGGGTGGTCGACGCGGGAGTGCTCGCGGCGGCCGGCCTCGATCGCCTGGGGTTCTCCGCGCGGATCGCCGAGCGGCTCGATCCGGCGCGCATGCTCCCGGCGATAGGGCAGGGGGCGCTCGCGCTCGAGGCGCGCGCCGATGACGCGCGCCTGGGCGCGCTCTGCCGGCCGCTCTCGGACGCCGCCGCGGAGGTGACCGTGGCGGCCGAGCGCGCGCTCCTCAGCGGTCTCGGCGTCGGCTGCCGGACACCGGTCGCCGGGTATGCGACGCTGGCCGGAGATCGCCTCACGCTCGCCGGCCTGGTCGGTCGCCCGGACGCCTCCGAGATGATCCGCGAGACCGTGACCGGCGCGTCGCTTGAAGCGCGCGCCATCGGCGCCGAGGTGGCGCGTCGTTTGATCTCGCGGGGTGCGGGGACAATTTTGCGCGAGCTGGAGGGCCAGCCGTGAGGGTGCGCCCGGGGCTGGCGGTTGGGCTGCTCGGCCGGGTGGCCTCGTGCGGCTGGGGCGGCACCTCGGAGCTCGACGTTTCCCGCCGAATGGTGGGCGTCAGCCCGCGCCCAACCGGCTCGGCCGGCTCCGGGTTTGGACGGACGAGCCACCAATGATTGGCGTAACTAGCTGATATTATTGAGTCGATTTTGCGGTCGCTTGACCGTCGTCGGCAGCGGAGCTATCAGCATCGGCTCACGATGCGCGGTCTTTCGAGGCACAACCGGTGGTCTTCACCGCCGACAAAGCCACTGTTGTCGATGCCGACGGACCCGAACGCCGTGCAATTCGCGCCCTCGTCCCGGGCCGATTTCCCGGACGCCCTGCGCCGGATCGGGCGTCCTGTTTCGGCGCTCTGGTACCGGGGAGAGCTTCCGGATCCCACCGCTCCGGCGCTGGCCATCGTGGGTGCCCGGGCTGCGAGCTGCGCCGGCTGCCGCCGCACGCAGGAGCTGGCGCACGCGGCAGCGCGGCGCGGATACCTGATCGTCTCGGGCGGAGCGCTGGGCATCGACGCGGCGGCGCACCAGGGCGCGCTCGCGGCGGGTGCATCCACGTTCGCGGTTCTCGGTTGCGGTGTCGACGTCGTCTATCCTGACCGCCACGCCACGCTCTTCGCCGAGATCGCCGCGACCGGCGGCCTGCTGTCGGAGTTCCCGCCCGGGACGCCGCCGCGCGGAAAGCAGTTCCCTTCGCGGAACCGGATCGTGGCGGCGCTGGCCCAGGCGGTGCTGGTGGTCGAGGCGCAGCTGGCGTCCGGCGCGCTCGTGACCGCGCGGCTGGCGATGGCGATGGGGCGGCCGCTGTTGGCGGTGCCCGGAAGCTCCGGCACGGATGGTCTCATTGCGGCGGGAAAGGCGCGGGCGGTCCGCGACGAGGCCGAGCTGCTCGCGGCGCTGGCGGGCGATGCGCAGCCTGCGGTCTCCGTTCCGCCGGTGCTCGCTCCGCTGCTCGACATCTTGGCGGGCGGCGCCTCGGCGGCCGAGGTGGCCTGCCGGATGGCGCTTCCGCTGCCGGCCGCGCTTGCGCTCTTGTCCGAGGCTGAGCTCGGCGGATCGATCCTGATGGAACAGACGAAAGCTGGCGGCCTCCGGTTCAAGGCGACTAAGACCGATAAGGCCCGTGCGGTCACCCTCCCTGCGTTCGCCGTTGGCGAATTGCGCCGGTTCAAGCGCGAGCAGGCGGAGTTGTTGCTCGCTATCGGCGTCAGGCAGGCTGGCGATACGTTGGTTTGTGCCCGCGCCGATGGCGAGGCACTCCAACCCCGCAGCCTGACCCACGAGTTCACGTACCTCATCGGCCGCGCGAAGGACTTGCCACGTGTCAGATTCCACGATCTGAGACACTCCCCACGCGACACAATTGCTTCCTGGCTGGTGTGCATGTGAAGGTCGCGCAAGAGCGGTCTGGGCCGATCGACGATCACAACAACGATGGACCTCTATTCCCATGCGACCGCCACGATGCAGGAGTGATGCGGCGACACTAACTCGATGAGGCGTTCCGGCGCTGGGTCAGCAACCCGGGCGCGGAGGCGCAAAATAGTGGTGTTGGGTAGCAATTTCGGTAGCAACTCGCCTCTATCGCTGATTGCCGCTCGGGCGAGAAACCCTTATTTAGCTAGCGGGATGGATGGGTGGCCGAGCGGTTTATGGCACCGGTCTTGAAAACCGGCGTGCCCGCAAGGGTACCGTGAGTTCGAATCTCACCCCATCCGCCACCCTGCCTCGCCCGTTGGGCTTCGCGGGGCGGCAGCCAGTAGCGGGAGCACCAGGATGGACGAGAGTGAGATTCGAGAGGCACTCAATCGCCATTGGGCCGCCTCGGACGCCAATGATTTCGATGCTGAACACGACATATACCGCGACGACGCACAGCTCGAGTACCCGCAATCCGGCGAGCGCATCAGCGGCCGACACAACATCCAGGCCTCTCGCGTCGCGCAACCGAACGCGAAGCGCTTCACGGTGAGACGCATCGTCGGCGGCGGCGATCTCTGGGTCACGGAATTTGTCCTCGCCTATGACGGCCGACCATCCTATTC
>CAVRRT010000023.1:0-21297 GCA_963723305.1 uncultured Pseudomonadota bacterium
ACGTCGATCGCGGGGCCGCGCAAGCGTTCTGGCGCATCGCGACAAGGGAACCCGACAAACGGCAGACCAAGCACTGGTGGAGACTGTGGGGAATCGCCAAGTTGGAGGCTTGGCTGCGGAAGATTTCGGAGTATCATGCAGCTTCTTAAGGGAGGGCGATCCGTTATGCGCGACCAGGGTTTGGCGACAGAGGTTCTTGAAGCAGGCGACGGGCATCGCGCAGCGCTGGGGTACGAACCACCCCGGCTCACTCCGCTCGGCAATCTCAACGGACTGCTGGCCAATTCGACCGGTTCGCAGTGTGACGCGCAGCTCGCTACCCCCGGTACGGGACCGAGCATGGCTGACTGCTGAGGCGTCGGTTGCCTATTTGGTCCGATCTCATCAAGATTGCTAGGGTCGCAGTTTCCGTCAATCGTCTCCGGAGGCTGGCAGGTCCGGCAGCCCTTGTAGGAGAGCTGCGCAGCCTTGGTGCCAGACGCCCAGCGCGCAGCGTCGCGGCACGCGCGCAGCTTCGGTGCACAATCGCCTTTGTTGATCGCTTGTTCCTCACGGGGCCAAATTGCTATCGTCGGGCTCTCGTAGAGATCGCGATGGACGCTGGTGCTGCCGCGGAGCCGCTGTACATGGGTCTCCGAAAGGACGGCGTTCCCATGTCCGGGCATGCCTGGCTTCCCTCCTGGCACGATCGACTCGAACGCTACGACGCCGAATTTGTCGTATAGCGCGAGATCGCGGCATCCAGGGCTTCGATTCCGTTCGGCAGATAGGCTTCATAGGCGTCGGCGACGGCGATGATCGCCGCTCCAGCGGCCAGATAGCGCCGCCAGTTGGCGCTGTCTGACGCGCCGAGGAAGGCATTCACGACGAGCATGGAGAGGGCCTCGGCCTTGGGCACGGGTTCGAGGACGAAACGTTCGCCCCTTCTTCTTGCGTCCAGGAACCAAAGCGCTCCCATGTCGACTTTCGGACCCGTAGCTGCGTCTGCTATCGAAGACGCGTCCACGCTTGCTCCCTCACGTTCCTCGAGCCGGCTTGAGGCTTCCTTTGTCCAGGCGTGAACCGTCGCTTCTCCGCCGACACAGATGCGCGGCCTCGCAACGTCAGAGTCAAAGACTAGGAGGTCCTCCGCGATGAGCTGCCGCCCGTACTTCGCCAGGTTGCGTGCCGTTGTGGTCTTTCCGGCGCGGCTTGCGCCACACATCCCGAGCGAAGTGGGGCCGCGGCGAACACCTGACCCGTGCAAGACGGTCACGCCCTGAAGAGACATCAACTTGGGCGCCATCTCGCTGACATAGTCGTAGACGCGAAACGGTAGCGACGCGGGAGGCGCGAGAAGGGATAACCTCCGACCGCTTTCGTCGGTGCGGAGGACCGCCCGCTGCGCATCCCAAAGCTCGTACCCACCCTCTGGCGAAGCCTGGTAGCGAAAGGGGCCGATTGGCAGCTCGGGAATTCCTTTTCCGTTGGCCTGCCGGATGAGTGCAGCGATGTCTCGCGCAGCAAGCTCGCGCGGGATCCCGAGTCGCGTCGCCGCGGCGGCGAACGCCTCATCTGCGCTTCTGGAACGTTCGAGCTCGGAGAGGAGGACTGCCCCGGACGAATTGAGCATCCAGTAGCCGCCGGTCTCGACGTTCACGACGATCCCGCCATCGGAGAAGGTAGCCAGAGCGAATCGCTTCCGAAATTCGTCCGGGCTAGGAGAAACGTCCTCGGACTCTTCTGTGTTCATCTCTACTTTCGCGAATCGAGTTTCGACACGGTCGTGTCGACGAGGCCCGCGCCCGATAGGGAATCGACCAGGCCTCGCACGTCCGTTTCGAGGACGGAGCGCTCCACTGGATACCGGCCGACGAGCGTGTCACAGACCGCGTTCAGTGTCGTACCGGGACCGAGCATCTCCCAGACCTCGGCGCCGATATGATTCAGCCTGAAACACTCGCCGGTTTTCATGTCGACCAGGAGCGCGCCCTTCGGCAGGGACCGCACCTCGACGCCGCTGCGGCGCGATACTATGTCGTCCACGTTGAGAGCCACTGTGACCAGCAGGATCAATTCTACCGTGGACGGCGAAGCGCGCGAAGATCAGCAGCGCATCCGTCGTCTGTTGTTCGACACCAAGGCGGTGAGCGCGACCGGGCAGGTTCTCGAGGTGGCTCGGTCGACGAACGTCTTGCTCGCGCCAGTCAAGGGTGTGGTCCTCGCGCGCTGGCTTTACGAACATGTTTTCGAGCGTCCTTATGTGGACGTCGATTTTCTTGTGTCGCGGGCCGGGTTCGCGTCGATGGCCGCCGCGGTCTCGGCGCGCGGCTGGCCGATCGACTATCAGTCCGCGGATCTCGGGGATCTTCACTTCACCGTCGACGGATTTCCCATCGAGGTCCACGCCGAGTTCTGTCGTCGGGATATCTCACGGCTCTCGACCCACGAGGTGCTCGCACGGGCCGAAGCCGACCGCGGCACATTCCCTTTCGAAGTCCTGCGCATCCCGGAGATCGATCACCTCCTGCTGCTCGTCGCGAATGTCACCCGGAAAGCGTTCACGTACGCGAATCCGCATCAGCCCGCTGATCTCGATCGATTTCTCGATCGACTCGAGCCTCGCTGGGACGAGATCGTCGCGCGAGCGGCTGCGGCCCGACTGACGACTGCGTTGCGGAACGTCTCGCTGTGGATGATCGAAGAGCACGGGTCGACCCAGTTTGCGCGATTCATCCCGATGCTTCCCCGCGGACGGCGGCTCTTTTCGGCAGCTGTTCGCCTCTACCGGCGCCGCGCCAAAAAACAGCCGAAACGGCTGGAAAGCGGCAGCGGTCTTCTTGGGCTGGCCCTCGCAACTTTCACGCCCGACGATCGCATGCTTCAGGCCAAAGGGTTCGTACGGTTGATTCGCCGAGGCGTCGATCGGCGCCTCGGACGCGATCCCGGCTGAGCCCGCCCAGCTAGTCTAAGTGGTCGCGGGGGATTGGCCCCCGTCGACCCTTTCAGTCCCCCGGACGAGAGAGTCGCTCGTGCCGAAGACAGGGTCTCACTTCGCTGCCGGCGATCGTGCGACCAGAAGTCCATCGTGAAAGTAGACGTGCCCGAAGGGAGTTCGCCTTACTCCGTGAGGGAAATAATCCCCTCCGAAGAGCCACCCGTCGCGCTTGAGCAGCGACCGGGCCGCGAGGTGGAGCCGCAGCGAATGGGTCGCGATGATCAGTCGCCCTACTCGCTTGCGCAAGAGCGCCCGCGCCTCGCGAAGGACAACCCACTCCTCTCCTTGAATGTCGACGTGAACCAGGTTCACCGATGGCCACGGACGGAGCAGCTCCGACAGACGTGTGCAGCGCACCCGGACCCCTCGCCTTCTCGCATCTTCGGGCCGGCGGGGAGAGCAGATCTCCGACCTCCAGAGCCCACGCGCTAGGCTGAGGCCGTAGTCTTTGTGCGCCTTTTCGTCGTCGGCGAACCACGCCTCCCCGGAGTGGTCGCTGACCGCGGCGTTCACCAACACATGCGCGCTCGGATCCAGTCCGTTGTTCCGAAAGTGCGCGTCGATCCGCGAAAATCGTTGAGGCTCCATCTCTGCCACCACGAGGTGAGTTGGGCGATCGCTCATCGCCGCCCGTGCACGCGCGACCTTGGCCGCCCAGTGCCCGTATGCGCCGCCGAGTTCGAGAAAGACAAAGTCTTGCTCCCGATTTGCGGCGGCGGCGCGCAGGATTTCGGTCAGCTCGAAATAGGTCTGATCAGGCCGTGGATACTCGGTGACCAGATTGCCCGCCGGCTGCGCTACGTAAAAGGGGCGAAATGCGGGATCGGTTCGGACGCCCAGGAAATCGTACATGAACCGCCCATCGGCTATGCCGCGCCACGGGGGAAAGGAGGCGAGGATCGGATCGTGCCGCCCGTCCCAGAGAGTCAGCGGAGAGACGAGGTGGCGCAGTCGGACCCGCTCTCGGCGAAGCCGATGGACCCACGGACGGAGGAGGTCTCTCAGTGGCAGGGTCATGGGGCGCGGCTCACAGACACCATACCGCGCCCGAATCCGGGTGCACCGCTCCAGGGTTTCGCTAGGCGTCCCCAAGGTGTCTCGCCGCCGGGCCGCGGTCCGTGCCGCTTCGCCGCCGTGACATAGTGAACGCGCGGGAAATCGGACTCTGTCGACCTTTCGGTCCCTCGTGACGAGAACTCGCTCGTACTCGAAGACGAGATACAGCGGCTGCCCCCCAATTTGGTAGCCGGCGTCTCGCGCCCGTCCGATCTCCCGCGCTCTTTTTTGAAACGCGCACCGGGTGAGACCTCGCCTGCCTCTGGCCCCCCTCCTCCCGTCGGCCTCACTGGGTGCTGCGTTTTATGAATTCAACCTATCCGAACGTCTGTCGAGAGGGCGTTAACTCTTGGTCACGAGATCGCGACACGCTGGCGAAGAGCTTGTCCCACCGCTGATGCCGTCCGGAGGGCGCGGGGCGCGGCCCGGTGAACCGCTCGTCGAGCAGGCGCAGTCCCGAGATCCTGGCGACGACTGCCCAGCGCCAGCCGAGCGGGCGGCCGGAACGGCTGGCGCCGCCGACCTGAAAGAAGAAGAGGCGCGTCTCGCCGTCGATGACGCCGTAGTCGTGCGGCTCGGCGATCCGCTGGCAGGCGTCGTACGAGAACCCGAGCAGCCTTCTCTCGGCGATGGCTCTCCGGATCTCCTCGTCCACGGACCCAAGGCTACCCGCGTCTCGCTTCCATCTCACGCGATTGCGCGGGCCGACGAAGCTCAGCTGGCTTTCGCATGGGCGCGACCGCGGCCCCAAAATAGACGCGCGCACCCGGCCGAGGCTTCTCCGCCCACCGGTCTCGATCCCACCCCGTCGCTCCGCCGGGTGCCGCGTTCCCCTCCGCCCTCTCCTCGACGCCAGGTCCACGCCGCCCGAGGAACCACCTTATGCGAGTGCGCGTCCGCTGGCTGTTAACTCTTGGTCACGTTTTTGTTGCGTCGTCGATCCACGCGGGAGATTGGCCTCACAGTACCAAAACGAGCAGTGACGATTCCGGGTCCGCTTCGAAGGCCAGGATTCGCGCGTGCTCTCTGCGTATTAGGCCAGCGATAGCCACCGTGCCCGCATTTTCTACGCTGAGCCAGATGATCTTCGGCGGCGCTCCTTCCAAGAAGCTTCGTTGACGAAAGTCATTGTCCTTCGAGACGATCGCGAGTGGTCGCGGTGCGCATGGGTCCACACGGCACGTCGTCGGCTCCCAACAAGCCGACGTCGCGGACGTGGCTGCTGCCGGGGAATTCCGTGCGCAGAAGGTCCGACAGACGAGGGCTGAGATTCTCGTCGAACAGAAGCTTCACGCCGCAGAGCTGGACGCGAGGCGTCGTTCTCGCGCCGCCGCGAAGGCGAGGCAGCCGCGAATGCCGTCCGCAGTAAGATCCGGAAAATCACCGAGGATCTGTTCCTCGCTCATCCCGCCGGCCAGATATTCCAGCACGTCGTAAACCGTGATCCGGGTCCCCGCGACACAGGGCTTTCCGCTCCGAACGCCGGGGTTAACGGTAATGTGTTCCCGCCAACTCACCGACAAAGTTTACACGCTGCCATCCCGTCGAGCAAAGCGGCACCGACGCCGGTCGGTCCAGCTCGGCCGATTCAGGACGACGATAGCCAGGTCGTCCAGACCTCGGGCGCGTAGCCCACGGTGGCGCGCCCCTCCCAGCGCGCGATCGGCGTCCGCAGCAGCAGCGGATCGTCGGCCAGCGCCTGCTCGACGCGCGGGCCGGTCGGTGCCGCGTACTTCAACCCGCGCTCGAGGTAGCGCTTCCCCTCGCGATCGATCAGCGCCTCGACGCCCCCCACGCGCGCCGCCACGTTGCGCAGCTCGCCGAGCGCCATCCCCTTTTGCGCCAGGTCGACGACGTGCAGCTTCACGCCGCGCTCCTTGAAGAACCGCTCCGCCTTGCGCGTCTCCGCGCACTTCTTGGTCCCGAACAGCTGGACGTTCACCGAGACAGCCTACCGCGCAAAGATCCCTCGGGTCCGATTCAAGAATGGCGGAGACGCGGAGCGCGGGGAAGCGGACCGAACGCACTTCGTCCAGCCGCGGTTCGACCCCGACCGCGGGATGAATGCGCGCCGCATCCTGACGCGCGGCTCCGGCCTTTGTCGGCGTCCGCCGCGGCCCCATGCGATAATGGATCGGTGCTCGCGAAGAAAGCGGCGACCTACGCTGACCTACAGGCCTTGCCGCCGCACCTGGTAGGCGAGATCCTCGACGGTGAGCTGGTCGTCAGTCCGCGCCCGGCGTCGTTGCACGCCAGGGCGGCCAGCCGTCTCGGCATGGAGATCGGCGGTCCCTTCGATCGCGGCAAGGGCGGGCCCGGGGGATGGGTCATTCTCGACGAGCCGGAGCTGCACTTGGCCGACCAGATCCTGGTCCCCGACCTCGCCGGCTGGCGCCGTGAGCGGATGCCGGAGGTGCCCGACGTTTCGTACTTCGAGCTGGCGCCCGACTGGCTGTGCGAGGTTCTTTCGCCGGCGACGGCAAAGCTCGACCGCGCGCGAAAGATGCGCCACTACGCGGAGGCGCAGGTGCGAAACGTCTGGCTTGTCGATCCCGCTGCGACGACCTTGGAGGTCTATCGTCTGGATGCCGGCGGTTGGCGGTTGCTCGAGACGTGCGCCGGCGACGTCAAGGTTCGCTCGGAGCCCTTCGACGCCGTCGAGCTGGACCTGGCCGCTCTCTGGAGCCGCTGAGGGCGCGCCGATCGGCGCCGTCGCGCGTCCCTCGGACAGGCAGCGCTCAGGCGACGCGCTTGCGGCGGAGCTTCTCGACCAGCGTGGTGCGGTTCAGGCCCAGGAGCTCGGCGGCGCGGTTCTTGTTGCCGCCGGTGCGCTCCAGCGCCTCGCCGATCATTCGGTCCTCGACCGCCTCCAGCATGGCGCGCAGGTCGGTGCCGTCTTGGGGCAGGCCGGGGATGGGCGTCCCTTTGCTCGGCGTCAGGCTGCGCGGCGCGCGGACCGCCTGCGGCAGGTCGGTCATGGCGATGGTCCCTTTGCCTTTGACGATCACCAGCCGCTCGACGACGTTCTCCAGCTCGCGGATGTTGCCGGGCCAGGTGTAAGCCTCGAGCGCGGCCATCGCCTGCGGCTCGAAGCCGACGACGTCGCGTTTGTTGCGGGCGTTCGAGCGGCGCAGGAAGTGCTCGGCCAGGCTGGGGATGTCGCCCGCGCGCTCGCGCAGCGACGGCATCTCGACCGGGATGACGTTGAGGCGCCAGTAGAGATCGGCGCGGAACTTTCCGGCGGCCACCTCGTGCTCCAGGTTGCGGTTGGTGGCGGCCAGGATGCGGACGTCGATCCGGGTGGGGGTCTCTTCGCCCACCGGGTAGAGCTCGCCGTCCTGGATGAGGCGCAGGAGCTTGGCCTGGACGCCGATCTCCATCTCGCCGACCTCGTCGAGAAAGATGGTGCCGCCGTCGGCCTGGGCGAAGCGGCCGATGCGCGCGCTCGAGGCGCCGGTGAACGAGCCCTTGGCGTGACCGAACAGCTCGGACTCCACGAGGTTGGCCGGGATGGCGGCGCAGTTGACCGCCACGAAGGGCTTGTTGAGACGCGCCGAGCCGGCGTGCAGCGAGCGCGCGGCCAGCTCCTTGCCGGTCCCCGAGGCGCCGGTGATGAGGACGGTGCAGCCGGTGTCGGCCACCTGCGCGATGAGGCCCAGCGCCGGCAGCATCGAGGGATCGTTTCCCAGCAGCCAGGGGGCGTGCTTGTCGCGCCAGGCCAGCGCGTCGGGCTCCGGCTCGGGCGGTGTCGGCTTGAGCAGCGCGGCCACCGACTCCTCCAGCGTGCGCGTCTCGAACGGCTTGATGAGGAAGTCGCGCGCGCCGGCGTGCATCGCCCGCACGGCGTCGGGGATCTCGGCGCTGCCGCTCATGGCGATGACCGGCGTCCCCGGGGCGTGCAGGCGCGCGGCCGCCAGGATGTCGAAGCCGCTGACGTCGGGCATCCGGAGGTCGGTCAGGATGAGGTCGAACCGCTCCTGGCGCAGGCGGGCCAGCCCCTCCTCGCCGTTCTGGGTGACGACTTCGTGGCCTGCCGCACGCAGGATGCGGCCCAGGCTACGGCACAGGGACTCTTCGTCGTCGCATAGAAGGATTCTGCCCATGGTGGTCGCGGCGAAAACCGTCTCAAGTTTCGCACGGCACGACCGATTTGAGCGAGCTTTTTTCGTCTCGTTTTCGCGTGGTGGCCTACGTCATTGGGACACATTGGTCTACAAATTGGCCGACAAACCACCACCTGGGGTTACATCTGAAACCACGATTGTGCCCGTTTGGCGGTCGCGCGCCGCGGGTTTGTCGGCGGCGGAAGCCGCACCGGCTTCCGCGCCGCCGGGCTTGATTGTGCGGGGTCGGCGGTCTAAACCGTCCGCATGAAGGAGCCCGCCCGCACGCTGATCGGCGAAATAGAGCGGGTGGTCTCGGCGCTCCCGGACGCGGTCCTGTTCCGGGGAGCCGGGCCGGACTGGCTGGGGCGATTCCAGGCCGTGATGCGGGTGGCGCCGCCGCCGGGGCTGGCGGCGCTGATCGACGCGCACGACGGCGGCCTGCTGGGGCCCGAGACGCGCCTTTTGACGGTGGATGAGGCGGTGGCGCGGGTGTCGGGCTCGCGCCGGACGCCGGGGCTTTCGTCCTGGCCGGCGGGGCTCTGGCCGATCGTCGATCGGGCCGGGCGCCGCTACGCGCTCGACGCGGAAGAGGCGAACGGTGACGGCGAGTGGCCGGTGGTCGAGGTGGCGGAGCAGGGGGTCGATCGGGTCGGGACCTCCTGCTTGCGCTTCCTGCACGTGCTCTGCGCCGAGCTGGCGGCGATCGGTGTTCCGGGCGAGTCGGCCATCGCGCTCTGCGAGGCGCGCTGCCACCGCGATCCGGGCCTGGCCGATCACTGGCTCGACTTCGCCGAGCTGCTCGAGCCCGAAGGGCGCGCGGCGGAGATCGACGCCACGCTGGCCGCGGCGCTGCGCGCGGCGACGCCCCCCACGCCGGCGCTGATGCTGGCCATCGGGATGCGGGCGGTGCGCGCCGGCGATCAGGACGGCGCGCTGCGCGCCTTCAGCGACGCCATCGCGCTCGAGCCGATCGGCGCGCGCGACGACGACGCGCGGCTCGATGCCGCGGCGCTGGTGTCGGTGCTGGCGGCGGAGCGGGGCGACACGGCGGCGGTGGCCGCGGCGCGCGCGCTGCTCGGCGAGGCCACGGTGGCGACGGCGGCCTTCTGGCGCGGCGAGGCCCTGGCCGCCCTCGCCGAGCGGCCCTTCGAGGGTCCTCTCTCCAACGTCGGCCTGCTGGCGGTCCGGATCATCGCCGCGCTCGATCCGACCGATCGTGACCTGCCGAAGCTGCTGGCGCCGACCCCGGCGCTGCGTGAGGGGCTGGCCCGGCTGCAGGCCGCGCGCGAGGAGCTGGAGGCGGGGCGCGCCGAGGCGGCGGCGCGCGACGCGCGGGCGGTGGCGGCGTCGCCGGCGCTGGTCGATTTCGGCGCGGCGCAGGCGTTCCTGGCCGAGGCGCTCAACGCCGTGCACGCCTCGGACGCGGCGCCGGTCGCCAAGCGGGCCATCGCGCTCAACCCGGCGCTGGTCGACGGATGGCGCGAGCTCGGCGACGCGGAGCTCGAGGCCGGGAGGCTCAAGGAGGGGGAGGCGGCGTTCCGTCAGGTGGTGGCCATGGACGCCACCTACGGGCTCGGCTACGCCAAGCTGGCGCAGGTGCTGCTCGAGCAGGGGCGGACGCTGGAGGCGCTGGAGGCGATCGGCGAGGCGGGCAGTCGGGGAGGGGATCCCTTTTTCATCGCCGCCATCCGCGGCGACATCTACGCCGAGATGGAGCGCCACATCGACGCGGCGGAGGCCTACGATCTGGCGCTGGCGTTCGAGCCCGACGACCACTGGGCGCTGCACCAGGCGGCGCTCGAGCACGGATTGGCGGGCAACAGCTCACGGGCGTCGGAGCTGTTCGTCGCCGCGCTGGCGCACGATCGCGAAGGCTGTCACCAGACGCTGATCGACTACGGCGACCACCTGCGTCGCCTGGGGCGGATTGGCGACGCGGTGAAGCTCTATCGACGCGCCGTCGCGGCCGTTCCCGGAGATCCAGAGTGGAAGCAGACGCTCCGTGAGGCGGAGCGAGAATTGTTGGCGGCGCCGAACTGAGCCGAACACGTGGCAACCGTCACTGTGTCAAGATAAGGAGCTCATGGATCACCTGGAGCAACTCGAACAACAAAGCGTCTATATCTTTCGGGAAGCGTTCCGGCACTTCGAGCGGCTCTGCATGTTGTGGTCGATCGGGAAGGACTCGACGGTCCTGCTCTGGCTGGCGCGCAAGGCGTTCTTTGGCCACATCCCGTTCCCGCTGATTCACATCGACACCAGCTACAAGCTCCCGGAGATGATCGCTTATCGCGATCGTCTGGCCCTGGAGTACAAGCTGCAGATGATCGTCGGGCAGAACAAGGAAGCGCTGGCCGCCAAGGACACCTTCCCCGAGAAGCTGAAGGCCAACCCGGCGATGACCAAGGAGGAGCAGGCCGCGGCGCGCACCGAGTGTTGCGGCAAGCTCAAGAGCGGCGCGCTGGCCGCCACGCTGCACGGCACGGGCGAGCGGATGCGAATGAACCTCGCGACCGGCCAGTACGAGGTCGATCCCGATCGCGCCGCCTACACCGGCGTCATCGTCGGCGCGCGCGCCGACGAGGAGGGGAGCCGCTCCAAGGAGCGCTACTTCTCGCCGCGCGACAAGAACGACGACTGGGACGTGGGCGATCAGCCGCCCGAGTTCTGGAACCAGTTCAAGACCGACTTCGCCCCGGGGACGCACGTGCGCATCCACCCGCTGCTCGACTGGACCGAGCTGAACATCTGGGAGTACATCAAGCGGGAGAGCATCCCGACCGTGTCGCTCTACTACGACCAGGGATCGGGGACCCGCTACCGCAGCCTCGGCTGTGGCCCCTGCCAGAGCCCGATCAAGAGCACGTCGAAGAACGTCGACGACATCATCACCGAGCTCAAGAGCGGCGCGCTTCGGAACATCGCCGAGCGCTCGGGCCGCCTGCAGGACGGCAAGCACGGCCTCGAAGAGCTTCGACGAAAAGGCTACATGTGATGGCGCTCGAGACCCAGCCTCAGCGCGACACCTTCAACGTCGTCATCGTCGGGCACGTCGATCACGGCAAGAGCACCGTCGTGGGCCGCCTGCTGGCCGACACCGGCGCCTTGCCGCAAGGGAAGCTGGAGTCGGTGCGGCGCGAGTGCGAGCGGACCGGCAAGCCGTTCGAGTACGCCTTCCTGCTGGACGCGCTCTCCGACGAGCAGGACCAGGGGATCACCATCGACACCGCGCGCTGCTTCTTCAAGAGCAAGACGCGCGACTACATCATCATCGACGCCCCGGGCCACATCGAGTTCCTCAAGAACATGATCTCGGGCGCCGCCCGCGCCGAGGCGGCGGTGCTGGTGATCGACGCCAAGGAGGGCGTGCGGGAGAACAGCCGGCGCCACGGCTACATCCTGTCGATGCTGGGCATCCGCCAGGTCGTCGTCTGCGTGAACAAGATGGACCTGGTCAAGTACGACCAGGCCCACTTCAAGAAGATCGAGGCGGAGTACCGGGCATTTCTGAGCGGCATTGGCGCGGTCAGCCCGCGCCAGTTCGTGCCGGTGGCCGCCGTCGCCGGCGTCAACCTGGCCACGCGCGGGAGAGAGACCCCCTGGTACGACGGCCCGACGCTGCTGGAGCTGCTCGACGCGCTGCCAAAGGCGCCCTCCAAGAACGACCAGCCGCTGCGGATGCCGCTGCAGGCGGTTTACAAGTTCACCGAGCACGGCGACGACCGCCGGATCTTCGCCGGGCGGATCGAGGCCGGGAAGGTGGCGGTCGGCGACAGGGTGGTCTTCTCCCCCTCCAACAAGATTTCGACGATCAAGACCATCGAGGGGTTCAACACGGCGCCGCGCACCAGCATCGACGCCGGGTGGTCGACCGGGTTCTCGCTCAGCGAGGAGATCTACGTGACCCGCGGCGAGGTGATGAGCCACGTCGGCAAGCCGCCCCAGGTCTCGACGCGCATCCGCACCAACCTGATCTGGCTGGGCAAGAAGCCGCTCGTCAAGGGGCGCGACTACAAGATCAAGCTGGGGACGGCGGCGCTGCCGGTGCAGCTGCAGAAGATCAACAAGGTGATCGACGCCAGCCAGCTCGATCACCGGCTGGAGAAGGACGAGGTCGGCCGGAACGACGTCGCCGACGTGATCCTCGAGCTGCGCCAGCCGGTGGCGTTCGACCTGACCGCCGACTGCGAGGCGACCGGGCGGTTCGTGATCGTCGACGGCTACGACGTGGCCGGGGGCGGCATCATCACCGCCGCCGTCTCCGACGATCTGCGCGATCTGCGCGCCGAGGCCCGCACGCGTGACTTCAACTGGGTGCCGGGCGGCGTCTCGGCCGCCGACCGCGCCGCGCGCAACCACCACCGCGCCGCGCTCATCATGTTCGTGGGGAGGGCCGGCACCGGCAAGCACCAGCACGCGCGGGCGCTCGAGCGGGCCCTGTTCGAGGCCGGGCGCAACGTCTACATGCTCGACGGCCAGAACGTCCTCCTCGGCGTCGACCACGATCTGTGGGTCGACGCCGCGCAGTCCGAGCTGGTGCGCCGCTTCGGCGAGGTGGCGCACCTCCTTCTCAACGCCGGCCTCATCGTGGTCTCCACGACCAACGCCATCGGTCTCGGCGACGCGACCGCCGTCCAGGCGCTGATCCCCGACGCGCCGATGCTGCTCATCGACGTCGATCCCAGCGGCTCCAGCACCCAGGCCTGCGATCTGCGCATCGCCGGCAGCGAGCAGGAGGCCGAGGTGATCGCCCAGATCGTCGCGCTCCTGCACCGCCAGCAGATCACCACGCCGTAGTGCGCCCGCGACGTCACAGCGCGCCCGGCCTCCGCGCGACGGGCCTCTGGCCTCCGGGCTGGAACGGTCCTACATAGGACGGCATGGCCAAGATCCCCAAGACGACCCCTCGCACCAAGATCGTCGCGCTCGACCACCTCAGCTGCCTGGTCCGCGATCTCAAGGCCGCCCGCGCCTTCTACGGCGCCGCGCTGGGCGCCATCGGGATGAAGATCAACATGGAGGTCCCCTCGGCGTTCGGGATGGGGTCGCGCAAGGAGAAGATCTTCTGGCTCGCGCGCGACCGCCAGGCCAGCGGCGGAGGCCACTACGCCTTTCGCGTCGATCACCGCCAGGAGGTGGACGCCTTTCATGCCGCGGCGCTGGGCGCGGGCGGCCGGGACAACGGCAAGCCCGGCCTCCGCCCCGACTACGGGCCGAGCTACTACGCCGCCTTCGTCAAGGACGGCGAGCGGAACAACATCGAGGTTGTCTGCTACGCCCGGGCCCCGCGCCGCGCGTCCCGCGCCAAGCGCTGAGGGGGATCGGCATCTCGACCTTTTGTTAGAGGTCACTTTCATGGATCGGGTGACAGTGGTAAGCCAGGCGGGTGGTGGGTAAGGGAGGGAAGCAGCAGCGATTGTCGAGGGGACCTCCGAAGGGCAAGCGGCCGCTGCCCAGGGCCAAGCCTCATCGTCGGCGAACGACCCCTTCGCCCGCTCCCTTTCTGGTCGTGGGGGTGGGGGCCTCCGCCGGCGGCCTGGAGGCGTTCTCCAAGCTGGTCAGGAAGATCCCGGTCGACACGCGGCTGGCGCTGGTGTTGGTCCAGCACCTGTCGCCGACGCACGAGAGCCACCTGCCGCAGATTCTGGGAGGCGCGACGACGCTTCCCATCCACGAAGCGCGCGATCGGATGAGGCTCGAGCCGGGCCACATCTACGTCATCCCGGCGGACGCGCGGATGGCGGTGGTCGATGGCCGTCTCAAAGTCGGGCATCGCCCCACCGATCACAGCCAGTACACCCCGATCGATCACTTCTTCGAGTCGCTGGCGAGGGGCTATCAGGAGCACGCCGTCGCCGTGGTCCTGTCCGGAACGGCCTCCGACGGCGCCGCCGGTCTGGCCGCGGTCAAGGCCGCGGGCGGGGTCACCCTGGTCCAGGACCCCGGGGAGGCGAAGTTCGATGGGATGCCGCGGGCGGCGATCGCGACCGGCGCGGTGGACCTGGTTCTCCCGGTCGAGCGCCTGGCGGTGGAGCTGACCCGGCTCTCCGACTACCCCATCGTCGAGGCCTCCTTGGGGGCGGCGACTCCCGGACTCGCCTCCGACGGCGAGCATCGGCCGACCGCCGACCTGCGCCAGCTGCTCGAGATCCTGCGCAAGACCAGCGACGTCGACTTCACGCACTACAAAGAGCCCACCATGATGCGGCGAATTCACCGGCGGATGGCCCTCCGGCGGATCGTCGATCTTCCCGCCTACGTCGCGCTCCTCGAGGGCGATCCCAAGGAAGCGGCGGATCTCTACGAGGACCTCCTCATTCACGTCACCAGCTTCTTTCGGGAGCCCGAAGCGTTCGAGGCGCTGTCAAAGGAGGTGTTCCCCCGCCTGCTCGCCGCGCACACCGACGGCCCCATCCGTGCCTGGGTTCCCGGCTGCTCGTCGGGCGAAGAGGTCTACTCGCTGGCCATCGCGCTGCAGGAGACCTTGGGCGACCGGGCAGACAGTCCGCCGGTCCAGATCTTCGGCACCGACGTGAGCCAGCGAATGATCGACCATGCCCGCCGCGGTCAGTTCCCTGAAGCAATAGCGCGCGCCGTGGGCCCGGCCCGGCTGCGCCGGTTCTTTACCCGCGTCGACGGCGGCTACCGGATCAGCAAGGTCCTCCGTGAGCGTTGCGTGTTTTCCCGTCAGGACCTGACCCGCGATCCGCCGTTCTCCAAGCTGGATCTGATCGTCTGCCGGAACCTGCTCATCTATCTGGGCTACCCGCTGCAACGAAAGGTGATGGCCGTCTTTCATTACGGCCTCAAGCCGACTGGCTTCCTCATGCTCGGTCGCTCCGAGACCACCGCCGCTTACGTCGATCTCTTTTCGATGCTCGACAAAAAGCACAAGATCTACTCCCGGCGCGGAACGGCGGCGGTGGCCGAGATGCAGTTCGGCCGCGTCGCCCTTCCGCCTGCACCGGCGGGAGCGCTGGGCCCGCGCCTGTCGCGGCTCGGGCCCGCCCGCGACCAGGCCGGGGAGGGGAGCGGCAGCGCCGAGGTCAACCGCCTGATCCTCGATCGCTACGGTCCGCCAGGCGTGCTGGTCGATGGCGCCTTCCGGATCGTGCGCACGCGCGGCCGCACCGGACGCTACCTCGAGCTTCCAGCCGGCGAGGCCAAGCTCGATCTCCTGCAGATGGTGCGGGATGGCCTGGTCCACGGGCTGCGCAAGGCGCTGCGCGAGGCCCGAGAGCAAGAAGCCCACGTCCGAAAGGAGGGGCTGCAGGTTCAGTTCGACGGGGAGAGCTTCGCCGTCAACCTGGACGTGACCCCCATCGGGAGCGGCGCGGAGCAGCGGTTTCTGGTGCTCTTCGAGCAGCCGGGTCACCCGACCCGAGGAGAGCGGAAGAAGGACCGGCCTCCTGCCGGCCGGTCGCTCCGGGCCGCCACGGCCGCGCATCTGGAGAAGGAGCTGGCCGCGAACCGTGAATATCTCCAGGCGATCATCGAGGATCTGGAGGGAGCGAACGAGGAGCTGCAGTCGGCGAACGAGGAGATCCTCTCCAGCAACGAGGAGCTGCAGTCGACCAACGAAGAGCTGGACACCGCGCGGGAAGAGCTGCAGTCGACCAACGAAGAGCTCAACACGCTGAACGAGGAGCTGCGAAACCGCAACGACGAGCTCTCCCTCGTCAACAGCGATCTCCTCAACCTGCTGGGCAGCGTCAACATCGCCATCGTCATGGTCGGCGAGGATCTCAAGGTCCGTCGCTTCACCCCCGCCGCCGAAAAGCTCTTGAACCTCATCCCCGGGGACGTCGGTCGCCCCATAGGCCACATCAGGCCCAACGTCGAGCTCTCCGACGTGGAGACCCTCATCGGCGAGTCGATCAGCGCCGTGGCCGCGCGCGAGCGAGAGGTGACGGACGCGCAGGGCAACGTCTATTCGCTGCGGATTCGCCCCTACAAGAGCGTGGACAACAGGATCGACGGCGCGGTGCTGATGCTGATCGACGTCTCGGCGCTCAAGCTGGCGCGCGAGACCGGCGAGGCGATCATGAACAGCGTGGGAGAGCCGATCCTGATGCTCAACGAGCGCCTGGAGATCGTGCGGAGCAACCACGCCTTCCGGGAGGCGTTCCAGGTCTCCGCCGCCGAGACCGAAGGGCGCTTCGTCTACGACGTGGGCGCGGGACAGTGGGACAGTCCCAAGTTGCGGACGTTGCTGGAGGAGATTCTCCCCCGCCGCAAGAACTTCGAGGGGTTCGTGGTCGAGCGTGAATTCCCCGGCCTCGGCCGCCGGAAGATGGTGCTCGACGGTCGCCGGATCGAGTCGGGCGAGCCCGGCGGCGGGGTCATCCTGCTCATCATCCGGGACGGTGTTCCCAGCAGGACCGGCGCGGCGCGTGCGGCGCAGGACGTTCATGAGGCCTAAAAGCAAAGCGGACGGCCAGCGCCGTTCCGCGGCCCGGCCGCCGAGAAAATCCGCGCGCCAGGTCGGTGCGGTCCTGGCCAGCCCGAAGACGACGACCGACTGGGAGCAGCGCTGCGCGGAGCTTTATGACCAGGCTCCGACAGCTTACGTCACCCTCGACGCGCAGGGGTTGATCGAGGCGCTCAATCTGCCGGCCGCGGCGCTGCTGGGGATGGATCGCGCGCACGTGCTCAGGTTGCCGTTTCGGGTGTTCGTCGCCGCGGCGGATCGCGGGGCGCTCTCGGATCACCTGTCGCGCTTCAACAAGACCGGATCGGCCGTGACCGAGCTGGTGATCGCCAGCCGCCGGAACGGCAGCGTGTCGGTCAAGCTCGCCAGCCGCACCACCAAGGAGGGCCCAGGGCTCTGTTTCACGGCCATCACCGACGTGAGCGCAGATCGCCGGAACGAGGTCGAGCGGCGCGTGCTGGAGCAGGCGGAACGGGCGGCACGCGAGGCGAACAAGGCCAAGGACGACTTCATCAGCATGCTCAGTCATGAGCTGCGGACGCCGCTGACCCCGCTGCTGGCGGCCGTCTCCGCGCTGCTCTCGGGCCGCCTCTCCCGCACAGAGATGATGGAGCTGGGGCAGATCTTTCGGCGGAACGTGACCGCCGAGGTGCGGCTCATCGATGATCTCCTGGACGTCACCCGGATCGAGAACCACAAGCTGCGCCTCGACCGAAGGTCGATCGATCTGCACGAGGTCGCCCGGGAGGCGCTGGAGATGTTCGCCGGCGAGTACCGGACCCGGCGTCTCGAGCTACACATCGGGCTCGACGCCAGCAGACACCACGTGGCCGGAGACCCCTCTCGTCTTGGCCAGGTCTTCTCCAACCTCTTCAGGAACGCGCTCAAATACACCCCCGACGGTGGACACATCGGCCTGCGCTCGTGGAATCTGGGAGAGACGATCGTCGTGGAGGTCAGTGACTCGGGAGAGGGGATCGAAGAAGCCGCGCTCTCGCGCATCTTCGAAAGATTCGAACAGGCGCGCGATCCGTCCACCAGCGGCGGGGGGCTGGGGCTGGGGCTGGCCATCAGCCGCGGAATCGTCGAGCTCCACGGTGGCCGGATCATGGCGCACAGCGCGGGCCGCGGACGCGGAGCCCGGTTCCTCGTCGAGCTGGGGACCGTCGCGGCGCCGCTGGCGGCCTCGCCGCCTGCCTCCGCGGTCTCGGTGGCGCCGCGCGGGCCCCAGGGGCGGAGGCCGCGCGTTCTGTTGGTCGAGGACGATCCCGATATCGCCACCTCGCTGGCGATCTTGCTGGGCCTGCAGGGGTACGAGGTCCAGACCGCCTGCACCGCCGGCGAGGCCCTGGCCGCCGACCTGGAGGCGGTGAGCGTCGTGGTCAGCGACCTCGGGCTGCCCGATATCGACGGAAGGACGCTCCTCGGCCGGCTGAAGGCGAAACGCCCGGTCCGGGCGATCGCGTTGAGCGGCTACGGGACCGAGTCAGACATCCAGGCCAGCCTCAACGCGGGCTTTCAGCTTCACCTCGTCAAGCCGGTCGAGATCGCCACCTTGGTGGGCGCCATCGAGCGAGCCCTGGCGGCCGAAGCGTAAGTCCAGCCGCCCGACGCCCGGCCGCGCATGAACTTTGCCCGGCGAGCGTGCACGCCTGTGTGACAGAGTACGCGCCGATGGAGACGGACGCCGCGATGCAGACGGACCGCGAGCGCCGCGCGGCGCCGTTTTCGGCCGAGGTGCTGGCGCGCGAGCTGAACCCGCCGCAGCTCGCGGCGGTGCTGCACCCGCCGGGGCCGATGGTGATCGTCGCCGGCGCCGGCTCGGGCAAGACGCGCGTCATCACCTACCGGCTGGCCCAGCTGGTGGCGACGGGGGCCGACCCGCGGCGGATCGTGGCGGTCACCTTCACCAACAAGGCGGCCGGCGAGCTGCGGGAGCGCGTCGACAAGCTGCTCTGGGAGCGGATGAAGGTCGGCAGCCGCGGCCTGTGGGTGGGGACGTTCCACGCCATCTCGGCGCGCCTCCTGCGCCAGTGGGGGGAGGCGGTCGGCCTCCGCAAGGACTTCGTCATCTATGACGACGACGATCAGAAGCGCCTCCTCGGTCGGGTGCTCACCGACCTCAAGGTCCCGGAGCGGATGTTCCCGGTGCGTCAGGTGCTGTCGGCGATCGACCGGGCCAAGAACAACGGGACCACGGCGGCGTCGTTCAACTCGGACGACTACTTCGACGACGTGATCGGCAAGGCCTACAAGCTCTACGAGGAGCGGCTGGCGGCGGCGAACGCCACCGACTTCGGCGGGTTGTTGATGAAGACGCTGCAGCTCTGCGCCAGCGAGACGCCCGCCGCGCAGGAGATCGCCGAGCGCTTCGACCACGTGCTGGTCGACGAGTTCCAGGACACCAACAGCGTGCAGTACCGGCTGGTGCGGCTCCTGTCGCGCCGGACCGGCAGCATCACCGTCGTCGGCGACGAGGACCAGTCGATCTACCGCTGGCGGGGCGCCGACATCCGCAACATCCTCGACTTCGAGCGCGACTACCCGGGCGCCTTCGTGGTCAAGCTGGAGCAGAACTACCGCTCCACCGGCCACATCCTGCGCGCCGCCAACGCCATCATCGAGAAGAACAGCGAGCGGCGCCCCAAGCGGCTCTTCACCGAAGCGGGCGACGGCGAGCCGATCATCATGTTCGAAGGGGAGACCGAGCGCGACGAGGCGGAGTTCGTCGCGTCACGGATCGAGGACGCGCTGCCGACCACGCGTGCGCCGCGCGACTTCGCCGTCTTCTACCGGACCAACGCCCAGTCGCGCGTGCTGGAAGACGCGCTCCGCGCCCGCAATCTGCCCTACGTCGTGGTGGGCGGCACGCGCTTCTTCGACCGCGCCGAGATCAAGAACCTCATCTGCTACCTGCGCGCCATCGCCAACCCGGACGACGGTCTGGCGCTGCAGCGGATCATCAACGTTCCGGTGCGTGGCATCGGCGCCACCACGGTCGACCGGATCGGCGATCTCATCAACGAACGAAAGATCTCGGCCTGGCAGGCGCTGGAATTGGTGTCGAGCGACGATGCGCTGCTGGGCTCGGGACCGCGCAGGAAGGTGGCCGCCTTCGTCGAGCTGATGCGGAAGCTGCGCACCGAAGGGGCCGGCCTGGGCCCGGCGTCGCTGGCGGAGAAGGTGCTCGAGGAGAGCGGCTACCGGGACGCGCTGGCCGGCGAGGCCACGATGGAGGCCGAAGGCCGGAGCGAGAACCTGCTCGAGCTGGTGGCCCAGATGCGCGAGTACGAGCGGGAAGCGGAGGAGCCGACGCTGCACGGGTTCCTGGAACGGGTGGCGCTCGCCTCCGACGTCGACGGCTACGATCCCGACAAGGGGGCGGTCTCCCTGATGACGGTCCACACCGCCAAGGGGCTGGAGTTCCCGGTCGTCTTCCTCACCGGCCTCGAAGAGCGGATCTTCCCCCACGCCCGCAGCGTCGACGACGACTCGGCCGTCGAGGAGGAGCGCCGCCTCTGCTACGTGGCGGTCACGCGCGCCCGCACGCTGCTGCATCTGTCGCGCGTGCGCCGCCGCCGGCTCTCGGGGCAGGAGCTGCCCGGGATCCCCAGTCGATTTCTGCGCGATCTGCCGATGGATGCCGTCGAGTCGATCGTGATGGCGCGCCCGCCCGAGTACGGCGGCTACGGATCGAGCGAGGGGCGCGGACCGTGGGGGGGCCGCTGGAGCCGCGACGAGGAGCCGGCCCTGGCGCGACAATCCGAGTTCGCGCACCTGCCGCCGGGGCGCGCGCGCCCGCCCGCCGCGCGTCCGGCAGCGCCACGCGCCAGGCCCGGTGAGATCGTCGTCGAGTACGACGAGGAGGCGTCGGCCTCCGGGCCGGGGCTGCAGGTCGGCGCCAAGCTGCGCCACCCGTCGTTCGGCATCGGTGAGGTGCGCGCCTGGCAGGGGGCCGGCGCCGATCTCAAGGTGACGATGAAGTTCCCCGGCGCCGGCGTGAAGACGATCCTCGCGCGCTTCCTCTCCAAACCCTGAGCGTCCAAACCCTGAGCGCGTCGGCGCGCCCGATCCGCGTGACGCACGACCGATCCGCGTGACCAATGTTACGCGGGCCGACCTCCGAAAGGCGGTAAACTCTGACGATGATCGCAATCAGCCTCCCGATCGTTCTGTCCGCCAGTCTCCTCTCTCCGTCTGCCGCCCCCTCGCACCACGCGCTGGCTCCTGTTTCGGTCCAGGTGGCGCAAGCCGGTTATCCGCCGCCACCTCCGCCGCAGGCCGAAGTTGCGCCGGCGCCGCGCCCAGGCTGGGTCTGGATCCCCGGCATGCACGAGTGGAACGGCCGTCGTTATCGCTGGGTTCCCGGCCGCTGGGAACACGAGCGCCGCGGCCACATGTGGCGCCCCGCCCACTGGGACATGCGTGGCGGTGCCCAGGTCTGGGTCCCCGGCGAGTGGGTGGAAGGGGGCGGTCCGCCGCCCGCGCCGATGCCGCCAGCGGAGCCAGCCTACGTCGAGCCGCCGCCGCCCCCGCCGCCGCAGGTCGAGGTGATGCCGGCGCCACGTCCCGGCTGGGTCTGGATTCCCGGCGCGCACGAATGGCGCGGCGGACGTTATTTGTGGGTCCCCGGCCGCTGGGAGCACGAGCGCCGCGGTCATATGTGGCGCGCCGGCCACTGGGAGCGCCGCGAAGGGCGCCAGGTCTGGATCGAAGGCGAGTGGAGA